>NZ_JBTZSU010000007.1:0-204466 GCF_054890965.1 Arthrobacter sp. C152
TGGGGAGGGCCACGCCGTCGAGGGCCCCGCGGCGAAGCGAAGCGAGACGTGGGAGGCGGTGGGGAGGGCCACGCCGTCGAGGGCCCCGCGGCGAAGCGAAGCGAGACGTGGGAGGCGGTGGGGAGGGCCACGCCGTCGAGGGCCCCGCGGCGAAGCGAAGCGAGACGTGGGAGGCGGTGGGGGATAGAGTGATTTTCGTGAGCACCTCAGCCGGCTGGGAGCATCCCCGCACGTCCTTTTACACCGACCACTACGAGCTGACCATGCTGCAGGCGTCCCTCCATTCGGGCGCGGCGCACCGCAGGTCCGTGTTCGAGGCGTTCGCCCGGCGGCTGCCGGACGGCCGGCGCTACGGCATCGTGGCAGGCACGGGCCGCCTCCTGGAAGGCATCGCCAACTTCCGCTTCGGCGAGGCGGAACTGGAATTCCTGGAACGTACCCGGGTAGTTAACGCGGAGACTCTGGAATACCTGCGCGACTACAGGTTCTCCGGCGATATCTGGGGCTACGCGGAAGGCGAGGCGTACTTCCCCAACTCCCCGATCCTCATTGTCGAGGGCACGTTTGCAGAGGCGTGCATGCTGGAGACGTACATCCTCTCCGTCCTTAACCACGACACCGCCATCGCCTCCGCCGCGTCCCGGATGGTCAGTGCCGCGCACGGCCGGCCCTGCATCGAAATGGGGTCACGGCGCACGCACGAGGAAGCGGCCCCGGCATCGGCACGGGCGGCAATCATTGCCGGCTTTGACAGCACGTCCAACCTCGAGGCCGGTATCCGCTACGGCGTGAAGACCGTGGGCACCGCGGCCCACTCCTTCACCCTGCTGCATGACACTGAGCGGGACGCCTTCGAGGCGCAGATAGCCTCGCTTGGCGAGGGCACGTCGCTGCTGGTGGACACGTACGACGTCGAAAAGGCTGTCCGCACGGCCGTTGACCTGGCCGGGCACCGGCTGGGCGCGGTCCGGCTGGACTCCGGCGACCTGGTGGACCAGGCGCAGTGGGTGCGCCGGCTGCTGGATGACCTCGGCAACGAAAACACCAAGATCGTTGTCACGTCCGACCTTGACGAGTACGCCATCGCAGCGCTGCAGTCCGCACCGGTGGACTCCTACGGCGTGGGCACCTCGCTCGTGACAGGCTCGGGGGCCCCTACCGCCAGCATGGTGTACAAGCTCGTCAGCCGCACGGACGACGACGGGAATTTCGTGTCCGTGGCCAAGGCAGCCAAGAACAAGGCGAGCGTCGGCGGGCGGAAATACGCGCTGCGCAAGCTGAACGAGCGCGGTACCGCCACCGCTGAAGTGGTGGGCGTGGCCCATCGTCCCGAGGACGACGGCAACGACCGGCCGCTGCTGCAGCAGTTCATGAAGAACGGCGAGCTGCTGCCGGGATGGACCGGCCACGAGGGAGTGGTGCGGGCCCGCCAGCGGCACGCGGAGTCAATGGCGGAACTGCCGCCGGTGGTCAACCGGCTCCAGCGCGGCGAGGCTGCGATCCCCACTCTCTATGAAGACAACTGAGGAGGACTGATGTCCCGGGCCTTGATCATCGTTGACGTCCAGAACGATTTCTGCGAGAGCGGTTCGCTCGCTGTCCCCGGCGGCGCGGCCGTGGCCGGTGCCATCAGCGAATACCTGGACGCCCACCACGGCCAGTTCGACCATGTGGTGGCCACCCAGGACTGGCACATCGATCCCGGCAGCCATTTTTCCGACACTCCCGACTACAAGGACAGCTGGCCGCCGCACTGCGTGGCCGGCACCCGGGGCGCGGAGCTGCACCCCGACCTCGACACCGAATACATCCAGGCCTACTTCCGGAAGGGGCAGTACGCCGCCGCGTACTCCGGTTTCGAAGGGCTGCTGGCACCCGAAGACGCTGTCCCCACCGGTGAACGGCAACCCGGCGGACTGGCCGCCGCCGCCGACGCTGAACGGCTGGCCGACGGGGACGCCATCGGACTGGATGACTGGCTGCAGAGCCACGACGTCGAGGACGTGGTGGTGGTGGGCATCGCCACCGACTACTGCGTGAAGGCCACCTCGCTAGACGCGGTCCAGGCAGGCTACGGCGTGACCGTCCTCAGGTCACTGACCGCAGGCATCGCCGAGGACCTCGAAGAGGCGGTGGCTGAAATGGAGCTCGGCGGCGTGGACGTCGCCTGAGCACTACTTGCGGCCGATGAACCAGTCCTGGAGCTTCCGCAGCCGCGCCTGCAGCTGTTCCTCGTTGGCCTGGGCGACCGGCGGTCCACCGCAGACCGTCCGCAGCTTCGTGTGCACCACACCGTGGGGCGTGCCGGTCCTGGCAGCCCACGCAGCCACGTTCTTGGCCAGTTCGTTGCGCAGGTCCATCAGCATGCGGTGGTCCGGAACGGCTGGCGCGGCGGGCTCCGCGGCCGGTGCGGCTTTCCGGTTCTTCCTGTTCAGCTGCTCGTGCTGGCGCTGCCGCAGCAGCGTCCCCACCTGTTCGGCGTCGAGGAGCCCGGGGATGCCCAGGAAGTCCATCTCGTCGTCGGACCCCACCTCGCCGCCGGTGCCGAACTCGCCGCCGTCGAACAACACGCGGTCAAAGGAAGCCTGCGAGTCCAGCGCCTCGAACTTGCCCTTGGTCAGGCTGTCCGAGGCCTTGTCTTCGCGGTTGGCCTCCGCCATGAGCGAGTCTTCGGGGTTGAACAGGCCGTCGCCGTCCTCCTTCTCCGGCCGGTCCAGGGCGTGGTCGCGTTCCATCTCCATGGAGTTGGCCAGCGCCATCAGCGTAGGGACCGAGGGCAGGAACACCGACGCCGTCTCGCCGCGCTTGCGGGCACGCACGAAGCGGCCCACGGCCTGCGCGAAGAACAGCGGCGTGGAGGTGGATGTGGCGTAGACACCGACGGACAGGCGGGGAACGTCCACGCCTTCGGACACCATGCGCACCGCCACCATCCAGCGCTTGTCGCCGGCGGAAAACTCCTCGATCTTGCTGGAGGCCTTCGCGTCGTCGGACAGGATGACCGTGGGCGACTCGCCCGTGATCTTCTTCAGCTGGCCGGCGTAGGCGCGGGCGTCCTCGTGGTCGGTGGCGATGACCAGGCCACCGGCGTCGGGAACGGTGCGCCGGACCTCGCTGAGGCGCTTGTCGGCACCGGCCAGGACGGCGGGGATCCATTCACCGGCCGGGTTAAGGGCGGTCCGCCATGCCTGGCTGGTGATGTCCTTCGTGACCGCGGCCTCGCCCAGTGACGCCGCCATCTCCTCACCGGCACTGGTGCGCCAGCGCATCTGGCCGGAGTAAGCCATGAACATCACGGGCCGGACCACGTGGTCGCGCAGCGCGTTGCCGTAGCCGTACGTGTAGTCGGCCTTGGAACGCCGGATGCCGTCCCGGTCCTCGGCGTATTCTACGAACGGGATGGGCGAGGTGTCGGAACGGAACGGCGTACCCGTCAGGGCGAGCCGGCGCACCGCGGGATCGAACGCCTCGCGCAGGCCGTCGCCCCAGGACAGGGCCTCGCCGCCGTGGTGGATTTCGTCCAGGATCACCAGGGTGCGGGCGGCCTCGGTCTTGGCGCGGTGCAGCAGCGGCTTGCTGGCCACCTGGGCGTACGTGACGGCCACGCCGATGAACCCGCGCCCGTGCTGGCCGTCGGAGTTCTTGAAGTTGGGGTCGATGGCGATGCCCACCCGGGCTGCCGCGTCCGCCCACTGCCGCTTAAGGTGGTCCGTGGGGGCCACGATCGTGACCCGGTTGACCGCCCCGGAGTCGATGAGCGTCGAGGCGATCCGCAGCGCGAACGTGGTCTTGCCTGCGCCAGGGGTTGCCACCGCGAGGAAGTCGCGCGGACTGTTCTTCAGGTAAAGGTCGAGGGCTTCCTGCTGCCAGGCACGGAGTTTCGGGGCGGTTCCCCAGGCTGCACGTTCCGGATAAGCCGGAGGCAGGGTGGGGCCGCCAAAGAGCGTCTCCGTCACTACTTGTTGCTGCCCGAGTCCCCTCCGGGACCCTTGCCGCCGTCATTGCCCGGGCGCAGGCCCTCGTACACCTCTTTGCAGGTGGGGCATACCGGGAACTTCTTGGGATCCCGGCCCGGCGTCCAGACCTTGCCGCACAGCGCGATGACGGGCTCGCCGGTCATCGCCGACTCCATGATCTTTTCCTTCCGCACATAGTGCGAAAAGCGCTCCCGGTCCCCCGGTTCCACTTCCTGGCGCAGTTCCTCGCGCTCAATGGTGGCCGTGGACGTTCCAGCCCCGGAAAGCTCGCGCATCGGGTCGTTTTCGAGAGGGTCCGTCATGCTAGTCATGCCACCCATCTTAGCCGTTCCACCGGCCCGGCGTCCGACGGCGGCACGCCCCCGGGACGAGGAAACCGGCCTCCCGCGGGGGCCGCCGCCGCCCTGTCCGGCATGGGACGCACGGCCCCGGCCGGTGCTACAGGCCCTGCCAGGCGGGCTTGTGGTCGTAGGTGTGCCGGTAAAAATCGGCGAGCCGCAGGGAGGAAGCGGCGGCCTCGTCCACCAGGACGGTGGCGTGGGGATGGAACTGCAGCACCGACGCCGGGCAGATGGCGGCCACCGGCCCCTCCACGAAGTCACGGACCGCCTGCGCCTTTTGCGCGCCCGTGGCGAGCAGGATCACATGCCGGGCTTCCATGATGGTGCCCAGGCCCTGCGTCAGGACATGGTGGGGCACCTCGGCCAGGCTCTTGAAGAACCGGGCATTGTCCCGGCGGGTCTGCTCGATGAGGCTCTTGATCCGCGTCCGTGAGGCAAAGGAGGAACCAGGTTCGTTGAACGCGATGTGGCCGTCCGTGCCGACGCCCAGCAACTGCAGGTCGATTCCGCCCGCCGTCCGGATCGCCTCTTCATAGGCCGCGCAGGCACCCGGGATGTCCGTGGCGGCGCCGTCCGGCCCGTGGACGTTCCCGGGGGCGATGTTGACCCGGTTGGTGAATTCCCTGCGGACCACCTCCCGGTAGGACTCCGGATGTCCCGCCGGCAGCCCCACGTATTCGTCGAGGGCGAAGGCCGACGTGTGGCTGAAATCCAGGCCCGCACCGTGCCGGGCCGCCAGTTCGTCGTAGACGGGCAGCGGCGAGGAACCGGTGGCCAGGCCCAGGACCGCGTCCGGCTTGCGCCGGACCAGTTCCTCGATGGCGTCCGCCGCCAGCCTGCCAATCTGTTTGCTGCCGCCGAGGATGACTACTTCCATGCTGTTCCCTTCCGTAACTGTCAGCGGTTCACCGAAACCTGCGCCAGGAGGTCCGGTCCCCGGGCGTCGAGCCATTTGCCGCCCAGCCGGACACCGGCCCCGAACAGCAGCAGCCCCAGCACCACGCCGGCGCCCAGGGTGAGCCAGCCGAAGACAGCGTTGCCCGTGATCCCCTCAGCCAGCAGCAGCGCAGCTTCGGGCAGGACCAGGACACCCAGGACGGCCATGCCCAGGAACTGCACGGCCAGGGTCTGCCCCACGTTGCCGGGCGGCTTCTTGAACGGGCTGTCACCGGGCAGCGGAACCGTGACCGTGTAGCGGGCCGAGACCACCGAGGACAGGCCAAGGCCCGTGAAGAGTATTCCCAGGCTGAATCCCAGGCGGCCGGGAAGGGCCGCCCAGTCGTGGCTGAAGGCGGCGTAGCCCACCGAGAACACCAGCACCACCGGCAACGCAAAGGCCAGGCAGGCCAGTGCCCTGCCCAGCCGGTCCGCCAATCCGGACACGCCTGTGGCCAGGTGCAGGGCGAACGCCGTGTTGTCATAGGACACGTCGGCGGAAATGGACCAGGCCAGGATGAAGGCGGACAGCGGGGCCAGGAAGGCCAGGCTGCCGTAGTTCCCGGTTTGCGTCCCCTGGAACGCCAGCACCACAGGAAGCAGCGGAATGACCACCAAGGATCCGGAATATCGGGGGTCGCGGAGCCAGTAAGTGAGCGACCGTGCCATGACGGCGCCGGCGGGAGTTGCCGGCAGAACACCCAGCAGTCCCAGCCGGCTGCCCTTGCGCTTCGTGCCGCCGGCATACGGGGGCGTGACCAGTGCGCGCTCCAGGAGCAGTTTCCAGCACCAGGCCAGGGCGGCGAGGGTCGCCAGGGAAAGGAGCAGTTTCAGCGCAGCGGACCCTGCGCGGCCGGCCGCCACATCGCCGGCCAGGGCCCACGGCGCGCCGAGGGGAGTCCATGAGAGCGTGCGGGCAAAGTCGGGCAGGAACCCGGCGGAGGCGGAGATGCCGCGGCCCACGGCTGCCACGATGGGGCCGAGCAGGACCAGGGGCACCATGAAGGCGATGGAGCTGGTGTCCTTGAAGCGCCGGGATGCGGCGAGGCTGGCCGTCGCGGTGGTGGCCACCTTGGCCAGCACCACGCAGGTCATCACACCCAGGCACGCACCCAGCAGGGCGGCGAGCGCCGGCAGCGCGCCGCGCGACCAGGTCACGACCGTGGACAACGCCACCAGCAGGGTAGCCAGCCCGGGGATCCCGATCAGGCCGCCGAGGGCCAGCCCGGCCAGCATCTGCGGCATGGGGATCGCGAAGGTGGTGAAGCGGGCGGGGTCGAGGGTCATGTCCGTGGCGGACGCCACCAAGGGAATGATGCCCCAGCCAAGCACGGCTGCGGCTCCGCCCAGGACCACCGCGGTGTGCGCGATTTCCTGGCTGGCTGTGCGCAGCAGGACCAGGGCAAGGATCAGCGTCGCCACCACACCGAGCGCATAGAGCCCGGCGATGGCCATGCCCACCAGCTGCCAGCGGCTGCGGCGAAGCCCGTTGCGCAGCAGCGTGAGCTTGAGCCTTAGAAGGTGCGCAACCATTCCAGCCCCTCCGTGTGGCTGTGGCCGCCCACCAGTTGCACGAACCGGTCCTCCAGGGAAGCTCCCGCGCGGACCTGGTCCACGGTTCCTGCGGCCAGAAGGCGGCCGCGGGCAACCACCGCCACGTGGTCGCACATCCGCTGGACGAGGTCCATGACATGGCTGGACACGATCACGGTGCCCCCGGACGCGACGTAGCGGTCCAGGATGGAGCGGATGTTGGCTGCCGACACGGGATCGACGGCTTCGAAGGGTTCGTCGAGCACCAGCACCCGCGGCGCATGGATCATGGCGGAGGCGAGCGCTATCTTCTTGGTCATGCCCGCCGAGTAGTCCACCACCAGCGTCCCGGCGTCCTCGGTGAGGTCCATGGCGGCCAGCAGCTCCCCCACCCGGGCCGCCACCACGTCCCGCTGCATCCCGCGCAGCAGCCCCGCGTAGGTGATCAGCTGCTCTCCGGTCAGGCGGTCGAAAAGCCGCACCCCGTCGGGCAGGATTCCCATCAGCCGTTTGGCGTCCAGTGGATGCTGCCAGACGTCCACGCCGTGGACCAGGGCAGTGCCGAAGTCGGGGCGCAGGAGCCCGGTGGCCATGGACAGCGTGGTGGTTTTGCCGGCGCCGTTGGGCCCCACGATTCCGAAGAACGAACCCGCCGGGACCTCCAGGCTGATCCCTTCCACGGCGATTTTTCCGCCGAACCGTTTGGCCAGGCCACGGATGGACAGCGCGGCAACGGGTACCGCCTCCGGGGCGCGGCCGGGCATCGGAGTTGTCATACCGCTCAGCCTAGCCTCACGGTGGGCGGTCGGTGCCAGACTAACCTCATGGATATTGCGCTGGGCCTGCTGGCCATCGTTGCGGTGGTCTGCGCCGCAAGCGCCCTTGGCCGCACGGTCAACGTCCCGGTTCCGCTGCTGCTCGTTGTGGCGGGCGTGGCAGCCTCTTTCCTGCCGTTCATCCCGCCGGTGGAGCTGAACCCCGAGCTGGTGCTGGTCGGCCTGCTGCCGCCGCTGCTGTATGCGGCCGCGTTCCGGACATCGCTGTTCGACTTCACATCGAACCGGCGTTCCATCGGGTTGTTGTCGGTGGGCTACGTCATCTTCGGCACGCTGGCCGTGGGCCTGGTGGTGTGGTGGCTGTTCCCGGAAATCCCGCTCGCCGCAGCAATAGCCCTCGGCGCGGTGGTGGCCCCGCCGGATGCCGTGGCCGCCACGGCCATCGCGCGCAGGGTCGGCATGCCCCGGCGCATCGTGAACATCCTGGAAGGTGAATCGCTGGTCAACGATGCCACGGCACTGGTGTGCCTGCGCGCCGCGGTGGCGGCCATCGCCGGTTCCGTGTCCGCCCTGGATGTGGCCGGCGGTTTCGTCCTGGCAGCCGGCGGCGGCCTGGCAGTGGGACTGGCTGCCGCATATGTCCTCACCGAAATCCGGAAGCGGATCAGCAACGTGGCCATCAATACCTCGACATCGCTGATGGCCCCCTTCGTCGCCTTCCTCCCCGCGGAGGCCATCCACGCGTCGGGGGTCCTCGCCGTCGTCGTCACCGGCCTGGCCATGGGCACGAAGGCGCCCTCCATGCCGAACGGGGCCGCCCGGCAAAGCGCCCGGAGCAACTGGGACACCGTGCAGTTCCTGCTGGAGAACGCGGTGTTCCTCCTGATCGGCCTTCAGGTACGCAGCATCATCGACAGCGTCCAGGATGACTCGCTGGGGGCAGGCCGGGTGTGGCTTGGCTGCGCCGTGATCCTGCTCGCGGTGCTGCTGCTGCGGCCCGTCTGGGTTTTTCCGGCCACCTATCTGCCCCGCCTGGTCCCCGCTGTGCGCCGGAAGGACCCGGCGCCACCCTGGCAGTTCGCCGCCATTGTCTCCTGGGCCGGCATGCGCGGTGTGGTGAGCCTGGCGGCGGTCCTGACCTTGCCGGACGGCCTGGAACACCGCAACGTCCTGGTCCTGGCCGCCATGGTGGTGGTGGCCGGGACCCTGGTGCTCCAGGGGTTCACGCTGCCGGCGCTGATCCGGGTGCTGGGAGTGCCCGGACCGGACAAACGCGAGGACGCCCTGAACCAGGCCGCACTGATGCAACTGGCCACCGCCGCCGGGATGGAACGGCTTGAGCAGCTGCGCCGCGACAGCGACCCGCCGGAGGTCACGGACATGCTCAGGCGGCGCACCCAGGAGCGCGGGCTAGCGGCGTGGGAGCGGCTGGGCAGGCCTGGCTCGGAGGCAGCCACCCCCAGCCAGCGCTATGCACAACTCCGGATGGCAATGCTCGAGGCTGAACGCGACAAGATCCTGGAGCTCAGGCGCGGCGGGGACTTCGCGCATGAGGTGCTCAGTGAGGTCCTGGAACGGCTGGACGTCGAGGAGTCCATGCTCGACGCGTCCCTCCACGAACTCGGGACCGGGGTGGACGGCGGCGGCGAGGGCCTGTCCCAGCCGGGCGGCGTGTGCGCCCACCTCACGGCCGCCATGCCGGCCCCGGCCCCCGCCAACCCCTCGTGTGCTGGCTGCGTACGGGAGGGAACGTCCCCGGTCCACCTGCGGATGTGCCTGGCATGCGGAAATGTGGCATGCTGCGATTCCTCCCCCGGCCGGCATGCCAGCCGCCACTTCAGGGAGACCGGCCACCCCGTGATGCGCAGCATCGAACCGGGTGAGCTGTGGCGCTGGTGCTACGTGGATGACCTCCTGGGCTGACCTGGCCGGGCCTGCCCTGCCTGCGCGGGCCGGCCGGTCATCTGCGGACCGGCCTCAGAAGGTGCGCCGCGGAACGGCGCGCTCGTACTGCGGCGGCCAGGCGAGGTCGTGGCCCAGTTCGAAGGCCGCGCGGAGCCACCAGTGCGGGTCCCGCAGCGCCGCCCGGGCGATGAAGACGCCGTCCGCCTGGCCCGTGGCGATGGCGTGCTCCGCCTGCCCCGGCGTGGTCAGCAACCCCACGGTTCCGGTGCGGACACCGGCCTCAGCGCGGATCGCGGCCGAGAACCCTGTCTGGTAGCCGGGCCCGGGCGTGATCTTCTGGTGGGCCACGGCCCCGCCGCTGGAGACATCCACCAGGTCCACGCCGTGCGCAGCCGCTTCCCGCGCCAGGCGGACAGAGGCAGGAAGTTCCACCCCGCCCGGAGCCCAGTCGCTTGCCGAGATCCGCAGCAGCAGCGGCATCGAATCGGGAATGACGGCCCGGACCGCGTCCACCACGGCGAGCGTCAGCCGGTTGCGGCCTGCCTCGTCGCCGCCCCAACGGTCCTCGCGTGAATTGATCAGCGGGCTTTGGAACTGGTGCAGCAGGTAGCCATGCGCACCGTGGATTTCCACGGTGTCAAAGCCTGCCTCGACAGCGCGGGCCGCGGCTGCCGCGAAATCGGCGATGACGTCCTGGATCTGCTCTTCACTCATGGCCGCAGGCGCGGCGTAGCCCTCGAAGGCCGTGGCCGACGGGCCCACGGTGTCCCAGCCGCCGTCGGACGCCGGGACGCTGCCGTGCCGGCCGGAAAAGGGCCAGTACGTGGACGCCTTCCTGCCGGCGTGCGCCAGCTGCACCCCGATTTTGGCCTTGGCGGAACCGTTCCGGTGGACAAAGCTGATGATCCGCTGCCAGGCCCCGGCCTGCTCGTCGTTGTACAGCCCGGCGTCCCGTGGGCTGATCCTGCCCTGGGCGTTCACGGCGGCCGCTTCGGTGAGGATCAGCGCGGCGCCGCCGACGGCGAACCCGCCCAGGTGCACCAGGTGCCAGTCGTTGGGAACGCCGGGGGCGTCGTCGGGATCGCAGCTGTACTGGCACATGGGTGAGACCCAGCCCCGGTGCTGCAGCTCGAGGGAGCGCAGGGCCAGGGGATCGAACAGGCCCGGCACTAGAAGAGCACCCGGGCCAGCGCCTGCCGTGCCTTGGCGACGCGCCCGTCAGCGGCGCCCACCACGTCGAACAGTTCCAGCAGCCGGATCCGGGCGGTTTCGCGCTCCGGGCCGAAGTTCCTGCCGATGAAGGCCACCAGCCGGTTCAGGGCGTCGTCGACGTGGCCGCCGGCGACATCCAGGTCCGCCACGCCAAGCTGGGCCTCCAGGTTGTCCGGTTCGTTGGCGGCCAACGCGCGGAGGCCTTCGCTGTCCCCGGCGGACAACGGCTGCAGCCGCGCCATCAGCTCTACCTGCGCCAGCCCTGCCTTGGCGTCGTGGTCGGAGGGCATTTCCTTCAGGGCCTGGCGGTAGGCCTCGGCGGCGGCTGTGTAGTCGCCGGCCTCGATTGCGTCGAAGGCGGCCTGGTGCAGCGGCGGAAGCGGCGCCGGCTCCTGCGCGTCGGCCGCTCCCCCGTTCAGGCTTCCGGTGACCCCGTTGGCGGCGGCCACCTTGAGCAGTTCGTCGAACAGGCCGCGGACCTGCTGCTCGTCCGCTGCGCCCTGGAAGAGCGGCACCGGCTGCCCCTTCAGGACCGCGACGGCGGTGGGCACGGCCTGCACTTGGAAGGCCTGGGCGAGCTGCGGGAAGGCTTCGATGTCGGCGGCACCGAGGACCAGCCGGCCGCCGTAGCCGGCAACCACGCGATCCAGGGTTTCGAGCATCCGCGCGGACTCCGGTGAGTAGGAGGCCCACAGCGCGAAAACCACCGGCACCTGCGCGGACAGTTCCACTAGCTGCTGGAAGTTGGCCTCGGTGACGTTGACCTTCAGTTCCGGTCCACCCGCCGGTCCGCCGGCCTGCGCCGGCGGGGCCGCCCCGGCGCCGGAACCGGGCTGGGCGCCGGAAGGAGCTGCCGGGCGCTTCAGCGATGAGAGGTCGACGGCGCCGCGCAGGTTAATCGGGTTGGCGGCGGCAGGAGGGACTGGACGGGAAGCTGGCGAACTCATGATTCCCACTCTAGCCACTCCGGCCGCCGCCGGTGGTAATACAGTCAGGGGCTACTTGAAGCTGGCCCCGACCAGGCCGCGGGTGGCCGCAATGAGCTTCATCGGGTCACTGGAACCAGCCGGCGGAACGTAGACCGCCATGGATTCGGCGAAGCTCAGGACCATGCCCGTGGTGGTTTCCTTGCCGCCGGCCAGGGCGGCAGCGTCGTCACCGATGGTGAGCTTGTCGCCGGAGGCCTTGGGGGTCCCCTCGAAGCCGAAGTTGATCCGGCCCAGGACCAGGGCGCCCCCGTCCGAGGTGCGGAACACCACGGTGCTTTCGGGGACCACCTTGTGCGTGAAGGTGAAGTTGCCGTTCTCGCCGGCCTTGGCCACCTCCGCCTGGTAGGACAGGGTGTCGGCGATGTACGGCGACGAGTCGCCCTCCACCAGCTTGTCCTTGAAGGGCGAGTCGGCGGACGTCAGCCTGTCCGCCAGGCCGGACATGGCCTCCTCGCCGCTGTAGAGCAGGCCGGCCTTGTCCGCGGGGGCCAGGGTCTGGGTGCCTCCCCGGTTGATGGTCGGGAAGGTGGTCCCGGGCTGGAGCGGGGTGGTCTCCGTCAGCTTGTAGTTTTCGCGCGGCGACTTCTGCACCAGGGTCAGGATCTGCGGGACCACGTTGCCGTCGCCCTGGGTCACAGCCAGCACCGACCGCGGCCAGTTCCGGTCGCTGGTGACCACGGTGGTCAGCAGCTTGGTGGAGCGCACCGGCATGCGGGGCTCGTACGATCCCACCTGCGAGCGGATCTTGTAGTTCTGCGTGCGGACTTCCAGCTCCGGACCGGCCACCCGCTCCGCGAGCTTCGCAGCGTCTTTGGCGGCGTCGCCTGCGTCCGTGGCGCTGGAGACCTGCTCCAGGATGCGGCGGAACTGCGAGTCCAGCAGCACCGCCTGGCCGCCGGCAGCCGCCGGTGAAGAAGCGTTCCCGCTGGGGGTCGGCGCCGGACTGGCGGCCTGGGCGCCGGCGGCGGTTCCCGCCAGCACGGCAGCGGTCAGGCCCGCAGCCAGCATGGTCACCTTGGAGGAAGACTTGGCTTGGTTGCGGGCACGGGCGCGCTGTACGTAGCCGCTGACCCCGCGGTCGCCCTCTCCGCCGGCACCGCCGTCCTTGTGGCGGCCGGCAAGCACGGCCAGGGCGATGCCGCCCAGAATCAGCAGGCCGCCGATCACCATGAGGGGAACGGCCCAGGGGGTGGACGTGTCGTTCGGGAAGGTCATGGACACCGAGGCCGGGGCTGGCTTGGTGCCGTCGGCGGCAAGCAGCAGGGTCCAGTCGCCGTCGGCGGGCGGGGTCCAGGTGTATTCCAGTTCGCCGCTGGCGTTCTCGCTGGAAACCCAGAGGTCCGATCCGGCGGGGTTCGGCGCGGTGGCGTCACCGTCCGCGTGTTCGACCTGCAGGGATTTTTCGTCCTCGGAAACCCCCGAGATGGTGTTGTGTGCGGTCTGGCCGACCCAGGCCTGGACGTCGTCCGGCCTGCCTGCGGCCAGGATGAAGTTCCCGTCGCCCTGGACGGTCACCTTGACCGGGCCCTCGTGGAGGGTCCGCAGTTTCTGGTCGATGACGGTCAGTGGAGCGGCAGCGGTGCCAGCCGGGACGGCGGCAGTGAATGTCTCCGATGGAGCCCAGATGGTCCTCTGGCCGATGCCGGCCAAAAGTGTCAGGAGGCCGAGCAGCACGAGTGCGACTGCAGTCTTTAAACGCAAGGGATCACCTATCATCAGCGGGGGTTTGCCTTCAATAGTAACCTTTTTGTTACCACGGGCCCGGTTTCCGGCGCCGCGGGCCGGGCCGTGAGGGCTCCCGGATGGCGCCTTCCGCTCCCCTTGACAAGGCTGCTGATAGTGTTTGCGATGATCATCACACCGGCCCGCCGAGGCGGCGCCTCACACGGAACAGGCCCCCAAAACCAGTGACTGACATGACGGACCCGCCCTCCACGGCAGCCGGAAATTCCGGGGATTCCAGGGGCCACGCCCCGGCCCCGGTGGCTCCGCCGGCGGCGGCCCGGCGCAGGGGCACCGCCGCTGCGGCCCTTGGCCTGGTGGTGCGCAGGCTCCGGCAGCCGCTGCCGGGCGCCCAGCCCAGGCTCCGCTTTGAAATGCCGCCCGAGTACTCGGGACAGGCACCCGAAGCGGACCTTGACACCGACGAGGAGCCCCAGTTCGGGCACCCCGGGCCGCGCATGTCGCCCCAGCATCCGCTGTACATGGGGTTCATGGGAACGGTGGGTGTGGGCCTGGCATTGCTGGTCTACTGGATCGGTTCGCACACCACGCAGTTGCTGCTGTGGATCGTGGCGGCGCTGTTCATCGCCCTGGGCCTGGAACCGGTGGTGGGCTGGCTGGAGAACCGGAAGATCCCCCGCCCGGCCGGAATCCTGGTATCGGTGGCGGTCCTGATGGGCGCCGTGGTGGGATTCTTCGCCACGCTGATTCCCACCATCGTGGAGCAGGTGTCCGAAATCGTGCAGCAGGCGCCGGACTGGGTGCGCAGCTTCATGGACTCGGATTTCTTCCACAGCGTGGACAACCAGTTCGGCATCCGCGACCGGATCTCCGAGGAACTGGCCAAGTTCGTCAACGACCCCGCCGCCATGGGCGGGATCTTCGGCGGCGTGGTGGGCTTCGGGTCCACCGTGGCCAACGCCCTCTTCGGCACGCTGATTGTCCTGGTCCTGAGCCTGTACTTCCTCGCGGCGCTGCCCTCCATGAAGAAGTGGGGCTACCGACTGGCCCCACGCACACGCCGCAAGCGGGTGGCCGCCCTGTCTGAGGAGATCACGCGGTCCGTGGGCAACTACGTCATCGGCCAGGCCTGCGTGGCCCTGCTCAACGCCACGTTCGCGTTCATCGTCATGTCCATTGTGGGCATTCCCTTTGCCCTGCTGCTGGCGTTCGTGGTGGCCCTGCTCGCCTTCATCCCCCTCGTGGGCGGCATGATCGCCGGGATCGTGGTGGTTCTCGTCTCGCTCACCGAGGGCTGGCAGGCCGCCGCGGTGTACGCCGTCTGCTACTTCGCGTACCTGCAGTTCGAGGCCTACTTCATCTCGCCGCGCATCATGCAGAAGGCTGTGGCGGTTCCCGGCGCCGTCGCGGTGATCTCGGTGATTGCCGGCGGCAGCCTGCTTGGCGTGCTCGGTGCCCTGATCGCCATTCCCACCGCCGCCGCCGTCATGCTCCTGGTCCGGGAGATCTACATCGTCCGCCAGGACCAGCACTAAGCCGTTCCCCGCCTACGTGGCGGCCGTCGCCGTCGGGCCGTCCCATTCCTGCGGCAGCGCACCGGCGGTGCCGGGGCTGACCAGTGCCACGATGTCATTGAGCACCCGGGCGGCGTACTTCTCCCCCACCCACAGGTGCTTGGCGCCTTCCACGCCCACCACCCGCGCCTGCGGCACCAGCGCGAATCGCTCGGCGGCTTCGGCAGGCCGCAGGAAGTCGTCGTGCTCCGGCACCAGCACTGTCAGCGGCTTGCCCGACTCCGCCCACTGCTGCAGGTGCTTGTCCGTTGCCCGGTGCAGCGGCGGTGACAGCAGCACCGCCCCCTCGATCTGCGCGGCCACGGGCTCCACCGCCCCGTACATCAGCGCCAGCTCCGTACCGAAGGACCAGCCCACCAGCCAGCGGTTGGGCAGGCCGCGCTCGACGGCGAAGCGCACCGCCGCCTCGACGTCATGCCGCTCGCCGATGCCCTCTTCGAAGCCGCCGGTGCTGGTGCCGCGCGGGGATGCCGTGCCGCGGGTGTTGAACCGCAGCACCGCGATGCCGGCGAGCGCGGGCAGCCGGTAGGAGGCCTTGCGGAACACGTGCGAGTCCATGAACCCGCCGTGCGTGGGCAGCGGGTGCAGCGTGATCAGGGTGGCCCTGACCGGCCCCGATTCCGGAAGCGCAAGCTCACCCACGAGCGTGTGGCCGTCCCCGGTCTGCAGCTCGATGTTCTCCCGGTGCGCGGGCAGCACAGTGGAGGCACGGATGGGAGCGGGGCCCGCGGAGGGGGTGAAGTCGTACGACGCCGGATCAAAAGTCATGCCTGCCAGCTTAGCGAGAGCCGGGCAGGGCTGCGGCGGAAGACGTCAGCGGTAGCGGTAGCTGCGGGACATCCAGCAGTTGGTGTGCCAGTGCCGGCGTTCGGCCAGGCCGGCCGCGGCACCGAAGAGGTGGTCGTCCTTCCAGACCACCAGGTGCGCGACCCCGGGCAGCACGGCCGTGGAGCATTCGGGGCAGATGTAGGTCTTTTCGGCGTTCTTCGCGGTCATGGTCCGGACCATCCACTCACCGTCGGGTGCGCTCTCGCGGCGGGCGATGCCGGCGCGGGCCCGTTCCAGGTCCAGTTCAGGCACGTCGGCACTGTTCCTGCGCCCCACTCCCCTGCCGGAGGCGGCACCCTTGCCGGAGGCTGGACGGCGGGGACGGTTGGAGCGCGGCATGTATCCATTCTGCCCCAGGCCGCGGGCGGCGCCGGGCGCCGGCACGGCCCACCGGCGGCCCACCGGGTAGTCTGTACGGCGTGCGACTTGTGATAGCCCATTGCTCCGTTGATTATGTTGGCCGGCTCAAAGCCCACCTCCCGCTGGCCATCAGGCTGCTGCTGGTGAAGGCGGACGGTTCCGTGCTGGTGCACTCGGACGGCGGCTCCTACAAGCCGTTGAACTGGATGAGCCCGCCGGCCACGCTCCGGGTGTCCTCGCCGGACGACGTGGACCTGGAACTCGGCGTGGTGGAGCAGTGGACCGTCCAGTCGGCCAAGACCGATGACCGGCTCATCATCAACATCCACGAAAAACTCAGTGAGTCCTCCCACGACCTCGGGGTGGACCCGGGCCTGATCAAGGACGGGGTGGAAGCGGACCTGCAGCGGCTGCTGGCCGAGCAGATCGAGACGCTGGGGCCGGGATACTCCCTGATCCGGCGGGAGTACTTCACCGCGATCGGGCCGGTGGACATCCTGGCCCGGGACGCCGACGGAGCCACCGTGGCGATTGAGCTTAAGCGCCGCGGTGACATCGACGGCGTGGAACAGCTGACGCGCTACCTGGAGCTGCTGAACCGCGACCCGCTGCTGGCGCCCGTCCGGGGGATCTTTGCCGCCCAGCAGATCAAACCGCAGGCCAAGGTCCTCGCCAACGACCGCGGCATCGACTGCGTCACCCTCGACTACGACGCCATGCGAGGCGTCGATGACATCGAATCGCGGCTGTTCTAGTTACGGGCTTTTTACCCAAAATTTATCCGATTTCCTGTTCGGGCCGTTGACCTGCGGGAACGGGCATGAAATTCTTGTCTCAGTCTTTGTGTAGGTGTTTTTCATGCTCGCAAGACATGTTGCGAGCGCGAAGCTCCTGCAGCGCCAGCCCTTTCCAGGCAAGGCAATCCAGGATTCTTCTCGCGGAGTGACCAAGACCGGCGCGAGGTGTGCCGTTCTTAAATAAGTTCCACAATGAGGAGAAATAAATGGCACAGGGAACCGTCAAATGGTTCAACGCTGAAAAGGGCTTCGGCTTCATTACCCCGGACGACTCCGACGGCGACGTCTTCGTTCACTACTCGGAGATCCAGACCGGCGGCTTCAAGACCCTCGACGAGAACCAGCGCGTTCAGTTCGAGATCGGCCAGGGCGCCAAGGGCCCGCAGGCCACCGGCGTAACGGTCGTCTAGTCTTACCCCGTCCGGCCGCCTGCGCGGCCGTCAACGGAATTCGATGATCCCCCGGCAATTGCGCCGGGGGATCATTTTTTATGCCGTGGCCCGGAGGCATTCCGGCTCCTTGGAACAACCGCGGATAAACCGCCTTGTTTCCCGGCGCTATAAGGGAAATCCTTCCGGCCCGGACATCATGGCACCAGCATCATGACACCAGTTTCCGCACCAGGCGGGCCCCCTGGGCCAGGGACAGCCCCGGGAGGTAGGCCCTGGTGAGGGCCCTGCCGATCGCCGGCAGGTGCAGCGGGTCCTGGTAGTAGAGGTACAGGGCGCGGTACTCGGGCTTGAACCGGGACTTGAAAGCCGCGAGCGAGCGGAACCCGTAGACAGGCTCCAGGGCATGGCCCACCAGGTCCAGGATCCGGACCAGGTTCTCCGCCTCCTCATCACGGGAGCCGCCGCCGGCCGTGCCGTCGGCACCGGCGTCAGCACCGGAGTCCGGCTGGACGTCGGGCCGGCTGGCCAGCGGTGAGCCCGACAGCGAAATCACATCCACGGAATCCCGCAGCTCCAGCACGGCGGAAGCAATGAGGAACTCCATCACCCCCGGGAATCCCTCGGTGCCCCGGCGCATGACGTCCAGTGTCCGGCTGACCAGCCGCCCGCCGTCGTACACCGGAAGCCAACTGGTCACGCCGTGGACCGTGCCGTTGCCGTCAACGGCGAGGCAGCAAAGGACTTCCTCGTCGTCGAGCTCGTCAACGCCGCCGAGGGTGAAGCCCATTTCCGGAACGGACTTGCCGGCCGCCCATTCCTCTGACACCTCATTGAGCCGGGAGCGCAGGGCCGCGGGCAGCGAATGGTAGGAGCCCCAGACGGCCTCGACCCCAAGCTTCGCCGCGCGGTTCAGCGCGGTCCGGACGTTCTGCCACTCCTTGCCCTTGAACTCGAGCTCGTGCAGGGCGAGGCGGGTCTCCTGTGCCACCGCTACCCGCGAATAGCCCCGGTCCCGCAGGACCGGCCACAGCGTGTCGTCGCAGGAGTAGAGCGCCGGGATCAGCGCCTGGCTGCGGCAGTAGTCCAGGAACCCCTCCGTGACGGCCTGCTCGTGCCGGCGGTCCCCGAACGCGTTGCCGAGGGTCAGCGCCACCGTGCCATGCTGCTGGAAGGCCACCGCGCCCTTGCCGTCCGGGCTGAACCAGTAGGTGTTGGGCTCCCACAGCGCCATCCAGGACAGCGGTCCGCCGCCCTGGTGGAGGAGTTCCCGGGCGCGGTCCCTGTCCTGCCGCCTGAAGACATGGCCGTGGTGCCGGCCCACCAGCACCCACCACACCGCCACCAGGGTGATGAGCCAGAACACGGGGCCGGAATAGGCAAACAGGAACGCCTCGGCGCTGTCCCGGGCCCCGAAGACCCGGCGGAAATTCTGCGGTATGGGGACGGGGACGTACTGCCGTGCCAACTCGGCCAGCAGTCCCAGCACTCCCCCGTCGCGGTTCAGGCCGCCGGAACCGAGCCAGGCAACGGTGTAGAAACTGGCCAGGGTCAGCCAGGTCCCGCCGACCACCACGCCAAGTGTGCGCCGGGCCCCGGGCTGGGTTTGCACGCGGAATTGCCTCCGGTTGAGCCACAGCACCACGGACAGCAGCAGCGGCACGACGACGAGGGGCAGCACGTGGGCGAAGGCTGAGGACAGGGGTGTTGCGTGCGGGCCCTGCAGCCGTGACGGGACCAGGGCGAACAGGGTGAGGTAGACGGCCGCCAGGGCCGTCACCGCCAGTTGGATGCCAAGGGCGATGTTCAGTGCCAGCCGGCGGCCGCGGCGCATGCCGTCAGCGCAGATCAGCAGCAGGATGACCGGGACGATGGCCAGGGCAAGCCCGAAGGGTCCCGCAAATCCGGCCCGGCCCGTCTCCAGGCAGGAAGGGTCCACGGTGGCGCCGCAGTTGAAGACCAACTGGCTGAGGGTGGGCATGGGGCTGAGCACCACATCGCGCAGCAAGGCCAGCGGCCCGGTGGGAGCCCGGGTGATCCCGGTGAGGATGGGCCCCACGGCAAAGACGGCTACGGTGAGCGCCAGCAGGTTCCTCGTCTCCCGGCCGGTGGACCGGTGCCGGTGCAGCCGCCCCTGGTCCCCCTGGATCCACCAGCCGGCGAGGAGGCCCAGCAGCGCGCCGATCAGGCCGATCACGGTCTCGGCGTGCCCGACGTAAAGAACCAGCAGGAGGGAGATCGAGAGCACCGCCGTACGGAGCCGGCGCTGCCAGAGCAGCGGCATGCGGGCGCTGGCGGCCAGCCCCGCGGTCAGGACGGGAGCGTACGGCCCGATCAGCCGGTCATTGACCATCCGGTCCAGCCAGCCGTCGCCGCCGTACACTGCCAGCTGGGTGACCAGCAGGAAGACCGTCACGGCAGCGAACTGGCCGCCGAAGAACAGTCCGACGGCGGCGCGCCGGCCCAGCCTTCGCTCCGCCAGTCCCAGCAGCAGGACGATCATCAGGGATGCGGTGACGTACGCGAGCGGATTGGTGGCGAAGAAGATGCTGGTGAACAGCTGCCACCAGTTGCCGTCGCGCAGTCCCGGACCGCTGACCGACGCCAGCCACAACAGCTGCTCGGGCGGCCCTTCCAGGTAGCTGCCGGTCGCGGCCCCGGCGGCCAGGAAGACCGCAAGGACCACCAGGGTCAGCGGCATCGACTTCAGCGTCTCCAGGGCCTGCCGGACCGCCGGCCGGCCGACGCTGGACCACATCAGGGCCACCGTGCGGTCCCGGGTCGGGGCGCTCACGGCTGGATCCCCCACTGGTCTGTCAGGAACTGCAGCGCATCGGCGATCCGTTTCGACGAGGTGTCCCAGGAGTGGCCGGTGTGTTCCACTTCGTACGCCCGGACGGTGAAGCCGGCAGACTCCGCTGCCGTCGCCAGGGTGTGGAGGTACCCCACGAATTCGGGGTCGTTCTGGCCCGCGGTCAGGTACATGCCGCTGGCCTCGAACCGTTGGTGTTTCATGATCTCCAGGGGCAACTGTTTGGTGAATTCCTCCGGGTTCCCCGGGAAGGAAGCGTCAATGGTCTTCTGGCGTTCCTTGGCGATGGCCGGCTCCGCTTCGCTGGAGAACGCCAGGACTTCGGCGAAGACGTCGGGATGCCTGGTGCCCATCTGGACAGCGCAGGTTCCCCCGAAGGAGAAGCCGCCCACCGCCCAGTGGCTGTGGTTGGTGTCGATGGCCAGCGTGGAACTGATCCAGCGCGGCACGTCCTGGGACAGGTAGGTGTCCGCGTTGGCGATCTTGCTGTCCATGCACATGGTGTTGGCCGACTGGGAGCCGTTGGGATCGGGAATCACCACCACCGGCGCCACCCCGCCGTGGGCCGCAGCGAAGGAGTCCATGTGTCCCCGGATGGCGCCACCGGTGAGCCAGTCAGCGGGGCCGCCGGGCTGGCCTGCCACCAGGACCAGGACTGGAAGGGCGGGACGGTTGCGGGCAAAGTAGGCCGGGGGCAGGTAGATGTAGGCATCACGGTTGTTCATTCCGGACGCTGTTCCGGGAATCGCGGATTTCCGCAGGACGCCCCCGGCGGGCAGGTCCCCGTCGGGCTTCCAGCCCTTCAGCGGCAGCCCGTCGGATTCACCGGCATGGCGTATGAGGTCCTGTTCCAGGGCGGGGATGCGGGCCAACGCGGTCCCCGCGAGGTCGCTGACGGTCCTGTTCAGCCCGAAATAGGCGTTGATCTGCAGTGCCGAGAGCAGCACCACCAAGAGAGCCGCCAGCACTCCTGCCCCGCGTCCACGCCAGCCCGTCCACGGCAGCCTGAGAAGGGCCAGCAGGACGGCCGCGACGCCGGGCACCAGCCACATCAGCACCGGGTCCGGAAGGTCCTCGGGAAAGACGGTAAAGACATTGATCAGGGCCCAGTGCACGGACCCCACCAGGGCGAAAGCGGCGGCCGCCGCGCCGATGATGCGCAGGATCCACAGCCTCGCCGGGGCGCACCGGGGAGGCACCAGGAGGAAGGCGGCAGCGCCTGTTCCCAATACCAGGACGGTCCAGTACAGGGGCCCGTCCGTGAGCCGGATGTCTGAGAGCCAGTCCACGTTGGCTAGCGCCAGGTCCCCACGCCGATGACCGGTCCCGCTTCCAGCCAGGAGGACAGGCCGGTGTAGGCATCGAATTTCATGGCGAGGCGCAGGTCATGGCCCTCGTACCGCAGTTCGACGATCACGACGTCGGGCTGGACCTTCACGGCTTCGGCCTCGGTAGGTTGCCGGCGGCCCAGGAGCTCAAGGGAACTGCGCCGGAACGTGTACTTGGGACGGACGCTCAACGAGATCAGCCGGAACCATTCGAGACAGTCGTCCTGATAACGACAAACCCCCATCTGCCAGCTGTTCCCAGCCATGCAAATGGAGGCGTCCACCGTGCCGAGGGCACGCCGCAGGTTGAAGCGGCGCACCCCCGAAAGGCACAGTGCGAAAATCAGCAATCCGAAAGTGACTGCCAAGGCGATGAACGGAAAATCTGCTGCGTCCATCAAGGTCGTGCTAGCGGATCCCAGCGGTAGCCGAGCCGCCCAGCTGGGCGTTGTCAGCAACGATAACCACACGGTTGTTGTCCACGGAGAAGAATCCGCCGTCGACGTCTACCGCAATACGGTCCCCGGAAACCGGCTGGATCGCCAGTTCACCTTCGGCCAGGATCGCCAGCAGGGGCGAGTGGCCGGGCAGGATTCCGATTTCACCATCGCTGGTGCGGGCCTTGACCATCTTGGCCGCTCCGGACCACACGAAGTGGTCCGCTGCGACAATCTCAACCTCAAGCTCAGCCATATTACTTGGTCTGTTCCTGGATCTTGGCCCACTGGCGCTCAACGTCATCGAGGCCACCGACGTTGAAGAACGCCTGCTCCGCGATGTGGTCCAGCTCGCCGTCGCAGATGGCTGCGAAGCCTTCGACGGTGTCCTTGATGGAAACCGTGGAGCCTTCGACGCCGGTGAACTGCTTGGCGGTGTAGGTGTTCTGCGAGAGGAACTGCTGGATGCGGCGTGCACGTGACACGACGATCTTGTCCTCTTCGGAGAGTTCATCGACACCGAGGATGGCGATGATGTCCTGGAGTTCCTTGTTCTTCTGCAGGATCTGCTTCACACGGACGGCCGTGTTGTAGTGGTCCTTGCCGATGTACTGGGGGTCCAGGATGCGCGAGGTGGACGTCAGCGGGTCAACGGCCGGGTACAGACCACGGGAGGCGATTTCACGGGACAGTTCCGTGGTCGCATCCAGGTGTGCGAAGGTCGTGGCCGGGGCCGGGTCGGTGTAGTCATCAGCGGGGACGTAGATGGCCTGCATCGAGGTGATGGAGTGGCCCTTGGTCGACGTGATGCGCTCCTGCAGGAGGCCCATTTCGTCAGCCAGGTTGGGCTGGTAGCCCACGGCGGACGGCATGCGGCCCAGCAGGGTGGAAACCTCGGAACCGGCCTGGGTGAAGCGGAAGATGTTGTCGATGAAGAGCAGCACGTCCTGGTTCTGGACATCGCGGAAGTACTCCGCCATGGTCAGGGCGGACAGGGCCACGCGCAGACGCGTTCCCGGCGGCTCATCCATCTGGCCGAACACAAGGGCGGTGTCCTTGAGGACGCCTGCCTCTTCCATTTCAACCCAGAGGTCGTTGCCCTCACGGGTACGCTCGCCAACACCGGCGAAAACGGAAGTACCACCGAAGTTGCGGGCAACACGGGTGATCATTTCCTGGATCAGAACGGTCTTGCCCACGCCGGCGCCACCGAACAGGCCGATCTTTCCACCCTTGATGTACGGGGTGAGGAGGTCGATGACCTTGATGCCTGTCTCGAGCATCTCGGTGGAGCCTTCGAGGGACGCGAAGCTGGGAGCCTTGCGGTGGATCGGCCAGCGTTCGCTGATGTCCAGCTCCGACTCGGCAACGTCCAGGGGCTGGCCCAGAACGTTGAAGATGTGGCCCTTGACGCCGTCACCGACGGGCACGGAGATGGGCGCACCGGTGTCCGCTACCGAGGTGCCGCGGACGAGTCCGTCGGTTGCCTGCAGGGAGATGGCGCGGACGAGGTTGTCACCCAGGTGCTGGGAGGTCTCGAACGTGATGGTCTTGGTTTCACCGTTGAGAGTAATCTCGGTGGTGAGGGCGTTGTAGATCGACGGGATTGCGTCAGCCGGGAATTCGACGTCGACAACCGGGCCGATGACACGCGCAATACGGCCGGTGGCACCGGCCGTTGCGGCTACGTGTTCGGTAGCAGTGGCAGTCATCTCTCTCACTTCACTCAGTAGATGGCGTGGGGTTAAGTTTATCTGTGGTGGTGCTGGTTCCGCGGGAACCGAGGGCGGCAGAAGCTACGACGCCAGGGCGTCGGCACCGGCAACAATCTCGGAGAGTTCCTGCGTGATTTCGGCCTGGCGGGCCGTGTTGCGCAGTCGCGTGTACTTCTTGATCAGTTCCGTTGCGTTGTCGCCTGCCGACTTCATCGCGCGCTGGCGGGCAGCCAGCTCCGAGGCAGCGGCCTGCAGCATCGCCGCGAACAGGCGCGCTTCGATGTAGCGCGGCAGCAGCGCATCCAGGACCTGCTCGGTTTCCGGCTCGAACTCGTAGAGCGGCAGCAGATCCGATTCGGACGCCTGCTCTTCCACAACTTCCAGCGGCAGGAGGCGGATGACCGTGGGCTCCTGGGTAACCATCGACTTGAAGCGGGTGTAGACAACATGGATTTCGTCCACGCCGCCGTCTTCGAAGTCGGCAGCGAAGTCTGACAGCAGCGCTTCTCCGATTTCCCGTGCGGTGCCGAACTCCGGAGCGTCGGTTCCTCCGGTCCAGACCCGCGCGTACTCGCGGCTCCGGAAATCGAAGTAGGCCTGGGCCTTGCGGCCCACGAGGTAGGTCTTGACTTCCTTGCCTTCGGCGTGGAGCAGCTCGTTGAGACCTTCCGCCTGCTTGAGGACGCTGGCCGAGTAGGAACCGGCCAGGCCGCGGTCCGAGGTAATTACCAGAACGGCGGCGCGGCGGATCTGCGCGGGCTCAGTGGTCAGCGGGTGGTCGATTTCGCTTTGGCTGGCGACAGCAGAAACGGCGCGCGTGATCGCGTTCGCGTAAGGCAGTGAAGCTGCTACGCGCGCACGGGCCTTCCCGATGCGCGAGGTAGCGATCAGTTCCATCGCCTTGAAGATCTTGCGCATCGACGTGGTCGAGCTGATCTTCTGGCGGTAGACCCGGATCTGGGCTCCCATACTTATCCTTTCCTAACATTCCGTCGCCGGGTGTGCCGGGCCATTTGGCCCGGCACACCCGGACGAAGCGGAACTAGCGCTTCTGCTTGACGATCTTTTCCTGGTCAACGTCGCCCTCGGAGATGGCTTCATGCTCCTCGTGGCCGGCGCCTACCAGCTGGTTGTCGCCCTGGCCGAAGAAACCCTTCTTGAAGTCGACGATCGAGGACTTCAGGGCTGCAACGGTGTCGTCGTCCAGCACGTTGGTCTGTGCCAGCGTGGTGAGGATCGAGGACTTGTGGCGCAGGTGCTCCAGGAACTCGGCTTCGAAGCGGCTGATGTCCTCAACCGGGACATCGTCCAGGTAGCCGTTGGTGCCTGCCCAGATGGATACAACCTGGTCCTCGACCGGGAACGGCGAGTACTGGCCCTGCTTGAGCAGTTCCATCAGGCGGGCGCCACGCGTCAGCTGCTGGCGGGACGCGGCATCCAGGTCGGAGGCGAACATGGCAAACGCCTGCATGTCGCGGTACTGGGCCAGGTCCAGCTTCAACGTACCGGAGACCTTCTTCATGGACTTCACCTGCGCGGCACCACCCACGCGGGACACGGACACACCCACGTCAACAGCAGGACGCTGGTTGGCGTTGAAGAGGTCCGACTGCAGGAAGATCTGGCCATCGGTGATGGAGATGACGTTGGTCGGGATGTAGGCGGAAACGTCGTTCGCCTTGGTCTCGATCAGCGGCAGGCCCGTCATGGAACCGGCACCGAGCTCGTCGGAGAGCTTGGCGCAACGCTCCAGCAGGCGGGAGTGCAGGTAGAAGACGTCGCCCGGGTAGGCTTCACGTCCCGGCGGGCGGCGGAGCAGCAGCGACACTGCACGGTAGGCCTCGGCCTGCTTGGACAGGTCATCGAACACGATCAGGACGTGCTTGCCGCCGTACATCCAGTGCTGGCCGATGGCCGAACCGGCGTACGGTGCCAGGTACTTGAAGCCTGCGGGGTCGGAAGCGGGAGAGGCCACGATGGTGGTGTACTCCAGCGCGCCGTTGTCCTCGAGGGTCTGGCGGATGGCGGCAATCGTGGACGCCTTCTGGCCGATGGCGACGTAGATGCAGCGGACCTGCTTGGTCACATCACCGGAAGCCCAGTTGGCCTTCTGGTTGATGATGGTGTCGATCGCGATGGCGGACTTGCCGGTCTGGCGGTCGCCAATGATCAGCTGGCGCTGGCCGCGGCCGATCGGGATCATCGCGTCGATGGCCTTGAGGCCGGTCTGCATCGGCTCGTGCACCGACTTGCGCTGGGTCACGCCGGGAGCCTGGAGCTCCAGCGCGCGGGTGGTTTCAGCCTTGATTTCGCCAAGGTCGTCGATGGGCACGCCCAGCGGGTCAACGACGCGGCCGAGGAAGGCGTCACCGACGGGAACGGACAGAACCTGTCCCGTACGGTGGACTTCCTGGCCTTCTTCGATGCCGGTGAAGTCACCGAGGATGATGACGCCGATTTCGCGGACGTCAAGGTTCTGGGCCAGGCCCAGGGTGCCGTCCTCGAAGCGCAGCAGCTCGTTCGCCATGACCGAGGGAAGGCCCTCAACACGGGCGATGCCGTCACTAGCGGTGGTTACGCGGCCGACCTCTACGCGCTCTGCGTTCCCGGGTTCGTAGGACGCCGCGAACTCGTTCAGCGCATTACGGACGTCGTCGGCGTTGATGGTCAATTCGGCCATCTGCAGTCCCTGCTCTCCTGTTTGTGATCGCCGCAAACGGCGACCGGGGTTTCTATCAGTTTGTTGGTGCTTGTCCGGCTAGCCGGCCAGCTGGCGTTGCAGCTCGCTCAGCCGGGCGAGGACGGAAGCGTCAAGCACTTCGTCGCCCACCTGGACGCGGATGCCGCCGATGAGTGCCGGATCAACGTTGACGTTGACCTTCAGTTCCCGCCCGTACAGGGCATTCAGGCCCGCCTGCAGGCGTGCCAGCTGCGTCGGCGTCAGGGGACGGGTCACACTGACCGTTGCAATCCAGCGCTGCTGCCGCTTGGCCGCCAGTTCGGCGAACCGCTCCACCAGCCGGGTGGCCTTGATGCCGCGCGGCTGGGTAACTGCCTGGCTGACGAGGACCTTTGCTTCCTCGCTGATGCCGGGCACCAGTTTTTCGGCAAGCGCAGCCTTGGCTGCACCGCTTGCCTGCGGCTCGGACAGAGCACGTTGTACCTCATGGCTGGAGGCAACAGCCTGGTTGAAGGAGAACAGGTCGTTCTCCAGTTCTTCCAGGCCAGTGATTCCGGAGGCAGAAACGGCCGACTTGTTTTCAGCAACGGAAATGACCACCGTTGCGGCAAGAGTCTCGAGTGCATCGCCGATGTCCCGGGCCGTTGCCCAGCGTGAGCTGGCCAATCCGCCCGCGATCTCAGCAGCATCAGCGGAGACTTTTCCGCCAACCAGCTGCCTGACCAGCGCCGACTTTTCGTCTCCGTTGCGGGACGGGTCAGTCAGGGCACGGCGCAAGCCAGCCGAGCTGTCCACCATTCCCAGGATTCCGAAGAGTTCCTTTGCCAGCTGCAGCGACGCCGTGGGAAGCTTCGCTTCCAGTGCGGCCAGGGCTGTTGCCAGCGATTCGCTCGATACGCCTGCCATTATTTAGCTGCACCTGCGTTCTGGGTCTCCAGATCTGCCAGGAACCGGTCAACGACGCGAGCTGCGCGGGCGTCGTCGTCGAGGGCTTCGCCCACGATGCGGCCGGCAAGGGTGGTGGCCAGGGTGCCTACCTCCGAACGCAGGGACACAACGGCCGCCTGGCGCTCGGATTCGATCTGCGCGTGGGCCTGTGCGGTGATGCGGGCAGACTCGGCTGCCGCCTTCTCCTTGAGATCCGCGAGGATCTGGGCACCTTCGGCGCGGGCTTCCTCACGGATGCGGTTGGCTTCGGTGCGGGCGTCGGTCAGCTGCTGCTTGTACTCTTCGAGTGCAGCAGACGCCTCAGCCTGGGCCTTTTCAGCCTTGGCGATGCCGCCTTCAATGGCCTCGGCACGCTCGGCGAAGGTCTTCTCGAACATCGGGACAACAAACTTGACCACGATGAAAAAGAGGATGGCGAAGCCAACGAAGACAACCAGCATTTCCCAGCCATTGGGAACAAGGGGGTTGACGTCGCCCTCAGCGGCGGCTGAGATGATCAGCTGATGCATATTTCACCCGTCCTTATCTACTCGGTTCTGAATGTTCGCTGAAGTTCTGAAGGTTTACTTGAGAACGAAAGCGAAGACCAGGCCCAGGATGGCGAGTGCTTCGGTCAGCGCCAGGCCAAGGAATGCGATGGGCTGCAGGACGCGCTGGGCTTCCGGCTGGCGTGCAACGCCGTTGATGTAGGCAGCGAACACGAGACCCACACCGATACCACCGCCGATAGCCGAGAGGCCATAGCCGATGAGGTTGAGGGAGCCGTTGATGGAGCCTTCCATTTTTTTTCCTTTCAAGATGCCACTTGTGTGGCAGGTTGTTTGGGTTGCTTCATCCCCGCGAGGGGAAGACTGTGTTTGCCGCGGGGCCAGGCGCCCCTGCCGGCGTGCCTAGTGGCTGTCGGCGTGCAGTGCGCCTTCGATGTAGATCGCGGTCAGCAGCGTAAAGACGTAGGCCTGCAGGACCATGATCAGGGCTTCAAGCATGTACATGGCGATCGCGCCGGCAAGGACGAGGAGGGAGGTGCCCTTCAGCAGAATGTTCTCCTGCATGATCAGGTACTCGATGCCGGAGCCGGCGATCATCACGATGAGGTGGCCGGCGAGCATGGTGGCGAACAGACGGAGGCTGTGCGTCACGGGCCGGACGACGAAGTTGGAGATGATCTCGATCGGGATCACGATGGGCAGGATGTACCACGGCACGCCTGACGGGACGGTGGCGAGCTTGAAGTAGCGCAGGCCGTTCTTCCTGATGCCGATGGCGATCCAGGTGACGTAGACCAGGCCGGCCAGCACGTACGCGCCGCCAACGTGCGAGAACGTGGGGAGCTGGAACAGCGGGATGGCGCCGTAGATGTTGTTGACCAGGATGAAGAAGAACAGGCTGAACAGCAGCGGGACATACTTGATGAAGTCCCTGCCGCCGATGATGTCCTTGGCGATGCCGTTGCGGACGAAGCCGTAGGCGGCCTCGCCGGCGAACTGGAGCTTGCCGGGTACCAGCTGCTGCTTGCGTGCGGCCAGCACGAAGAAGACGGCGATAAAGACGACAGAGAGGAGGACCAGCAGCATCTGCTTGGAGAATCCTTCTGCGGCACCCCACGGCAGGATTGCCGGCAAATGCATTTCGTTAATACCAGGAGGAGTGAACTCTCCTGAATCTTGGGCCGGGAGCGCAAGCGCGATCAACGCGTTTCCTCTCTGCAGTGTCCATCATTGGGCGTTGGGCGGGGTCCGGCAGCCTGACAGCCTGCTGTTCCCCCTGTGAAATTATTTGGCATTAGTGTCGCCGTCCTGGGACGGTCCGCTGGCAGCACGGCGGTCACCAGCATTTGTGCGGGAGCTGGTGAGGCCATGCTTGTGGGAAAGGTAGAAACCTCCGACGGCTCCGAGCAGAGCGCCTGCGAGCACGATCCAGCGCGTTCCCCACACGTAATCCAGTCCCCACCCTATCAAACTCCAGACGATGATTCCGCCAATGATGTAGCTGAATACCGCCATTCCAGCGTTGTAGCCGCCATCGGTCGAAGCCCCGGAGTCAGCGGGTGCCGAGCCGTTTGATCCGTGCCTGCCGCGTGCGGCAGGACCGGACTTCTTCGGGTCACGCATTGCTGGCCCCCTTGTCTTCTGGATCGTTGTAGATCTGCAGGCGGGCTTTGCTGAAACCGTGGATTTCGGCAGCCTGCCACAGAACGACGGCGACCACCGCGCCGATGACGAACCAGCGGCCGTGGAGCCAGGCCGGAGCACCAACGACGAACAGGACGACGGCGAAACCCACGACCTTGATGAAGTAGGTGGCCACGAACATCCCGATGGCACCGGAAGGGTTGTTACGCCCCACGAAGTGGCCCACCAGGAGGCTGATGCCAAAGAACAGCATCACCAGCAGGCCGCCGAGGAAACTCGAAACCGCACCGGTTCCCCCGTTGAGGAGGAAGGCAGGGACGGCGCACAGCGCCAGCCCGGCCGTTGCGGCGATCGAGCTGCGCTTGAGCAGGTTCAGCCAGAGCGAACGGGTGGGACCGGAAGAGCCAACGCGTCGGTTGCCGGAGGCAGGTCCGGACTCGGCGTTGGAGGTCATACGATCCCAATCGTCGGCATCACAGGCTGGTCGCCAGGATGAAAAGGGTGGTGGAGCAGCTTGGGCTGCCCCTAAATTCTACACGAGATAGAACATGGCTACGTCACAGGAAGACGCGTGACCCTTGACCTGCGCCGGCGCCTCCGGATCAGGTCCGGACTGGCTAGGTACAGGGCGAGCACCAGGACGCTTCCGGCGACGCACAACGCCACAACGGGAAGGGCCGCCGTGGCGGCCACGAACCCGAGCATGATAACGGCGGCCGTGCACGCCGTGACGGTGGCGGCTGACTGGAGGTGCGAGAAGCCGACGTCGGTGAGGCGCTGGTAGACGTGTTCGCGGTGCGATGCGTACCACCGCTCCCCCGCCTTGATCCGGCGCAGCAGAGTGTAGCCGGTGTCCGCGGCGTAGACGAGGATCGGCGAGAGGACGTACTCGACGTAGACGCCGCCAAGGAAGCCTGCCACGGCTAGGGCCGCAACCGACGCGCCCAGCAGGTAGCTTCCGACGTCGCCAAGGAAGACCGACCCGCGGCCCAGGTTCCACGGCAGGAACCCGAGGAAGGACATGGCCAGCACCGTTCCGCCCGCGGTCAGCCAGGGCTGCTCCGCGAGCATCCCGGCCGCTGCATAGGCGGCGCCGGCGGTGACACCGTGCAGCCCCGAGATTCCGTTGACGCCGTCCATGAAGTTGGCGATGTTGACGTACGCGGCGATGGCGACGGCGGCGAGCGGCAGCCACCAGAAGGACTGGCCCGTGAGGATGATCAGCAGCGCCGAGCCCGCAGCACCGATGCCCAGCTGGGCGGCCGCGCGGCCACGGATGGACATGCCGCGCAGGTCCTCGATCCAGCCGACCGCGGAGCAGGCGGCAATGATGCTGAGCATGACTGCGGACAGTGAGCGGTCCACGGTGACGACGCCCAGCAGCACCGCTGCCGCGTACCCTGTGGCCGTGGCCAGCGCCGCGGCGACGCCCATGCCGCGGATGGTGACTTTGACGTGCGAGGAGCGGGCCGAGGGAACATCCACCACCCCCATCCGGACGAGCCATGGTTTGACCGCAAAGGGAAGGAGCAGGCTGGCCGCCAGGGTGATCACGGCCACGAGGACCAGCGGCATCATGACGCCACCCGGATCTCGCCGGCGTCGTCGGACTCGTCGTCGGGAATGGCCTCGTTAAGGCCCTGCTCGGCCTCGCAGCGGGCCAGCCAGACGTGGAGGTCCAGCTTGTCCGGATCCTGCTCGGTGGCCCGGGTGTGCGAGATCTTCGGATGCAGCGGGCGTTCGTCCAGTTCGCCGGTGCCCACCAGTTCCTCGTGCAGTTTCTCGCCGGGCCGCAGGCCGGTGTAGATGATCTCGACGTCCTTGCCCGACATGGCGATCATCCGCTGCGCCACGTCCAGGATGCGGACCGGCTCGCCCATGTCCAGGATCAGTACGTCGCCGCCGGCCCCGATGGCCCCGGCCTGGATCACCAGCTGGCAGGCCTCCGGGATGGTCATGAAGAACCGGGTGACGTCCGGGTCGGTGACCGTCACGGGACCACCCACCCTGATCTGCTCGGTGAACAGGGGAAGCATCGAGCCGCGGCTGCCCATGACATTGCCGAAGCGCACGGACACGAACGTGCGGCCGGTCTGCCCCGCCATCCATGCGGTCAGTTTTTCGGCGACCCGCTTGGAGTGGCCCAGGGCGGTGGTGGGGTTCGCCGCCTTGTCGGTGGAGATGTTCACGAAGTGCGAGACGCCGGCCCCCTGGGCTGCCCGCAGCACGTTCAGGGTGCCGCAGACGTTGGTCTTCCACGCTTCGACCGGGTACTGCTGCAGCAACGGTGCGTGCTTCAGGGCTGCGGCATGGAACACCACTTCGGGCCGCCGGTCCTCGAAGATCTCCCGCAGGGCTTCGCCGTCACGGATGTTGGCCAGCACGGTATCGCGGCCGGCCAGCAGGCCGCGGCCGGTGATGGAGATCTGGGTCTGCTGCAGTCCGGTCTCATCGTGGTCCAGCATGATCAGTTCCGCGGGGCTGAACTGGACGATCTGACGGCAGAGCTCGGAGCCGATCGACCCTCCGGCGCCCGTGACGAGCACGCGTTTGTCCGTGATGTACCCGGCGATCTCGTCGACTTTGATATCGACCGGCCGGCGGCCGATCAGGTCCTCGACCGCAACGTCGCGGAAGTCGGAAAAGCCTGCCGGCGCGCCGCTGCCGAGCATGTCACGCAGGGGCGGCAGCACCAGCACGCGCACGTTCAGTCCTGCCACGGCGTCGGAGATGCGGCGCACCACGGTGGCCTCGACGTTGGCGAAGGCCACGACCAGGACGGTGGCGCGGGTGCGGCGGATGATGGCGGGCAGGTCGTCCCCGCGGCCCTGGACCTGGACGCCGGAGAGCCGGAGGTGCTTCTTGGCGGGGTCGTCATCGACCAGGCCCACGGGGAAGTACGGTGAGTCGGGGTCCTGCAGCATCCGGGTCACGAGTGAGTTTCCCAGGAACCCGGCGCCGTAGATCAGGGTGTTTTGCGCGCCGTCCCCGGGCCGGCTCCGGCCCTCCACGTACAGCCGCTTGGCGTACCGGGTGGCGGCCATGAAGAGGCAGGCGAAGGGGAAGGCGATCAGGCCCACGCTGCGGCCGATGTTGATGGCTTCGAAGAGCACCAGCAGGCTCGCGGTGATCGAGGCGGCCGCGATGACGGTGACGAAGACCAGTGCCCTGGCTTCCTGGAAGCTGCCGAACGGGTACCGGCCGCGGTACAGGGCCAGCGAGTAGCCGGCTCCCACCTGCGCGACGATGGCAATGGCGGAGATCACCAGCGCGCCGGCGAACTGTTCGACCCGGATGCCCATCTCGTAACGCAGCAGCAGCGCCAGGACGATGGCCACGACCCAGGACATGGAGTCCAGGAAGAGCTGGATCCAGATCCAAAGGGCGGGCTTTTCGTCCCGTACCGCGGCAGGTGCGCGCGTTTCAGATTTCGTACTCACGTTCAGATTGCCGACTTCCACTACCACGGCGGCCAGGCGCCTGTTTCAAAATACCCCGCCGCAACACTGTCGGACGGCGCCGGGGCCTAGGACGATACTAATCTCTTCCGGTTCAACGTCCCGGATTTGCGGACAACGCAGGCATCGGCTCCCAGCCGGTGTCGGCCAGGATGCTGCGGGATTCGCGCCACCCCTGCCACAGCGCCCCGGCCCCCTTGAGGGTCCGTTCGACGAGGACCAGCCGGAGAAGCTCCTTCAGGAAGGTCAGGGCGGTTCCGGCCGCAAAACCGGCCCGGTTGTACTTGCCATGGGCGCGCAGGTACTGGGCGACCAGGCCCCGGTTGCGCATGACGTAGCGGCGGCTCAGGTCCGACGAGTCGTTCAGGTGGCGCAGGCCCAGGTCCACCTGCCGCTGGGCCCGGACTTTCCTGATGACGAAGGCGTTGACGTAGACCACGGGGGTCTTCTGCGCGGCGAGCCAGCCGTAGATCAGGTCGTCCCACGTGATGAAGAAGCGGGGATCGGGCAGGCCGATGCTCCTGGCCACGGCGGCACTGACCAGCATGCCTTCGAAGTTTCCCACGTTGGTGCGGAACACGTCCGAATGCTTGAACACATCCCGGGAAACGGGGAGGAAGATGCCCAGGGCCTCGACGAAGTGGTGCTGCCAGAAGAACGGCTTGCCGTTGGCGTCGTACCTGCGGCCGATCATGCACGAATAGTCGGGCGTGAACCTGTCCAGTGCCTCCACAGCGCCGGGGAGCACCTCGACGTCGTCGTCCATCAGCCAGAGCCATTCGGCACCTGCTTCCAGCGCCAGCTCCACGCCGCGGGAAAACCCGCCCGCGCCGCCGGCGTTCCGCTCCAGCCGTTCGTACTGGATGGGCGGTCCGCCCGCGGCCGACGCCCGCGCGACGACGTCGGCGGTGTGGTCGGTGCTGGCGTTGTCCACCACCAGGATGCGCGCCGGCGCGGTGCTGAGCCTGGTGAAGGAGTCGAGCAGGTTGTGCAGGAAGTCGGCGCGGTTGTAGGTCACGACGACGGCGAACAGGTTCTCCACGGCGGCCTAGCTGTTGGTGGACATCAGTTCCGCCGGCGAGCCGAAGCCCTTGCCGCGGAAACCGGTGGAATAGGCCGCGAACCATTTCGCCAGGCCCTTGAAATCCCCGGTTTTCAGGAAGTAGTAGGGGAAACCGACGATGTCGGCGCTGAACCAGCGCAGGTTCCGGTACTTGCGGGTCAGGTAGCCGCGGTTGCGGAAGTAGCAGTACCGCTTGAACTCACCCTCGGGGATGACGGGGGTGATGAAGCCGCCGAACACGGGCTTCATTTCGGTCCAGGTGGCGGGGTGCTGCACTGCGACGGTGGCCAGCGTGCCGTACTTCAGCCCGGCTTTCTTCACGCGTGACAGAAAATCCACTTCATCGCCCCGGATGAAGAACTTCACGTCCGGGATCCCGATCTTGTAGAAGACCTCGGTCCGGATCAGGGCCCCGTTGAAGAAGTGCACCATGTCGGGGAGGTATCCCATGGGCGCCAGGCGCGAGCGGTCGTTGGTCAGCAGCCCGTTGATGCGGAAGTTGAAGGACAGGCGGTTGGGGTCGGCTGTCGCGGCGACCAGCGGGCTGACGATGTCCAGCTGGTGTTCGGCGGCCGTGCGGAGCAGCTCGGCGAGGCAGCTGGCGTCCTCCGGGTGGCCGTCGTCGTCCATCAGCCAGATCCATTCCGCACCGCTGGCCATGGCTGCCAGGATGGCGTAGGCAAAGCCGCCGGCCCCGCCAAGGTTTGCTTCGGAGCGCAGATAGTTAATGTTCGTCGCTCCCCCGGCCTCGACCACGCCGGTGGCGGGGACGGTGCCGGAGTCAACGAGGGCGATCGAGTGGATCGGCGCGGTCTGCGCTGCCAGGCCCTCCAGGAGCAGGGCCAGCTCTTCATGCCGGTCGAAGGTGACGGCCGCAACGGCCACTTTGGGCTGCATGTCAGTTCCCCGGGAGGTTGTCGGTGCTTACTGCGCTGCTGCCAGCGGCGGGAGCTTCCTCCGCCTCCGGCGCACCAGGTTCGTCCGTTTCCGGCGCATCCGGTTCCTCCGCCATGGGAATCTCGCCCAGGCCAAGGACTGCGGGAACGTGTTCGCGGAGCTGGTCCAGGCTCACGGCCCCGTTGCGGACCACGCGCAGGCGCGGGCCGGTGGCGTCCACGATGGTTGACGGCACGCCTGCCTCTCCCGCGACGGGGCGGGGTCCGCCTTCCAGGTACACCTCGACGGAATCGGCGAGCTGCTCACGCGCGGCGGCGGCCGTCTGCGCGGGCGCCTGGCCGGTGCGGTTGGCGGAGGAGACGGCGAGCGGGCCGGTCAGCGTCAGCAGCTCCAGGGCGACGTCATCGGCCGGCATGCGCAGCGCCACGGTGCCCTTGGTTTCGCCAAGATCCCAGTCCAGCGACGGCTGGGCGTGCAGGATCAGGGTCAGTCCGCCGGGCCAGAACGCCTCTGCCAGCTTCCGGGCGTCGGCGGAGACCTCCGTGGCCAGGCCGTCCAGGGCGTTGATCCGCGGAATCAACACGGGCGGCGGCATGGTGCGGCTGCGGCCCTTGGAGACCAGGAGCATGGTGACGGCCTGGGGCGAAAACGCGTCCGCGCCGATCCCGTACACCGTGTCCGTGGGGAGCACCACGCACTTCTTTTCGCTGATGGCCCGCTGCGCATGCTCCAGTCCCTGGGCGCGCTGGTCGTCGGTGCTGCAGTCGTAGGTTGTGGTCACTGGCCTATTCTTTCATTCCGTGTGGTCTGCCCCGGCGAGGATGGCACTGGTGGCGCGCTCCTTGCCGTTGAGGTCCAGGTGCGTGCTGATCCTTCTCCAGGGTCCCTTGCCGAGCATTGCGGCGATCCAGGCGGCCTGGACTTCCGCGTGCTCCATCACGAAGTAGCCCCCCGGGCGCAGGAGCCTGGCAGCGGAGGCGGCCGCCGCCGTCGGAAGTTCCATGCCGTCCGCTCCCCCGCCGTAGAGGGCTTCGGGCGGGTCATGCAGGGCTACTTCGGGTTCGTTGGGGACGGCTTCGGCCGGGATGTACGGCGGGTTGGACACGACGACGTCGACCGTTCCGTCCAGTTCCGGCAGCGCGTCGCGCAGGTCCCCCAGGACCAGGTTGACTCCCAGGGGTGCCAGGTTCTTCGAGGCCCAGGCGTGTGCCAGCGCGCTGTATTCGACGGCGTGCACCTCCGCTCCCGGCACCTCCGAGGCGATGGATCCGGCGATTGCCCCCGAGCCGGTCCCGAGGTCGACGATCCGTGGGCGGGACATGCCGCGCACGTGGTCGATCACCAGCTGCACGACGGACTCGGTTTCCGGCCGGGGTATGAAGACCCCGGGTCCCACCGCAAGGTCGAGGTAGCGGAAGTGGGCGACGCCGGTGATGTGCTGCAGCGGCACGCGCCCGGCCCGTTCGGCGACAAGTTCGGCATATCCCGCCGGGGCCGGGGTGTCCCCCAGCATCAGGGCGCGCAGCCGGCCCAGCCCCACGTTCATCAAGTGGTCGGCGAGGAGTTCGGCGTCCACGCGGGGACTGGGAACGCCCGCATCCCGCAGGACGGCGGTTGCCTCGGTGACGGCGTCCGCGAGGGACTGGCCTTGCCCTGTTGCCATACCGGGGGGCTAGTCGCCGATGGCGTCCAGCCGCGCCTGTTCGTCCATCTCGATGGCGGACTGGATGACAGGTTCCAGGTCGCCGTTCATGACCTGGTCCAGGTTGTACGCCTTGTAGCCGGTGCGGTGGTCAGCGATCCGGTTTTCCGGGTAGTTGTAGGTGCGGATGCGTTCGGACCGGTCCATGGTGCGGATCTGGGACTTCCGCTGCTCCGAGTTGGCGGCGTCGATCTGCTCCTGCTGGTGCGCCAGGATGCGTGCGCGGAGGACGCGCATGCCGGCTTCGCGGTTCTGCAGCTGGGATTTCTCGTTCTGCATGGCCACCACAATGCCGGTGGGCAGGTGGGTGATGCGGACGGCGGAGTCGGTGGTGTTCACGGACTGCCCGCCCGGGCCCGAGGACCGGTAGACGTCGATTTTGAGGTCGTTCGGGCTGATTTCGAGCTCTTCGGGCTCGTCAACTTCGGGCAGGACCAGCACGCCCGCGGCGGAGGTGTGGATGCGGCCCTGGGATTCGGTGACGGGCACGCGCTGGACGCGGTGCACGCCGCCTTCGAACTTGAGCCGGGCGTACACGCCTTCGGCGGGGTCGTTCGAGCTGCCTTTGACGGCCACCTGCACATCCTTGTAGCCGCCGAGGTCGGATTCGGTGGCGGAGATGATTTCGGTCTTCCAGCCGCGGGACTCCGCGTACCGGGTATACATGCGCAGCAGGTCGCCGGCGAACAGGGCGGCCTCGTCGCCGCCTTCGCCGCCCTTGACCTCGAGGATCACGTTGCGGGCGTCGTCAGGATCGCGCGGAATAAGCAGGCGGCGGAGCTTGGCGGCGGCAGTTTCAAGCGAAGCTTCGAGTTCGGGCACCTCGGCCGCGAACTCTGGGTCCTCGGCAGCCATCTCCTTGGCAGCAGCAAGGTCGTCCCGCAGCCCCTCCCACTTGTGGTAGGCCTCGACGATGCCATTAAGCTGAGCCGACCGCCGCCCCAGCTTCCGGGCAAGCCGCTGGTCAGCATAAACAGCAGGATCCCCCAGCTGCGCCTGGATGGCATCATGCTCATCAAGCAGGCCCTGTACGGACTCAAACATTCTTAAACCTCTTTCGTTCCGTGCCCATTTTAAAACAGGCACAAGAAGCGGCGCGCCACGGTGAGCGAGCCTCGTAACTGCCGCGCGGATGTTCCGCCCAGGGAGTGGCCCGTAAGGGCCGGGCCGAGGGACCCGACGCGAGCTTGCGAGCGTTGGGAAGGCCCCTGCCCGCTGTCGGAGCGTTGCAGCTGACGTACGCAGTACGTCAGCTGCAACGCGAAGGGGCGGGGGCGGAACATCCGCGCGGCACCCACCGCACGAACGCTCCAGCGCCCGCCCCGAACTCAGCTATTTGTCGTTATCCGACTTCGCACCAAGCGTCGTCTTCTGCACCTGCATGAGGAACTCGACGTTACTCTGGGTTTCCCGGATCTTGTTGGTGAGCAGTTCAAGGCTCTGCTGGGTCTCGAGTCCGGACAGGACGCGGCGCAGCTTCCACATGATCTTGACTTCCTCGGGCGAGAGCAGGTTCTCTTCGCGGCGGGTGCCGGAGGCGTTGACATCCACGGCCGGGAAGATGCGCTTGTCCGCCAGCTGGCGGGACAGGCGCAGCTCCATGTTGCCGGTGCCCTTGAACTCTTCGAAGATGACCTCGTCCATCTTGGAGCCGGTCTCGACGAGCGCGGTGGCCAGGATGGTCAGTGATCCGCCGTTTTCGATGTTGCGGGCGGCACCGAAGAAGCGCTTGGGCGGGTAGAGGGCTGCGGAGTCCACACCACCGGACAGGATGCGGCCGGAGGCCGGTGCTGCCAGGTTGTAGGCGCGGCCCAGGCGGGTCATGGAGTCCAGCAGGACCACCACGTCCATGCCCATTTCCACGAGGCGCTTGGCGCGCTCGATGGAGAGTTCGGCCACGGTGGTGTGGTCGTCGGCGGGGCGGTCGAAGGTGGAGGCAATGACCTCGCCCTTGACGGTGCGCTGCATGTCCGTGACTTCTTCGGGCCGTTCGTCGACCAGCACCATCATGAGGTGGACCTCAGGGTTGTTGGTGGTGATCGCGTTGGCGATGGACTGCAGGATGAGCGTCTTGCCGGCCTTGGGCGGGGAGACGATCAGGCCGCGCTGGCCCTTACCGATCGGGGCCACGAGGTCGATGACGCGGGGGCCGATCTTCTTGGGGTCGGTCTCCAGGCGCAGGCGTTCGGACGGGTAGAGCGGTACCAGCTTGGCGAATTCGACGCGGTCCTTGAGCTCTTCGGCGGTCTTGCCGTTGACCGAGGTGACGCGGACCAGGGCGTTGAACTTCTGGCGGTTGGACTGCTGGTTGCGGTCCTCGCCTTCGCGGGGTGCGCGGATCGCGCCGACGACGGCGTCGCCCTTGCGCAGGTTGTACTTCTTCACCTGGGCCAGGGAGACGTAGACGTCGTTGGGGCCGGGCAGGTAGCCGGAGGTGCGGATGAAGGCGTAGTTCTCCAGGACGTCCAGGATGCCGGCGACGGGCAGGAGGACGTCGTCCTCGGTGATTTCGACATCGTCCACGTCAGGACCCTGGTTGCGGCCGCGGCGCCGGTCGTTGCGGTCGCGGAAGCGGTCGTTGCGGGAGTTGTCGCGGTCCTGGCCGCCGGAGCGGTCATTCCGGTCGCGGCGGTTCCGGCGGTTGCGGCGGCTGCCGACGTCGGAGTCGTCGGAATCGCGGGTGTCGCGTCCGCCGTCGCGCTGGCCGGCCTCGCGGCTGCCGGCGTTGTCGCGGCCACCGTCGGAATCCCGGGAGGTGGTGTCGCGGCCACGGGTGCGGCCGCCTTCACGGCGTTCGGTGCGCTGCCCCGCGTCGCCCGTTTCAGCGGCAGGGGCGGGGGCTTCGGCGCGCTGCTCGGCTGCCGGCTGCTCGACCGGGGTTTCCGCCGGGGCTTCCTGGGCCGGGGCCGCGGCTGCTTCGCCGCGGCGGCGGTTTCGGGTGCGTGGCTGGCGGCGCTCGGCACCGGCTTCGGTTGCCTCGGGGGCTTCCGCCGGAGCAGCGGCCGGGGCTTCGGCACCGGCGGCCGGTGCCGCGGCGGTTTCGACGGCGGGAGCTTCGGTTGCGGGGGCGACGACCCCGTCGCTGACGGCGCGGCGGCTGCGGCCGCGGCCGCGGGCACGGGTGCCTTCGGAGGCGGGCGCCTCAACGGCGGCGGCTTCCGGGGCCGGCGCAGCAGCGGCGGGCGCCACGGGGCTTTCGACCGGCTTTTCCGCTGCCTTGGCAGGGGCCTTGGTGGTCAGGGTGCCCGCGCGGTGGGCGGAGATGGCCGAGACCAGGTCCCCCTTGCGCATGCGGGATCCGCCGGAAATGCCGAGCTGGCTGGCGAGGGCCTGCAGCTGGGCGAGCTTCAGGCCGGCGAGGCCGCTGCTCTTGGCGGTTGCAGCCGGCGCAGCGGCTGCAGAAGATGATAGTTCCACAGCTGGTGACAGCTCAGTGGTTTCGGTCACGAAGGATCCTTCCCCCTCGACGGCGTCCAGACTGGGAGCTGGGCGCGATGATGTGATCTGGGCTGCAGTTCAGATCTGCAGCCGGGATTTCGGCCTTGCCGGTTGGATTTCGGCCAGCAGGGCCGGATACTGATTCACCTTGCGCTGCGCCCGTGGCGCAACACCGGGCTGACGGTTCAGGGGCAGTTGGATGCTGCAGGTTCCTGCGACAGACCAAGCAGGCGGCACCGGAATACATTCACAGTCGTCGATCAAAAAGCAACTGAATGCAGGAGCAGATCAGATAGGCGGAATTACCGCCGGTGCAAGTCCACCTTAGCACCTTCAACGTCCACTGCGAGCTTCAGAACGCGCCAGCCAATGTCGGGCGTGTTCGAGCCGGTGAAGGACTCGATGAACTCGAGCGCCGCCCCGGCCTGTTCTGCGCCGTTGGCAAGCACCAGCACTGTGGGCCCGGCCCCCGACACCACGGCTGCATACCCGGCTTTGCGCAGGGCCGCGATCAGCGCCGCGCTGGGGCGCATGGCTTCGGCGCGGTAGCTCTGGTGCAGGTAGTCCTCGGTACCGGCCAGCAGGAACTCCGGTTTGGCGGTGAGCGCGTGGATCAGCAGCGCGGCGCGTCCCGAGTTCATGGCGGCGGCGTGGTGGCCCACCGAGGCCGGAAGAAGTGCCCTGGCGGCCTCGGTGGACAGTTCATAGTTGGGAACCGCCACGATGGGAATGACGGACTCCACCACGTGCGCACTGGTGCTGCTGTACTGCTCACTGTCCTGCCACGACAGCGCCAGTCCGCCGAAAATGGCGGGTGCGACGTTGTCCGGGTGGCCCTCCAATTCGCTGGTGAGCTGGAGGATCCAGTCCTTCCCGCGCCGGTCCCCGGCGGGAACCATGGCGTTGGCTGCCGAAACGGCGGCCACCACGGCGGAGGCGGAGGAGCCCAGCCCGCGGCCGTGCGGGTTGACGTTTTCCGCGGTCACCTTCAGGCCGCCGTGGCGGTATCCCAGGCGTTCAAACGCCGTGTCCATGGCCCGGATGACCAGGTGGCTGGCATCGCGCGGCAGGGTGTCGGCGCCTTCGCCGCGAAGGTCGAACACCAGTTCGTCGGTGTCCAGGCTCTCGACGGTCAGCGTGTCATGCAGGGCCAAGGCCAGGCCCAGGCTGTCGTAGCCGGGGCCGAGGTTGGCCGTGGTGGCGGGAACGCGGACGGTGACCCGCTGGCCCGGCTCGATGAGGTGCAGTCCGACGACGGCCTGCGAGGTGGTGTCCAAGGCTATTTTTCTTCCAGTCCCAGTTCGGCTGCCACGGTGACGACATCGTTGGGGACCTTGACCGGCTGGACTTCGCTGCCGTCCTCGGTGCGCAGGGCCCACTGGGGGTCCTTGAGTCCGTGCCCGGTAACCGTGATGACGATGGTCTTTCCGCTGGGGACCTCGCCGGCGGCGTGCTTCTTGATCAGGCCGGCCACGCCCGCGGCGGAGCCCGGCTCCACGAAGACGCCTTCCTTCGACGAGAGCCAGCGGTGCGCGTTCAGGATTTCCTCGTCCGTGACGGCGTCGATGAGTCCGCCGGATTCGTCGCGTGCGCCGACGGCACCGTCCCAGGAAGCGGGGTTGCCGATCCGGATGGCGGTGGCGATGGTGTCGGGCTCGGTGATCGGGTGGCCGGCGACGAAGGGCGCCGCGCCGGCTGCCTGGAAGCCCCACATGGCAGGGGTCTTGGTGGACACTGCGGGGAGGGTTCCGGCGGTTTCCGACTCGAAGGGCGCGGAGTACTCCTTGTAGCCCTTCCAGTACGCCGTGATGTTGCCGGCATTGCCGACGGGCAGGACGTGGATGTCCGGAGCGTCGCCGAGGGCATCGACGACTTCGAAGGCACCGGTCTTCTGGCCCTGGATGCGTGCGGGGTTGACGGAGTTGACCAGGAACACGGGGTAGGACTCGCCGAGCTTGCGGGCGATGTCCAGGCAGTTGTCGAAGTTGCCGTCCACCTGGAGCAGGGTGGCGCCGTGGGCGATGGCCTGGCTGAGCTTGCCCATGGAGATCTTTCCTTCGGGCACCAGGACGGCGCACTTGAGGCCGGCCGCCGTTGCGTAGGCGGCGGCGGAGGCCGAGGTGTTGCCGGTGGAGGCGCAGACCACGGCCTTGGCACCGGATGCCACGGCGGCGGTCATGGCCATGGTCATGCCCCGGTCCTTGAAGGATCCGGTGGGGTTCATGCCCTCAACCTTGAGGTAGACCTCCGAGCCGGTGAGCTCGGAGAGCTTCTGCGCGTGCACCAGCGGAGTGCCGCCCTCCCCCAGGGTGATGACCCTGGTGGATTCCGTTACGGGCAAACGGTCAGCGTATTCGCGGATGACGCCGCGCCATTGGTGAGCCACTTAGACTCCTTCTACCCGCAGAACGGATGTAACTGAATTGATGACGTCCAGGCCCTTCACGGCCTCGACGGTGGCTGCGAGGGCAGCCTCTGACGCGCGGTGGGTGACGATCCGCAGTTCGGCGCTCTCCACGTTGGATTCCGCGTCGCGGTGGATGGTCTGCCGCATGATTTCGATGGAGACGCCGTGTTCGGCGAACAGCTGGGCGATCTTCGCGAGCACGCCGGGCTGGTCGGCAACGTCCAGGCCGATGTAGTAGCTGGTGGTGGCCGCGTCGATCGGCAGCGCGGGGACGTGGCCGGTGGTGGTCTCGGTGCGTCCGGGGCCGCCCAGGACCAGGCGGCGGGCAGCGGAGACGAGGTCGCCCAGCACTGCCGAGGCCGTCGGGGTACCGCCGGCTCCCTGGCCGTAGAACATGAGTTCGCCGGCGTTTTCGGCCTCAATGAAAACCGCGTTGAACGCGCCGTGGACGGCGGCCAGCGGGTGCTCGCGCGGCAGCAGTGTGGGGTGCACGCGGACGGACACGCCGTCCTTGCCGTCGGCGTCCGTCAGTTTTTCCGCGATGGCCAGCAGCTTGATGACGAAGCCTGCGTCCTTTGCGGCGGCGATGTCCGAGGCGGTGACGGAGCTGATGCCTTCGCAGTAGACGTTCTCCAGCCCGAACCGGGTGTGGAAGGACAGCGAGGCCAGGATGGCGGCCTTCGCGGCGGCGTCGTGGCCTTCGACGTCGGCTGTGGGGTCGGCTTCGGCGTAACCGAGGCGCTGGGCTTCGGCCAGGGCATCGGCGAACTGGGCGCCGGTGGTGTCCATCTGGTCGAGGATGAAGTTGGTGGTGCCGTTGACGATGCCCAGCACGCGGGTGATGCGGTCGCCCGAGAGGCTGTCACGGATGGGGCGCAGGATCGGGATGGCACCGGCCACGGCGGCCTCGTAGGAGAGCTGCACGCCGGCTTTGTCGGCCTCTTCGTACAGCGTGGGGCCGTCCTGGGCCAGCAGCGCCTTGTTGCCGGTCACCACGCAGGCGCCGTTGCGCAGCGCGGAGAGGATCAGCGTGCGGGCGGGCTCGATGCCGCCCATCAGCTCGATCACGAGGTCGGCGTCCTTGACCAGGGTCTCGGCGTCGGTGGTGAACAGGTCCTGCGGCAGTTCAACGTCGCGGGGCGAGTTGACGTTGCGCACGGCGATCCCGCTGAGCTGCAGGCGGGCGCCCGTGCGGGCGGCAAGGGCGTCGGCGTCCTCAATAAGGATCCGCGCAACCTGGGCCCCAACGTTGCCACAGCCCAGCAGGGCCACTTTCAGGGTTCGCATTTCCGTCATTCAGGCTCCCATGTCGCGGTTCAGCAGATCTTCTTCGGTTTCCCCGCGGACAATCAGCCGGGCAGATCCGTCGCGCACCGCGACAACGCCCGGCCGGGCCAGATAGTTGTAGTTGCTCGAGAGGGCCCAGCAGTAGGCGCCGGTTCCCGGTACGGCAAGCAGATCACCGGCTGCCACGTCCTCGGGCAGATATACATCTCTAACAACTATGTCGCCGCTCTCGCAATGTTTGCCCACCACGCGGGACAGCTGCGGGGCCGCCGACGATGTGCGCGAGGCCAGAATCGCCGAGTAATCCGCGTCGTACAGCACCGGCCGGGCGTTGTCGCTCATGCCGCCGTCCACCGAAACATAGCGCCGCGGATACGTAACGTTGTTGCCCGCGTCACCGTCCCCGGAAACGGCCGGGGCATCCACGCGGACGGTCTTGAGCGTGCCCACCTCATACAGGGTGAAGGTGGTGCTGCCCACGATGGCACGGCCGGGCTCGATGGAGATGCGCGGCGCACCGATGCCCAGTTCGGCGCAGGTGGAACGCACGACGGCGGCCATGGCCGTCGCGATCTCCGCTGCGGGGCGCGGGGTGTCCACCGGGGTGTAGGCAATCCCGTACCCGCCGCCGAGGTCCAGTTCGGGCATGGTGATGGAGTACTTGTCCTGCATGGCCGCCAGGAACCTGAGCAGCTTCTCGGCGGCCAGCGCGAAACCGTCCGGTTCGAAGATCTGCGAGCCGATGTGGCAGTGCAGGCCCAGCAGTTCAATGCCGGGGTGCGCCGAGGCGGCCGCCACCGCTTCCTCGGCGGCGGAAACGCCGGCTTCGTCGGTGGTGTCCGCCGCCATGGACAGGCCGAACTTTTGGTCCTCGTGCGCAGTGGCGATGAACTCATGGGTGTGGGCGTGCACGCCGGGCGTGAGCCGCAGCATGACCTTCGCCTGCACGCCGCGGGCCTGGGCGAGTGCGCCCACCCGGACCAGTTCGTCCAGGCTGTCCACCACGATGCGGCCCAGCTTCATGTCCAGGGCGCGGTTGATCTCGGCGTCGGATTTGTTGTTGCCGTGCAGCGCCACCCGTTCCCCGGCGATTCCGGCGCGGGCCGCCACGGCCAGTTCGCCCCCGGAGGCGGTGTCCAGGCGCAGTCCTTCCTCCTCCACCCACTTCACCACGGCGGTGCACAGGAAGGATTTGCCGGCGTAGTAGACGTCCACGCCGCCGCAGATGTCGGCGAAGGCGGCATCGAAGGAATCCTTGAAGGCGCGGGCCCGGGCTCGGAAGTCGGACTCGTCCATGACGAACAGGGGCGTGCCGAACTGCGCCTTGAGTTCATGGACGTCCACTCCCCCCACGGTGAGGACGCCTGCGTCGTTACGGTCCACGCTGCCGGCCCACATGGGCCGGTGCAGCGCGTTCAGGTCGGCCGGGACCTGCAGCCACTCCGGGGCAAGCGGGGACGCAGCGGTGTTCGAAGCTACTGACATGGCGGTTACATCCGTTCCGGCGCGGAGACGCCCAGCAGGTCCAGGCCATTGGCCAGCACCTGGCTGGTGGCGTCGTTGAGCCACAGCCGGGTGCGGTTGAGGTCGGTCACGGCTTCCTCGCCCATGGGGGCAATCCGGCAGGCGTCGTACCAGCGGTGGTAGGCGCCGGCGATGGTCTCCAGGTGGCGCGCCACACGGTGCGGTTCGCGCAGTTCCGCGGCCTTGGCAACGATGGAGGGGTAGCTGCCCAGGTAGGAGAGCAGTTCGTTCTCGGTGGCGTGGTCCAGCAGCGAGGCGTCGAAGCTTTCCCGGCCGTCCACGTGGCGTTCGACGCCGGCCGCCACGGCGTTGCGGGCGGCACCGCGGGAGCGGGCGTGGGCATACTGAACGTAGAACACGGGGTTCTCGTTGCTGTGCTTCTTCAGCAGCTCCGGGTCCAGCGTCAGCGGCGAGTCCGCGGGGAAGCGCGCCAGCGAGTAGCGCACGGCGTCCTTGCCGAGCCAGTCGATCAGGTCCTTGAGCTCGATGATGTTGCCCGCCCGCTTGGACAGCTTGGCGCCGTTGACGGACACCAGCTGCCCGATCAGCACTTCGATGTTGGCCTCGGGGTCGTCGCCGGCGGCGGCCGCGATGGCCTTGAGCCGGTTGATGTAGCCATGGTGGTCGGCGCCGAGGAGGTAGATCTTCTCGGTGAAGCCGCGGTCCTTCTTGGACAGGTAGTAGGCGGCGTCGGCGGCGAAGTAGGTTGGCTCGCCGTTGGCGCGGATCAGCACGCGGTCCTTGTCGTCGCCAAAGTCGGTGGTCCGCAGCCAGACGGCGCCGCCGTCGTCGAACACGTGGCCCTGTTCGCGAAGGCGCGCAACGGCACTTTCGATCGCGCCGGCGTCGTGCAGTTCCTGCTCCGAGAAGAAGACGTCGAATTCGACGCCGAAGTCCGCCAGGGTGGCCTTGATGTCTTTCATCTGGGCCTCGTAGGCGGCAGCCCGGATGACCGGCAGCGCGGCAACTTCGGTGAGTTCGCGGATGTCCGGGTGGGCGCTGAGGACCTCGTGGCCGAGGTCGGAAATGTACTGTCCCGGGTAGCCGCCGTCCGGCACGGGAAGGCCGTGGAGGCGGGAGTAGACGGACGTGGCGAAGGTGTTCATCTGCGAGCCGGCGTCGTTGATGTAGTACTCGGCAGTGACGTCGGCGCCGGAGGCGCGCAGCACCCGGGCGATGGAGTCGCCCAGCGCGGCCCAGCGGGTGTGGCCGATGTGGAGGGGCCCGGTGGGGTTGGCGGAGACGAACTCCATGTTGACGGTGCGCCCGGCGAGCGCGGCGTTGGTCCCGTACTCCTTGCCGGCCTCGACGATGGCCTTTGCCAGGGCGCCGGCCACCGCGGCGTCCACGGTGATGTTCAGGAAGCCCGGGCCGGCAATGTCCACGGCGGAGACGCCGTTGATCGACTTCAGGCGGGCGCTGAGCACGCCGGCGAACTCGCGCGGGTTGGTGCCGGCCTGCTTGGCCAGCTGCAGGGCGATGTTGGTGGCCCAGTCGCCGTGCTCCCGGTTCTTGGGCCGCTCCACTCGCACGTCCTCGGGAACTGCTGACGCGGCGAGGGCAATCTCGCCGGCGGCGACGGCGTCCTTGAGGCAGGCGGATATGGCGAGGGAAAGTTCTTCGGGAGTCACCCCTCTAGACTACCGGGGGCCAGTGACAGCAAAGAATTTGACGGCCCCGCCGGGTGCCCGGCCGGCCCGGGCCTGTGAAGCGCGCCACACGGTGAACCATTGAGGCCCATCCGGCGTTGAGAAGACCGTAGCCACAGGCGCAGGATGTGACCGACGAGTGAAACGAGAGCCTTAATGAGACCCTCCAAGCCGAAAAGCACTGCAATGAGGAACGCGGCACCGGCAGGCGCACTGCGCAACGGTGTCTATGCCGGAATTGCCGGCCTGTCCCTTGCCGGCACGGTGGCCGGCTGCGCACCCTCTGCCGCCGAACCCGCGCCCGCTTCCCCCGGCACCACCGCTGGAGCGTCCGCCGCGCCCTCGCCCGGAACGTCTGCGCTGGCGGGCAGCGGGTCCGTGTACAGGGACGGGACCTACAGCGCGGACGGGAACTACGTTTCCCCCAACGGTACCGAAACGGTGGGCGTGCAGCTGACGCTGGCTGCGGGCACGGTTACCGGCGTGCAGATTACCCAGCACCCGTCCAACCCGAACACCCGGAAGTTCCAGGGCGAATTCGCCGGCGGCATCGCGGCGCAGGTGGTGGGCCGGAACATCGACGAACTCAGAGTGTCCAAGGTGGCCGGCTCCTCGCTGACCAGCGGCGGGTTCAACCAGGCCCTGGAGAAGATCAAGGCGGAGGCGCAGTAGGGGGTGGCCGCCGGCCGGGAGGACTTTTCGTTTACGGGGATCGGGACCGGCTGGGTCATCTCCACTGCCTTGCCGCTGCCGCCGTCGCTGCGGGCGCGGCTGCTGGACAGGGTTGAAGCGTTCGACGCCGCGTGGTCCCGTTTCCGGCCTGACTCGCTGGTGGCGGCGATGGCGCGGGAGCCTGGCCGCTACGGCTTCCCGGACGAGGCCGCCGCCCTCGGGCCCCTCTATGCAACCCTGTACCGCCTGACCGGCGGCGCCATGACCCCGCTCATCGGCGGCAGCCTGGAACGCCTGGGGTATGACGCCGGGTACTCGCTTGTGCCGGCCGGCCCTCCGGTGCCCGCGCCGGCCTGGGAGTCCGTGCTGGCCTGGGAGGGCAGCACCCTCTCGGCGGGCGCACCTGTGGTGCTGGACATCGGGGCCGCAGGCAAGGGCCTGCCGGTGGACCTGCTGGCGGCCGAACTGGCGGCCGCCGGCGTGGACAGCTTCGTGGTTGACGGCAGCGGGGACCTGCTGGCACGGGGACCCGATCCCATTCCCGTGGGGCTTGAGCACCCGTACGACCCCGCGAAGGCCATCGGCGTCATTGACCTTGCCGGCCGTGCGCTGTGCGCCTCCGCTGCCAACCGGCGCGCCTGGGGCGACGGACTGCACCACGTCCTCGACGGGACCACCGGGCAGCCGGTCCGGACCGCCGTCGCCACCTGGACCCTCGCAGACACCGCCATGGTGGCCGACGCCCTCGCCACGGCCCTCTTCTTCGTCCCCGGCGCCGCACTGGAGGACGTGTTCGATTTCTCCTGGCTGACGGTTTTTTCCGACGGCAGCGCCGCCTGGTCGCCCGAATTTGAAGGGACACTGTTCTCATGAGCCCTGTTGAAACACCGTCGGCCGGGACGGCCGCATCCCTGGCCGGACGCGTGGACACCGCGGTGGGCCGGTACACCATGTACCGGCTCATCCTGCTGGTCCTCGCCGCCCTCGCCGCCTACAGCCTGCTGCTGAATGTGCTGGGCTGGCTGACGTTTGGCATCCTCCCCATGCTGGTGCACCTGGCACTGTGCCTGGGCCTGACCTACGCCTCAAACCGGGCACTGGCAGCGCTCTTCAGGGTCAACCCCCATACGGAGTCCTCGCTGATCACCGGGCTGCTGCTGTACTTCCTGTTCTGGCCGTCCCTCCAGCCCCTGGACCTGGCCGGCGTGGCGCTTGCCTGCGTGCTGGCGTCGGCGTCGAAATACGCCTTGGCCTGGCGCGGGCGGCACATCTTCAACCCGGCCGCTGCCGGAGCCTTCGTCACCGGACTTACCGGACTCAACATCGCCACCTGGTGGGCCGCGACGCCCGCCATGCTGTGGGTGCTGGTGCCCGGCGCCGCACTGGTGCTGTACCGGACACGGAAGTTCCCCATGGCCTCGGTGTTCGTCCTGCTTGCCACTGCCATCATCTCCGCGGAGCTGATGCGCTCCGGCATGTCCGCCGGCATGGGGATCTGGCAGGCCCTGGCGCAGCGCCCCGTGCTGTTCTTCGTGGGGTTCATGCTCACCGAGCCGCTCACGCTGCCTCCGCGCCGCTGGCAACAGCTGGCACTGGCCGCCCTGGTCGCAGTGGTGTTTGCCGTCCCGTACAACCTGGGCTTCCTGGCCAACTCGCCGGAGGCAGCCCTGCTGCTCGGCAACCTCCTTGCGTTCGTTGCGGGCCAGCGGGGCAAGGTCAGGCTGCAGTTCACGGGCGTCCGTCCGCTGACGCCCAGCACGTCGGAGTTTTCCTTCAAGCCCTCGCGTCCGGTGCGCTTCCTGCCCGGCCAGTACATGGAGCTGGACCTTCCGTATGCAAAATCTGATGGAAAAGGGCGGCGCCGCGTGTTCAGCCTGGCAGGTTCCCCGCAGGACCGCCTGGTGAAGTTCGGCGTGCGCACTGCCGGGCCGCTGTCCCATGCCAAGAAGGCCCTGCTGGAATTGCAGCCCGGCGACGAGCTGATGGCCACCTCCGTGGGCGGCGACTTCGTCCTTCCGCGGGACCCGCGGCGGCCGGTGCTGCTCATAGCCGCGGGAATCGGCATCACGCCGTTTGTCTCATACGTGTCGTCCGGGGGCCTGCAGCAGCGGGACGCCGTGCTGCTGTACCTCGCCCGGAGTGCGGACGAGGTTGCCTACGCCGATGAGCTCCGGACCTCAGGTGTCCGGGTGCTGGTACGGCTGGCGGACGGTTCGGAGCCGCCCGCCGGCCTGGCCGCCGGAGGTGGCCGCGGCCCAGGCCCGGCGGGCAGGCTGGACAGGGCTGCGCTGCTGGCCCTTGTCCCGGACATCGCCGCGCGCGACGTGTACGTTTCGGGGTCGCCGGCCAGCACGGCGTCCCTCCGCCGCGCCGCCAAAAGCGCCGGCGCGCGGCGCGTGCACGCGGATTCGTTCTCTGGTTACTGAGGTGCTAAGCTCTAGGACGTCCCGCCGGGAAGGCAGGATATCCGGATTGCCCTCGTAGCTCAGGGGATAGAGCGTCTGCCTCCGGAGCAGAAGGCCGTAGGTTCGAATCCTACCGAGGGCACCAGCAGAAAACCCCGCCGTTTCCACACGGCGGGGTTTTTCGTTGTCCCGCACCTGCTGCGCCGCGGCCGCGGCCCCGCAGGCCCCCTGCTGCCCTGGACGTCGCGGTCTAGAAACGCAGCGTGGCCTCATCCAGGGTAGCCAGGGTCAGCACGGCTTCCTCCACGGTTGCGTGGTCCTCCAGGTCCCGTTCGATCCGCCGGAGGGTCCGGGCCACTTCGTGCTCCGGGCGGTCCCCCTCCAGGTCCACCGCCGCAACGAGGTAGAGCCTGCTCGGGCCCACGAATTCGAGATGCAGGTAGGTGAGCCGGGCGATGTCCCGGTGCTCCAGCAGGCGCTGCGCCATGGAGCGCTCGATGTCGGGCGTGACCCCCTGGCCTACCAGGAAGCGCCGGTTCCGGTCGATGAGCACCACGGCGACGACGGCCAGCAGCACGCCGACGAGGATCGACCCCACGGCATCGGGCAGCGGCGAGCCCGTGACCTGGTGCAGGAACACCCCGATGAAGGCCACCACCAGGCCAATCAGCGCGGCCGAGTCCTCGGCGAAGACGGCGCGCAGGGTGGGATCCGAGCTGATGAGGACCTGCTCCAGGGTGTGCCGCTCCAGCTCGCGGGCGGCCTTCCGCGTCTGCCGGAAGGCCTGCACGAAGGAAATGCCCTCAAAGACGAACGCCACGGCAAGCACCACGTACGCGACCGTAAAGTCGGCCGCCGGCTCCGGGGCAATGATTTCCTGGATGCCGTGCATGATGGACACCACCGCGCCCGCGGTGAAGAGCCCGAAGGCGGCGAACATCGACCAGACATAGGCTTCGCGGCCATATCCCATGGGATGGCCGGAGTCGCGCGGCCGGGCTGAGCGACGCTCCGCGAGGAACAGGAACACCTGGTTTCCGGTGTCGGCCCAGGAATGCGCTGCCTCCGCCGCCATGGAGGCCGAACCCGAAAGGACGGCGGCCACCGACTTCGCCGCTGCGACAAGGAAGTTCGCCAGGAAGGCGATGATGACGGTCAGGAGGGTTCCGCCGGGTTTCTTCGGCTTCTTGGTCTGTGCCATGGGCCTACCGTACCCACGCGCGCTGCCGCCGTGTGCGGAAGGGGAGACAATATATCCGGCCTGCCGATGGTTGTCGGTCCCCCTTCATAGGCTGGCACCACCTAGCTGAGGGGGTTACGCCATGTATGTTCCGTTTTGTTCCATCGTCCCGCCCTATCTGCTGCGGCGCCTGGCCCGGCAGGATGTGCCGGGGTTCTCGTCCGCGGCTGCCGCCGCGCGGAAGGCCCTGGGCCATGTCGAGTCCTTCCACGTTGCCCGCGCCCGGCCCGCTCCTGCCGTGGCGCCGGGTGTGCTCCAGGCCAAGCCGGGGCCGGTCAGCCGCACCATCTACGACGCCGGCAGCACAGAGACCCTTCCCGGCGGGCTTGCCAGAAAGGAGGGTGCGCCGGCCACGCAGGATGCCGCCACCGATGAGGCGTACGACGGGCTCGGCCACACGCACCGGCTCTACGCCGACGCGTTCGGCCGTGACTCGATCGACGGGCTCGGGCTGCACCTTGAGGCGACCGTGCATTTCGGCAGGCTTTATGACAATGCGTTCTGGAACGGCAGCCAGATGGTCTTCGGGGACGGCGACGGCGAAGTGTTCGAACGCTTCACCAAGTCCGTCAGCGTCATCGGGCACGAGCTTGCCCACGGTGTGACGCAGTTCTCCGCCGGCCTGGCCTACCGGAACCAGGCCGGCGCCCTGAATGAGTCCATGTCCGATGTCTTCGGAGCGCTCGTGGAGCAGTACGTGAAGAACCAGGCCACCGGCGAAGCCAGCTGGCTGATTGGCGAGGGCCTCTTCACCCGGCAGGTGCAGGGGCGGGCCCTGCGCTCCATGAAGGCACCGGGAACGGCGTACGGCGACGACGTGCTGGGCAAGGACCCGCAGCCGGACTCCATGGACTCCTACGTCCGCACCAGTGCGGACAATGGCGGCGTCCACATCAATTCCGGTATTCCCAACCGGGCTTTCTACCTCGTGGCGGACGCCCTGGGCGGCTATGCCTGGGACGCTCCCGGCCACATCTGGTACGAGGCATTGACCGGCGGTTCATTGCCGCCGGCCGCCACGTTCTCCGTGTTTGCCCGTGCCACGGTCCGGGCCGCCACGGGGCTTTTTGGCACCGGCTCGGCGGAGCATGACGCCGTGCGGCAGGCGTGGGACACTGTGAAGGTCAAGGTTTAGCCGCGGCCCGGCTGCCGGCATGCCGGCAGCCGGGCGCCCAGCCCAGGGACCAGGCCATGAAGATCAAGGTGGAGCGCTCCGGCGGAATCGCGGCGCTGACCCGGGTTTGGACAGTCGATGCCCGGACGGATACGGACCTCAGCCAGTGGCAGCCCCTCGTCGAGGCGTGTCCGTGGGATGCGGTCCCAAGCACACCGCGCGCAGCAGCGGCAGCCTTCGAAGCGCCAGGGCCGGACCGCTTCTTCTACTCCATCAGGGCCGGCCAGCGCCGGGCTGCACTGCCCGAACACGCGGTTACCGGCCCATGGCGGGTACTGGTGGACACCGCCCGGGCGGCCGCCGAGCGGGACCGGACGGCGCCGGAGGGCGGCGGCCCATAGCCTAGCCGGCTGCGGCCAACTGCCCGCGGAAGGCCCGGCGGTACGACTGCGGGCTGGTTCCGAGAACCTTGGCGAAGTGATGGCGCAGCAGGACGGAGTGCCCGAACCCCGAGTCCCTGGCAACTTCGTCAATATTCAGGTCCGTTGATTCCAGCAGTTCCTGTGCCCGCAGCACGCGCTGCGAGTTGAGCCAGGCAGCGGGCGTCGCGCCGGTTTCCGACCTGAACTTCCGCGCGAACGTCCTGGCGGACATGTGCACGCGTCCGGCGAGGTCGTTAACGGTGTGCTCGCGGTCCAGGTTCTCCACCATCCACCGCAACAGCGCTTCGATCGGTGCCGAGCCGCAAGCGGGGATCGGCCGCTCGATGAACTGTGCCTGGCCTCCGTCCCGGTGCGGCGGGACCACCATGTCCCGGGCGATGGCCGATGCCACCTGCGCTCCCAGTTCAACCCGCACCAGGTGCAGGCAGGCATCGATTCCAGCAGCGGTGCCTGCCGAGGAGATGATATTTCCGTCCTGGACGTATAGCACGTTCTCATCGACGCGGACCAGCGGGTGCCGGGCAGCAAGCTCTGCGGAGAAGCGCCAGTGCGTGGTGCAGCGCCGGCCGTCGAGCAGCCCGGCGCGGGCCAGTCCGAAAGCTCCTGAGCAGATCGACATCACCCACGCTCCCCTGGCATCCGCGGCCCGCAGGGCTTCAAGGACGGATTCGGGCAGGTCCCGGCCCGAACCATACGGCGGCAGGATGACCAGGTCAGCGTCTTCCGTGGCCTCCAATCCGAAGCTGACATTCATGGACAGCCCCGATTTCAGCCGGACATCGCCGGGAGACGGGGTGCAGACCTTGAAATCGAAAGCCGGAACGCCTGTGCCCCGGCCGGACCGATCGATCCCGAACACCTCGCAGGCGGTGCCGAACTCGAAGATCGAAAACTCGGGAACCACGATCACAGCCACAGTTTTGAGCATGTACCCACTATGGCAGGAATTATAGCTTTTTGGTCATTCCTGCCACTGTCCGGGGACCACTGGCAGGAGAAGCATTGAGGGCATGGAGATCCTCGCAAGCATCATCGTCATCATCCTCTTCCTCGGGGCCGCAGCCACCGCCGCAGCTTTCCTCGGCGGCGGCCGGGGCCACACGCCCCCGGCTGCCTCGCACGAGGACTGGTCCACGCTGGACCCGCCAAGCGCCGGCTACACCCTCCGCATCTTCTAGGTCACAGCGGCCGCCGCAGACAGTCGAACCGGAAGGCACCGGCATCCCCGCAGTAGACTGTCTGCAGCCATGACTTTTCATATTTCCTATCCCGCCGAGCTGCCGGTATCCGAGCGCCGCGACGATCTGATGGCAGCGATCGCCGCCAACCAGGTGACCATCATCGCCGGCGAGACCGGCTCCGGAAAGACCACGCAGATCCCCAAGATGTGCCTGGAACTGGGGCTCGGGGACAACGGGCTGATCGGCCATACGCAGCCCCGCCGGCTGGCGGCACGCACCGTGGCTGAGCGCATCGCCGAGGAACTTGGTGTGGAGATCGGCCAGGAAGTGGGATTCCAGGTCCGTTTCACCGGCGAAGTCAGCAAGGAAACCAAGGTCAAGCTGATGACCGACGGCATCCTGCTGGCTGAGATCCAGCGCGACAAGCTGCTGCGCAAGTACAACGCGATCATCATCGACGAAGCCCACGAACGCAGCCTCAACATCGACTTCATCCTGGGCTACCTCAAGCGAATCCTCCCCCAGCGGCCGGACCTGAAGGTCATCATCACCTCGGCCACCATCGATCCCGAACGTTTCGCCAACCACTTCGGCACTCCGGAGAAACCCGCGCCCATCGTCGAAGTCTCGGGCCGGACCTACCCCGTGGAAATCCGCTACCGGCCCCTCTCCCAGCCGAAGACGGACGAGGACGAATCCTCGGATGACGAACTCGAAGAGGACCGGGATCCTTTGGACGCGGTCTGCGACGCCGTCGACGAACTCGCTGCCGAGGCGCCCGGCGACATCCTGGTGTTCTTCTCCGGCGAGCGCGAAATCCGGGACGCGGCAGAGGCCCTGCAGGCGCGCATCCAGGCCAACCGGCGGCTGGCCAACACCGAAGTACTGCCCCTCTTCGCACGGCTGAGCCTGCAGGAGCAGCACAAGGTCTTCCACCCCGGCAGCAAGCGCCGGATCGTGCTGGCCACCAACGTGGCGGAGACGTCACTGACAGTCCCGGGCATCAAGTACGTCATCGACACCGGCACGGCCCGCATTTCCCGCTACTCGCACCGCACCAAGGTCCAGCGGCTGCCGATCGAACGCGTGTCCCAGGCCTCGGCCAACCAGCGGTCGGGCCGCTGCGGCCGCGTCTCGGACGGCATCGCAATCCGGCTGTACTCGGAAGAGGACTTCGACTCCCGCCCCCAGTTCACGGATCCGGAGATCCTGCGGACCAACTTGGCAGCGGTCATCCTGCAGATGACGGCCATGGGCGTGGCCCGCGGGCCCAAGGATGTGGAGGACTTCCCGTTCGTCGAGCCGCCGGAAACGCGGGCCATCAACGACGGCGTCACGCTGCTGCGCGAACTGGGCGCCCTGGCCCCGCCCCGGCCACAGAAGGCAACGGGAAAGGCAGAGTCCAGCGGCGGGGGCCTCACCGCCGTCGGGCAGAAACTGGCGCAGTTGCCGGTGGATCCCCGGCTGGGCCGGATGATCGTCGAGGCCGGCAAACGCGGCTGCGTCCGGGAGGTCATGGTCCTCGCCGCGGCGCTCACCATCCAGGATCCGCGGGAACGTCCCACGGACAAGCAGCAGCTGGCGGCGGAAAAGCACAACCGCTTCCGCGACGAAAACTCCGATTTCACCGGCTACCTGAACCTGTGGAACTATCTGCAGGAAAAGCAGCAGGAACTCTCGTCGTCGGCCTTCCGCCGCCTCTGCCGCGCCGAATTCATCAACTACCTCCGGGTCCGGGAGTGGCAGGACCTCTTCGCCCAGCTGCGCCAGCTCGCCCGGCTGCTGGGCATCAGCCTGGACAACAAGCGGCTGGCCGACCCCGTGGGCAACCACGACGGCATCCACATCAGCCTGCTCTCCGGACTCCTGAGCCATATCGGCATCCTCGATGAGCGCAAGCGTGAGTATGCCGGTGCCCGCGGCAGCCGGTTTGCGATTTTCCCCGGGTCCGCGCTGTTCAAGAAATCCCCCACGTTCGTGATGGCCGCCGAGCTGGTGGAAACCAGCCGGCTCTGGGCCAGGGTCGCCGCGAAGTTCGATCCCCTCTGGGCCGAGCAGGTGGCACCGGACCTGGTGAAACGCAGCTACAGCGAGCCGCACTGGTCCACCCGCCAGGGCGCCGTCATGGCCTACGAGAAGGTCACGCTCTACGGCGTCCCGATCATCGCCCAGCGCAGGATCAACTACGGGCGGGTGGACCCGGTGGTGGCGCGCGAGCTGTTCATCCGGCACGCCCTGGTGGAGGGCGACTGGCGTACGCACCACAAGTTCTTTCACCGCAACCGGGCGCTCCTGAACGAAGTCGAGGAGCTCGAAGCGCGCATGCGCCGCCGCGACCTGCTGGTGGACGACGAAACGCTGTTCGAGTTCTACGACGCCCGCATCGGCCAGGACGTGGTGTCCGAACGCCATTTCGATAAGTGGTGGAAGGATGCCAGGCGCGGGAATCCGGACCTGCTGGACTTCGACAAGTCGCTGCTCCTGAGCGACGACGCCGACGGCCTGAACGAATCCGCCTATCCGAAAACCTGGCTGCACAAGGGCTTCGAGCTCCCCCTCAGCTACGAATTCCACCCGGTGGCCCCGGGCTCGGCACCCAATCCGTCCGACGGCGTCACGGCGGAAGTGCCGGTGCTGTTCCTAAACCAGCTGGAGGACGCGCCGTTCCGCTGGCTCATTCCAGGGCAGCGCGTTGAGCTGGTGACCGCCCTGATCAAGTCACTGCCGAAGCAGGTGCGGAAGAACTTCGTCCCCGCCCCGGATGTAGCCCGGCAGGCGGTGGCCGTCCTCGAAACGGATTTTGATCCGGCCACGGACGGGCTGGAGCCGTCGCTGGAGCTCGCGCTGCGGCGCCTCCGCGGTGCCATCATTCCGCCCGGTTCCTGGAACTGGGATGCGGTGCCCCCGCACCTGCGCGTGAGCTTCAAGGTGGTGGACAGCAGGGGCAAGGTCCTGGGCGAAGGCAAGGACCTTGGAGAGCTCCAGGAACGGCTTGCTCCCGCCACCCGGCGCGCCATCGCCGAATCGCTCGGCGCCACACCGGCCTCCGCGGCGCCCGCCAACGGCAAAAAGACCCAGGCCGGGAACGGCACAGCGGACGACGGCGGGACGCAGCCCCGCCGCCACGGCGCCCCTGCCACGGGATCCCCTGCCGGGGGCACGTTCGCGGAGCAGGACGGCCTGACGGAGTGGACGTTCGGCACCATAGAGCGCCAGGTCAGCAGCCTGGTGAAGGGACACACCGTCACCGGTTATCCGGCCCTGGTGGACCGGGGGACGTCAGTGTCCCTCCGTGTCTTCCAGACGGAAGAGGAGCAACTCGACGCGATGCGGGGCGGCGTGGTCCGGCTGCTGGCCCTGCGCGTCCCGGCGCCTGACCGGTACGTCCTGGAACACCTGAGCAATACCGAAAAGCTCACCTTCAGCCAGAACCCGCACGGTTCCGTGGCGGCGCTGATCGCAGACTGCGCCCTGGCCGCCATCGACAAGCTCACTCCTGCGGAGCTGCCCTGGGACCGCATGGCGTTCGACCAGCTCTACGAGCTGGTGCGGGCCGAGCTGATCGACACCGTGTTTACCGTGACGGCGGTCGTGGAACGCATCCTGGCCAGCACCCGCCGGATTGAAAAGCAGTTGAAGGGCACCACCAGCCTTGCCCTGATCAGCGCGCTGAACGACATCAAGAGCCAGTTGGGACAGCTGGTCTATCCGGGGTTTGTAGCACGCACGGGTTACGCCCAGCTCAGCCAGCTGCCACGCTACCTGTCCGCCATTGAGAAGCGGCTTGAACGCCTGCCCGGCAACGTGCAGCGGGATGCGCTGAACATGGCCGTCGTCCAGCGTTTGGAGGACGACTACGACGACGCGGTCTCGGCCCTGCTGCCGGGGCGGCGGGCCGGACGGGAATTAACCCAGGTGCGCTGGATGATCGAGGAGCTCAGGGTGAGCCTTTTCGCCGTCGAACTCGGAACTGCCTACTCGGTATCGGAAAAGCGCATCCGCACCGTGCTGAACAAAGCCCTGGCCCCCGCCTGACGGCGGTCCGCCTTTACGAGAGGAATCCCATGAAGCTCACGCTTGCCCACGGCCCGGCAGGGACAGAGATCGCCGGCCTCGGCCACGCCCAGCCGGCGAGGATCATGGACAACCATGAGCTCGAAGCCATGATGGACACCAGCGACGAATGGATCCGCCAGCGCACGGGCATCGTCACCCGGCACATCGTCGCGGACGGCGAAACCGTGGTGGACCTCGCGGTCCCGGCCGCCCGGATGGCCCTGGCAGATTCCGGGGTGGCTGCAACGGACATCGACCTCGTGGTGGTCGCAACGACCACCGCCGCCGAGCGCTCACCCAACACTGCCGGACGCGTGGCCGACGCGCTTGGGCTCGGCCGGGACGGCCGGGGCCCCGGGATCATGGACGTCAATACCGCCTGCTCGGGCTTTGAATACGCGCTCGGCGTCGCCGACCAGGCCATCCGCACCGGCAGCGCCACCCACGCCATCGTCGTCGGGGCGGAGACGCTCTCCACCGTCACCGACTGGACGGACCGCGCGACGGCGGTGCTCACCGCCGATGGTGCCGGCGCCGCCGTCGTACGCCCATCCGACAGCCCGCGGATTGGGCCGGTGGTGTGGGGATCCGAGGCCGGCATGGCCGACGCCGTCCGGATCTCACCGCCGTCGGGCAGGTTTTTCCAGAACGGCCGTGAAGTGCTCCGGTGGGCCCTCACCAAGGCACCGGACCGGGCCCGCGAAGTGGTGGCCCGTGCCGGGCTTGAACTGGACGACATCCAGGTCCTGGCCGCGCACCAGGCCAACCTTCGCATCATCGAACCCCTGGCGGACGCCCTGGGCATGTCGGACCGCGTCGTCATTACCGACGTCACGGAGTCGGGGAACACGTCCGCGGCAAGCGTTCCGCTGGGGCTGAGCAAGTGGTGGCACAGCGGACAGATCCCCGCGGACGTTCCGGCTCTGCTGTTCGGCTTCGGCGGCGGCTTCACGTATGCCGGAATGGTGGCGATGACGCCCCGCAGGGGCTGAGCCTCCCGGGGTCAGGACACCGGGACGAACTTGCCGTACCCGGCTGCCCGGAGGCCGTCGCGCAGCTTTTCAGCATTGGCGTCCAGGACGTCCGGGTCCGGGCTCTGGTCTGCAGAGCCGAAATCGAAGTCGGCCATGCTGCGCGAGGGCCACACGTGCACGTGCAGGTGGTTGATCTCGTAGCCGGCCACGATGAGGCCGGCCCGCCGGGCGCCGAAAATGTCCACCTGGACTGCACCGATGCGCCGCGCAACCTCCATGACCCGGGCGAGGGTCTCCGGCGCTGCGTCAGTCCAGCGGTCCACTTCCTCGGTGGGGACCACCAGCGTGTGGCCGTCGGCCAGCGGACCGGTGGTGAGGAACGCGGAGACGTCGTCTTCGCGCCACACGAACCGGCCAGGAATCTCGCCGTTCAGGATTTTGGTGAAAAGCGTGCTCATGCGTCTGCCTCCTGGGCTGCTGCCTGCAGCGTGCTGGCGTCCAGCACGAACCGGTATTTTACGTCTCCTGCAACCATGCGGTCGTAGGCATCATTAAGTTGGCCGGCGCCCACCATCTCGATGTCGGCCACCACCCCGTGTTCGGCACAAAAGTCCAGCATTTCCTGCGTTTCGGCGATCCCGCCGATCAGCGAGCCGGCGTAGGCGATCCTGCGCCGGATCAGGGCCCCGGGGTTGACCGGTGGCATGGCCTCGGACGGCAGGCCCAGCTGGAACAGGGCTCCGTCGACCCGCAACGTGCGGAAGTAGGGGTTCAGGTCGTGCGGGGCTGCCACCGTGTCGATGATCACGTCGATGGTCCGGTTCGCGGCAGCCATGGCGGCCTCGTCGCGCGACAGGACCACTTGGTCTGCTCCCAGTTCAAACGCGGCCGCGGCCTTGGACGCTGAGGTGGTGAACACCACCACCGTGGCGCCCATGGCCTTGGCGAGCTTGACGGCCATGTGCCCCAGCCCGCCGAGGCCCACGACGCCCACCACATCGCCTTCTCCGACGTCGAAGTGCCGCAGCGGCGAGAAGGTGGTGACACCGGCGCACAGGAGGGGCGCGGCCGCGGCGGGATCCAACGCTGCGGGGATACGGAGGACGTAGCGCCGGTCCACGACGATGGACGTGGAATAGCCGCCCTGGGTGGTGCCGCCGTGGCGCCGGTCCTTGGCACCGTAGGTGCCGGTCATCCCGTTTTCGCAGTACTGTTCCAGGCCGTCGAGGCAACTGTCGCACTCGCGGCAGGAGTCCACCATGCAGCCGACGCCCACACGGTCGCCGACGGCGAAGCCGCTGACGGCCGCCCCGGTCCGGCTGACCGTTCCCACGATTTCATGGCCGGGCACCAGCGGGTAGGTCTGGCCGCCCCACTCCCCGCGGGTTGCGTGCACGTCCGAGTGGCACAGCCCGCAGAATTCGATGGCGATCTCGACGTCGTCCGGCGCGGGGGCCCGGCGCGCCACCGTAAGCGGCACCAGGCCGCTGTCGCCGGATACCGCGCCGCGGGCCGCGGCCAGCACTCCGGCATCAACCGTTCCGGTCCCGGCGGACCGGCCGTCAGCGGCGGGGGTGATGGGTTTGGCAAGGGGCGGCGGTACGGGACGTCCTGGAGTCATAGTGCGACGCTACCCTTGCCGCCCGCGAAGTTTCCAGCCGGGGCGGGGCTGCCCCCGGGTCCTGGCCCATCCCCGGGTTCCGGCCCCGTAACTACCGGCCGCTCCGGGTGGTTGGACCACTCCGAAAATGAGCCCGGATACAGCGCAGCGGCGAACCCCGCAATTTCCAGGGCCGCAACCTCGTGGGCGGCCGTGACACCGGAGCCGCAATAGACGGCCACGTGCCGGCCCTCCTGCACGCCAAGGGCCTCGAATCTCCGGCGCAGCTGGGCGGGTGGAAGGAACCTGCCGCCGTCGTCAACGTTTTCGGTCGTCGGGGCGCTGACGGCCCCCGGGATGTGGCCCGAACGCGGGTCGACGGGCTCGATTTCGCCCCGGTACCGCTCCCCCGCCCTCGCGTCGAGCAAGGTGCCCTGCCCGGGCCAGGCGGCGGCAGCGTCGGCGTCGAGCGCGGGCATCTGCCCGTCACCCAGTTCCACGTCCCCCCGCGGCGGTTCAACCGGGCCCTGCTCGAGCGGCAGGCCGGCGGCGCGCCATGCCGCCAGGCCGCCGTCGAGCAGGTAGACCTCGGCGACCCCGGCGTTGCGCAGCATCCACCAGGCCCGGGCTGCAGCCATGTTGGCGCTGTCATCGTAGGCCACCACGACGTCGCCGTTCCGGACGCCCCAGCGGCGCGCGGTTTCCTGGAACCGGTCCGCCGCGGGGAGCGGGTGCCGTCCGCGCTCCGGAACCGCCGGATCCGCAAGCTCCGTGGCCAGGTCGACGAAGACAGCGCCGGGCAGGTGTTCCTGCAGGTAGTGGTGGTGCCCGTGGGGATCACCCAGCGCCCAGCGCACATCCAGCAGGACGGTGCGGCGGCCGGCGGCCAGGCGGGCCTTGAGGGCAGGAACGTCCATCAGCGGATTCATCGGGCTCCTTGTGCGGCGGAACGGGCAATGGAATCCACTCTAGAGGGGCAGCGGCCGCCGCCGCCGGTAGGCTGGTCCGGTGATCATTGAAGGCAACGGAAACGGCGGTGGAAACCCGTCTGCGGCAGGGCGGGCCTGGGCAGACAACGCCATCCGCACCATCAGGGCGGAAAACAACCGCTCGGCGGACACCCACCTCTATGCGGTGCCGCTGCCTGAGCATTGGGGCATCCAGCTCTACCTCAAGGACGAGTCAACGCACCGTTCCGGCAGCCTGAAGCACCGGCTGGCCCGCTCGCTGTTCCTCTTCGGCCTCGTGAACGGCTGGATCCGGGCGGACACCACTATCGTTGAGGCCTCCAGCGGCAGCACCGCCGTCTCCGAGGCTTACTTCGCCCAGCTGCTGGGGCTCCCTTTCGTGGCGGTCATGGCCCGCACCACCAGCCAGGAAAAGATCGCCCTGATCGAACAGTTCGGCGGGTCCTGCCTGCTGGTGGACAATGCCTCGGACGTGTACGCGGCGGCGGAGGAAGTGGCCGCCACCTGCAACGGACACTACATGGACCAGTTCACCTACGCGGAGCGGGCTACCGACTGGCGGGGCAATAACAACATCGCCGAATCGATCTTCGGGCAGCTGGGCATGGAGGAGCACCCCGTGCCGGACTGGATCGTGGTGGGCGCCGGCACGGGCGGGACCAGCGCCACGATCGGCCGGTACCTGCGCTACCACAGCCACCCCACCCGGCTGCTGGTGGTGGACCCCGAAAACTCAGCGTTCTACCCCGGCTGGCTCGAGGCCGTCGGCCCGGGCAGTGCAATTGGCGTCGGCACCGAAACACCGCAGCCGCGGGCGGCGCTGCCGTCCCGGATCGAGGGAATTGGCCGCGCCCGGATGGAGCCGAGCTTCATCCCGTCGGTGATTGACCACATGGTCCGCGTGCCGGACGCCGCCTCCGTGGCGGCGATGCGCCACCTTCACCGCTTTGCCGGCCTGCATGCGGGGCCATCCACCGGCACCAACCTCTGGGGCGTGTGGCAGACGGTGGCGCAGATGCTGTCCGAGGGCCGGCAGGGCAGCGTGGTCTCGCTGATGTGCGACGGCGGCGAACGCTATGCGGGCAACTATTGGAACCCGGACTGGGTGGCGGCCCAGGGGCTGGACCCGGAGCCGCATGAAGCGGTGATCACGCGCTTCCTCGATACCGGGCAGTGGACCGGGCCCCTCGCCTGAAGGCCTAAACCTCCACCGACTCCCGCGCTGCCAGGTGCCTGTACTCCGTCCCGTACTTAGCGCCGATCCGCTTCACGTGCCCTTCGACGATCCCCAGGCCGTTGTCGTTCAGCAGCCCGTCATGGACCTGGAAAGCCTTTGGCGCCCGGACCCCGATGACGAAATCCACCACTTCCGCCGACTTGCTCCAGGGTGCGTGCAGCGGCACCAGCAGCGTCTGGACCGTGATGCCGTCCGGGACGATGAACGAGTCCCCGGGATGGTAGACGTTGCCATCCACCAGGTAGCCGATGTTGGCCACCAGGGGAATCTGGGGATGGATCAGGGCGTGCTGGCCGCCGAAGCTTTGGATGCTGAATCCCGCAGCCTGGAACGTTGAGCCCGGTTCCACAGCGTGGATGCGGGCGGCGGCGCCCGGGGCTTCGCCGCGGAGCTGGCCGGCCACCCCATCCGGTGCGTACAGCTCCAGGTCCTGGTTGCCTTCGAGGGCTTCCACCACGGCCGCCGTGTCCAGGTGGTCCGGATGCTCGTGCGTTACCAGCACCGCGCGTGCCCCCGCCAGCGCCTCGCCGGACTCGGAGAACGTGCCGGGATCAAGGACCAGGGCGCCGCCATCTTTTTCGAGCCGGACACAGGCATGGGTGTATTTGGTCAGCTTCATTTCGCCAGCCTAGGGTGCGTCCCCGAAAACTGTCCACGGGGCTCCGGCTGGTAATCTGTATGTTTGCACCCGCCCCCACGGAAGTGAGTTTGTCCATGCCGGTCAGCGCCAAAGCTGGTTCCCCTCCGCCATCACCGGCGGCCGGCGGCAAGGAACAGCGGGTCACCAAGCAGCGCCGGGCCGTCAGCGCCGCGCTGGATGAGCTGGACGACTTCGTCAGCACCCAGGAGCTTTACCGGATCCTGCAAAACCAGGGGGTGTCCGTATCGCTGGCCACCGCCTACCGCATCCTGCAGTCCCTGGCCGACGAGGGCCTGGTGGATGTGCTGCGCAACGGTGATGGGGAGGCGGTCTACCGGCGCTGCGCCGTCACCGGCCACCACCACCACCTGCTGTGCCGCAACTGCGGGAAGGCCGTGGAGGTCGAGGCGCCGGCCGTGGAAACCTGGGCCGCCCGCACCGCAGCCGACCACGGGTTCACCGAGGTGGCGCACACCGTGGAAATTTTCGGGTTGTGCCCCGACTGCACCGCGCTTAAGGCTGCAGGGAAGCTTTAAGGACCCTGCCGTTGGCGCCCTGCCGCAGCCGGACGGAGCCGATAACCCGGCACACCACGTAGATCAGGAACGACAACGTGGTGACGTAGGGGCTGATGGGGATCCGGCCCCCGAGCGCCAGCAGGATTCCGCCCACGGTGGCCGTGACGGCGAAGACTACGCTGAGTATCACGGTGGCCACGGGGGACGACGTGACGCGCATGGCCGCCGCCGCGGGAGTGATCAGCAGGGCCAGCACGAGCAGCGCGCCGACCACCTGGATGGACAGGGCCACGCTGACGCCCAGCAGGACCATGAAGACCAGGCCCAGGGTCCGCACTGGAATCCCGCGCGCCTCGGCAACCTCGGGATCCAGGCTGGCGAAGTTCAGCGGGCGCCAGATGGCCACCAGGACGGCGATCACGGCGACGGCGGTACCGGCAAGGGCCTGCAGCTGGACGGTGTCTACGGAGACGATCTGGCCGGTGAGCAGGCCGAACTTGTTGGCGGCGCGGCCCTGGTAGAGGGACAGGAACAGGATCCCGAGACCCAGTCCGAACGGCATGATCACACCAATGATCGAATTCTTGTCCCGGGCGCGGACGCCCATCAGGCCCAGCAGCAGGGCGGCGGCCACCGAACCGACGAGCGAACCGAACACCACGTCCGCGCCCACCAGCAGGGCAAAGGCTGCGCCCGCAAAGGAAAGTTCTGAAATGCCGTGGACGGCGAAGGCGAGGTCGCGCTTCATCACGAAGGTGCCCACCAGGCCGCCGAGGAGGCCCAGGATGGCACCGGCCCAGATCGAATTCCGGACCAGGACCAGCAGTTCGCCGTAGTTGTCGAAACTGAAGATCGCGCCCAGGATGCTGTCCAGGTCCATTACGCCACTTCCCGCGCCAGCTCGTGGTCGTGGGTGTGGTGGTGCGTGGTGGCGTCCGGAAGTCCCACCACCACGATCCGGCCGTTGGCCCGGATTACCTCCACGTTGCTTTCGTACAAATCGGAGAGGACCTCAGTGGTCATGACGTCCTCCGGGGTGCCCACCTTGAACCGGCCGCCAGCCAGGTAGAGGACCCGGTCCACATAGTCGATGATCGGGTTGATTTCGTGCGTCACGAAGACCACGGCACTGTTGTGCTCACGGCACTGCCTGTTGATCAGGGCGCTGACCGCCTGCTGGTGGTGCAGGTCGAGTGAGAGCAGGGGTTCATCGCACAGCAGGACCTGCGGATCCGCCGCCAGCGCCTGGGCCACGCGGAGCCGCTGCTGCTCACCACCGGAAAGCTGCCCCACGGGCACCTTCGCGTACTCGGTGGCGCCCACCACTTCCAGCAGCTCGTCGATCCTGCGGTTCGTCTTTTTGGGCGACATCCGCACCCCCCAGCGGTGGCCGTCCACGCCGAGGCCCACGATGTCACGGGCGCGCATCGGCGTGTCCGCGGGGAAGGACTTCTGCTGCGGGATGTAGCCGATCAGGCGGCTGCCACGCTCCACCGGCCGGCCACCCAGGGCTGCCTGTCCCGACCGGAGTTTCTGCAGCCCGAGCAGGACTTTCAGGAAGCTGGTCTTGCCGCTGCCGTTCGGGCCCAGCACGGCAAAGAACTCGCCGGGCCTGATGTCCAGGTCCAGGTCTTCCCAGAGCGTCCGCCGGCCGAACGAGAGGGATGCCCCGGTGAGGCTGACCACGGATTTCACCTGCTTGTCTCCAGAACCTTGCTGATGTTGTTCACATTGTCCGTCATCCACTGCACATAGGTCTTGCCCTCGGGCAGGGTCTCATTGAAGTCCACCACCGGAACGCCGGCAGTTTCGGCGGCCTTCTTCAGCGCTTCGGTCTGCGGGCCCTCGGTCTGCCCGTTGTACGCCAGCAGGCGCACCGACCGCGATGCCACGAGGTCTGTGGCCTGCTTCAGCACGGCGGGCGGTACATCGGCCCCTTCCTCGACGGCAGCAGTGTATTCCGCGGGAGTGGCGTTCACCAGCCCGGCGTCCTCGAGCAGGTAGAGCGGGACCGGCTCGGTGACGGCCACGGGGCCGCCCGCCGCGCGGGCCTTCAGCGCGTCGAGCTGGCCGTGCAGGCCCTCCAGGGAGGATTTGAAGGCCTCCGCATTGGACGTGAACGTAGCAGCCGACGCGGGATCCAGCGACCCGAGTTTGGCTGCAATACCGTCGGCCACCCGCTCCATGGCCGGAAGGCTGTACCAGACGTGCTCGTTGAAGCCGCCGTGGTCGTGTTGTTCAGCTGCAGCGCTTGCCGCACCAGCGGTTTCGTCCGTGTGGGCTGTTTCCCCGGCATGGGGAAGGCCGGAAACTTCGACGGCGGTCAGGACGGCCCCTGCATCAAGCTTGCCGCTGCCCACCAGGGTATTCAGGAAATCGTCGTAGCCACCGCCGTTGCCGATGACCAGGTTGGCTTTGGAGACGGCCAGCCGGTCCTGGGCGGTTGCCTCGTAGGAGTGCGGGTCCTGGCTCGTCTTGTTGATGATGGAGCTCACCTGCACCTTGTCCCCGCCGATGGCCTTGGCGATGTCACCGTAAACGTTGGTGGATGCCACGACGTTGATTCCCCCGGCAGCGTCCGGCCCCTTCGCGGGCTCGGTGCTGCACCCGCTCACGAGCAGGCCAAGTACGGCAAGGGCTGCGGACAACGAGGGGAAAGCAGTTCGACGGCGCACGGAAGGACCTCAGATCTGGGGAGCGGGATCAACCCTCCCACCATATACCTAAATAGGAATGATTCCTATTTAGAAAAGACCGTGAGCCTGCCGGCCCCCTCCGCGGGGGCCGGCAGGTCAGCTGCCGTTGGGCTGGCCCAAACGCCTGATACCGGTGGCCTGCGTGGCGTCCCGGATCTCCCCGACCAGCTGCTCGATGACGTCCTCCAGGAAGAGGACACCCCGGGTTTTGCCGTCGGGACCGATCACGCGGGCCAGGTGCGAGCCGGTGCGCTGCATGACCGACATTGCCTTTTCGATCTCGTCATCCAGTGCAAGGTTGGCGAGGGACCGGATGCGGCTTTCGGCGATGGGAAGTTCGTAGGCCGCCTCGGGAATCTGCAGGACGTCCTTGACGTGGAGATAGCCGTAGAGCATGTCCTCATCGTCCAGCATCGGGAAGCGGGAGAACCCGGTTCGGCTGACCGTCTTCTCGAAGTCCACCGGGGTGGTGGACGCCCGCAGCATCACCAGGTCGTCCAGCGGGACCATGATGTCCCCCGCCGTGTGCTCGGAAAACTCCAGTGCACCGGTAATCAGGCCTGCGTCGTCGTCAACCAGTCCGTGGCGGGTGGACTCCTGCACGATCGACTGGACCTCCTCCAGGGTGAAGGAGGATGTCACCTCATCCTTCGGCTCAATCCGCATCAGCTTGAGGATGTGGTTGGCCGACCAGTTCAGGACCGAAATCACCGGATGGACCAGCCTGGAGATAAACAGCAGCGGCGGGGCAAGGAGCAGGGCAGCCTTGTCGGCCACGGACACCGAGATGTTTTTCGGCACCATCTCGCCGAAGGTGACGTGCAGGAAGGTCACCAGCGCCAGGGCCACGGCGAAGGCTGCAACGCCGGCGGCCTCCGCCGGCAGGCCCACCGATTCGATCGGTACGGCCAGCAGATGGTGGATCGCAGGCTCGGCGACCAGCAGGATCAACAGCGAACAGACCGTAATCCCCAGCTGCGCGCAGGCGAGCATCAGCGATACGTTCTCCATGGCGCGCAGGGTTGTCTGGGCGCGTTTCGATCCGGCGTCGGCCAGCGGTTCCACCTGGCTGCGCCGGGCCGACATGATGGCAAACTCCGCCGCCACGAAGAAGGCGTTGCCGAGCAGCAGGACGCCCAGCCACAGAATTCCAGCCCAGTCGCTCATGGCTTGCCCCCGTTGCCGTTCCCGTGCGGTGCGGGCTCACGCGCGGGCCGGAAGCAGATCCGGTCGATCCGGCGGCCGTCCATCCGGGTCACGCTGAGCGTGCCGCCGCCCACGGGCACGGTGTCGCCGACAGCCGCGATGCGGCCAAGCTTGCTCATGACGTAGCCGCCCACCGTCTCGTAGGCCGCTTCATCAGGGACGGTCAAACCGGGAATCTGCTCGGACAGTTCGTCCGGGCGCAGGAGCCCCGGGAAATACCAGTCGCCGGAAGCGCTCTGCAGGAGCCCGGGCCTGACCTTGTCGTGTTCGTCCGCAACTTCGCCCACGATTTCCTCCACGAGGTCCTCGAGGGTGGCGATGCCGGCGGTGCCGCCGTATTCATCGAGCACCACCGCCAACTGCAGGTTGCCTTCACGCAGTTCAGCCAGGAGGGCATCGAGGTGGATGGTCTCCGGAACCCGGAGCACTTCGGTCATGATGGCTCCGGCCTCCAGGTTTGCCCGCCGTTCCCAGGGAACGGCGACGGCTTTCTTGACGTGGACCAGGCCACGGATGTCGTCGGCCGAGTCACCGATGACAGGGAACCGGGAGTATCCGGTCCTGCGGGCGGCGTCCACGACGTCCGAGACGGGCTGGTCGGCGTCGATCGTCTCGAGCCGGATCCGCGGGGTCATCACGTCCGCCGCCGTCCGGCTGGAGAAGTTCAGCGTCCGGGCGATGAAGTTGGCCGTGCCGGCGTCGAGCGTTCCCATGGCCGCCGACCGGCGGACCAGCGACGCAAGCTCGGCCGGTGTGCGGGCACCCGAAATTTCCTCCTTGGCTTCGAGCCCGAAGACGTGCAGCACCTTGTTGGAAAAGCCGTTGAGCAGCACGATGGCGGGCTTGAAGATGGCAGTGAACACCAGTTGGGGCCTTGCCAGCGCCCGGCCCACCGGGAAGGCCAGGGCGATCGCCATGTTCTTCGGCACGAGTTCGCCCAGGAGCATCGAAAGAAGCGTGGCCACCACCATCGCCAGGACCAGGGAGATGGAATCCATGGCAACGCCCGCCAGTCCGATGGCGGAGAGCGGGGCCTCGAGGAGGTGGCCCAGCGACGGTTCCATCACATACCCCGTGAGGAGCGTGGTGAGCGTGATGCCGAGCTGGCAGCTGGAGAGCTGGGTGGAGAGGGATTTGAGGCAGGTGAGCAGGGGCACTGAGCCCGTGTCGCCGTCGTCAATGGCCCGCTGGACGGTGGACTGGTCCAGTGCAATAAGGGAGAACTCGACGGCGACGAAGAAGCCAGTGCCGGCGATCAGCAGCAGTCCTGCTGCGAGGAGAAGCCATTCCATTCAGCATCCCGCCCGGACGGCGGCGCCATGGCGTGGAGTTAAGGAAAAAGGCGAGCTGCTGCGTCGATCCGGCGGAGGTTGGTCGGCGGATACCGACGCCCGGTCCGATCCGGTCGCGGCCAGCTGGGCCGTGGTCTTGTGATGGGCGCGTTGTCGGGGTTTGCCGGCACTGCGGGCGGACTGCGCGGCGGCTCGTTGCAAGCTCCGCTGACAGCGCCCAGGCCGGCACCTAGATTTACTGTCCATAAGAATTTCAGTCTACAGGAGCAGCCCCTGCCCGGCGGCCCGTGCCTCCCCGGCGGGGCCCGAACACGGCCCTCCGGCGCCCTCCGGCGGGCTGCGTCCGGAACATGCGGCGCCGCCACAAACAGGGCCGCGTTTGTCACTTCATGATTTGGGTCACCCTTATTGGCAGTTAACACAAAATGCTCACTAGACTTGCAAAGGTCTGGGTTCAGGGGACGCAGAGACTGGTTCGAACGTAGTGCTGAAGCACCGGGGGGCCAAAGAGAAATCAAACTCATGGAAGAGGCGTATTTCATTGCCAGAGCAGCCAAGCCACCGTCTACCAGAGGAATTTGGCGGAAACGAGTGGCTCGTTGACGAACTGTACGAGCAGTACCAGCAGGACAAGAACGCCGTGGATGCGAAGTGGTGGCCGCTGTTTGAATCTTTCGACTCGGGTAACGGTTCTTCTTCCAACGGAAACACCGCGCACCCGCCCACCCGCGAGCTCCCTGTGGTGAAAGCTGCACCCGCTGCCCCGGCACCGTCGCCGGCCGCAGCCCCCGCCACTGCCCCGGCGGCTCCCGCTGCCCAGGCGCCCGCCCCCGCAGCGGCACCCGCGCCTGTCAAGAAGGCCCCGGCAACCGTGGCCCGTGACGGCGGCAAGAAGACCGAAGCCGGCACCGGCTCACAGCCCATCCCTGCCCAGCTGCCCAAGAACGTCAAGGCCCCCACGGCTCCCGAAGAGGACGTCGTCTCGGTCCTGCGCGGACCTGCCAAGGCCATCGCCACCAACATGGTCACCAGCCTCGAGGTGCCCACGGCCACCAGCGTGCGGGCCATTCCCGCAAAGCTGCTCATCGACAACCGCGTGGTCATCAACTCCAACCTCGCCCGCGCACGGGGCGGCAAGGTCTCCTTCACGCACCTCATCGGCTACGCCGTCATCCGCGCCCTCTCCCAGTTCCCGTCCATGAACGTGTACTACGACGAAGTGGACGGCAAGCCCGTCGCCGTCCAGCCTGCGCACGTCAACTTCGGCATCGCCATCGACATGCCCAAGCCCGACGGCACCCGCCTGCTGATGGTTCCGAACATCAAGAAGGCCGAGACCCTCAACTTCGCCGAGTTCTGGCACACCTACGAAGACCTCATCAAGCGCGCCCGCAACGGCAAGCTCACCGCCGAGGACCACCAGGGCACCACCGTTTCGCTGACCAACCCCGGCGGCATCGGCACCGTCCACTCGGTGCCGCGCCTCTCCAAGGGCCAGGCCGCCATCATCGGCGTGGGCGCCCTTGACTACCCTGCCGAATTCCAGGGCGCGAGCGAGAAGATCATCGCGCAGAACGCCATCAGCAAGGTCCTCACCCTCACCTCCACGTACGACCACCGCGTCATCCAGGGCGCCGGCAGCGGTGAGTTCCTGAAGCTCGTCCACTCGCTCCTGCTGGGTGCGCAGAATTTCTACGACGAGATCTTCGAAGCCCTGCGCATCCCCTACGAGCCGGTCCGCTGGAGCGCCGACAAGCAGGTGGACCCGGCCGACGAGATCAACAAGGTGGCCCGGATCCAGCAGCTGATCCACTCCTACCGCGTCCGCGGGCACCTGATGGCGGACACCGATCCGCTCGAATACGTCCAGCGCAAGCACCCGGACCTCGATGTCCTGACCTACGGCCTGACCCTGTGGGACCTGGACCGCGAGTGGCCCACCGGTGGCTTCGGCGGCAAGCCGATGCTGAAGTTCCGCGACATCCTCGGCGTCCTGCGCGACGCCTACTGCCGCACCACCGGCATCGAATACATGCACATCCAGGAGCCCGCCGAGCGCAAGTGGTTCCAGGACCAGCTGGAGCACCCCTACTCCAAGCCCAGCCGCGAAGAGCAGCTGCGGATCGTCTCCAAGCTGAACGCCGCGGAAGCTTTCGAAACCTTCCTGCAGACCAAGTTCGTGGGCCAGAAGCGCTTCTCGCTCGAAGGCGGCGAATCGCTGATCCCGCTGCTGGACGCCATCATGTCCGATGCAGCCGACGACGGGCTGGACGAGGTTGCCATCGGCATGGCCCACCGTGGCCGCCTGAACGTCCTGACCAACATCGCTGGCAAGACCTACGCGCAGGTGTTCCGCGAATTCGAAGGCACCCAGGACCCGCGGTCCGTCCAGGGCTCCGGCGACGTCAAGTACCACCTGGGCACCGAAGGTACCTTCACCTCGGACACCGGCAAGGAGACCAAGGTCTACCTCGCCGCGAACCCGTCCCACCTTGAAGCCGTGGACTCCGTCCTCGAGGGCATCGTGCGCGCCAAGCAGGACCGCCTGGACCAGGGCGAAACCTTCCCCGTGCTGCCCATCATGGTCCACGGTGACGCCGCTTTCGCCGGCCAGGGCGTCGTGGCCGAAACCCTCAACCTGTCCCAGCTGCGCGGCTACCGCACCGGTGGCACCATCCACATCGTGGTGAACAACCAGGTGGGCTTCACCACGGCCCCCTCGTCCTCGCGTTCCTCCACGTACTCCACCGACGTCGCCAAGATGATCCAGGCGCCGGTCTTCCACGTGAACGGCGACGACCCCGAAGCCGTGGTCCGCATCGGCCAGCTCGCCTACGAGTTCCGCCAGCGGTTCCACAAGGACGTTGTGATCGACATGGTGTGCTACCGCCGCCGTGGCCACAACGAGGGCGACGACCCGTCGATGACGCAGCCGCTGATGTACAACCTGATCGAAGCCAAGCGCTCCGTCCGCAAGCTGTACACCGAGTCGCTGATCGGCCGCGGCGACATCACCGAGGAAGAAGCCGAGCAGCTGCTGCGCGACTACCAGGAGCGGCTGGAGCGCGTCTTCGCCGAGACCCACGCAGCGCAGACCTCGCCGATTCCGATTGTCACCGCGGATTCGGCCGCCGTCTCCGACATCGAGCGGCCCATGGCCCAGCAGTCCGACTCCGGCGTCAACGCCCCCGTATCCACCGCCATCAGCGCCGACACGCTGGCCCGGATCGGCAAGGCCCATGTTGAGGTCCCCGAGGGCTTCACCGTCCACGCGAAGCTCAAGCAACTGCTGGAGAAGCGTGAGCAGATGTCCCGCGAAGGCGGCATCGACTGGGGCTTTGGCGAGATTGCAGCCTTCGGCTCGCTCATCATGGAGGGCGTCCCCGTGCGCCTGGCCGGCCAGGACTCCCGCCGCGGCACGTTCGTCCAGCGCCACGCCGTGTTCCACGACCGCGCCAACGGCAAGGAATGGCTGCCGCTGGGCAACCTCTCCGATGACCAGGCCAAGCTGTGGATCTACGACTCACTGCTGTCCGAATACGCGGCCATGGGCTTCGAATACGGCTACTCGGTGGAACGCCCGGACGCCCTCGTCCTCTGGGAGGCCCAGTTCGGTGACTTCGTCAACGGCGCACAGACCATCATCGACGAATTCATCTCCTCCGCAGAGCAGAAGTGGGGACAGCGGTCCTCGCTGGTCCTGATGCTTCCGCACGGCTACGAAGGGCAGGGGCCGGACCACTCCTCCGCGAGGATCGAGCGGTTCCTGCAGCTGTGCGCGGAAGACAACATGATCGTTGCCAACCCGACCACCGCGGCTTCGCACTTCCACCTGCTGCGCCGCCAGGCGTACAGCCGTCCGCGCAAGCCGCTGATCATCTTCACCCCGAAGCAGCTGCTGCGCCTGAAGGCTGCCGCTTCGTCCGTGGAGGACTTCACCAGCGGCGCATTCCGTCCGGTCATCAGCGAGCATGAGCAGCTGGACGCGAACGCCGTCGAGCGCGTGCTGCTGGTCTCCGGCCGCCTGTACTACGACCTGCTGTCCACCCGGCAGAAGACCGGCAACAAGACCACAGCCATCGTCCGCGTAGAGCAGCTGTACCCGCTGCCGCACGCAGAGATCGCGGCGGAGCTTGCCAAATACCCGAACGCCGAGGTCGTGTGGGCCCAGGATGAGCCCGCCAACCAGGGCCCGTGGCCGTTCATCGGCCTGCACCTGCCCGAGGCCCTGGACCGCCGCGTCCGCCTGGTCTCGCGCCCGGCGTCGGCCTCCACGGCCGCCGGTTCCATGAAGCGGCACGCCGCGGAGCAGGACGTCCTGCTGAAGCAGGCGTTTGCACGGAAGTAACCAGCAAGGCTGCCCGGCCGGACGTCGAAATACCAGACTCCGGCCGGGCAGTTCTGTTTAATGAATGGACAGCGCCGCCCCGTATCCCGCAGCAGCGGCCACGGCGGCAGGGCGCGTACCGAAGCAACCCGGACCGAAGTAAAGAGGAACGCGTGGAAGACAGGAAGCTGCGGATCGCAGCTGTGGGAGATGAACTGCTGGCCGGACTGGGTGATCCCCGCGCGCTGGGCTGGCTGGGCCGTGTCCTGGCCCGCACTCCCCAGGACGGCCTGGTCCTGGAGAGCTATTCCCTCCCCTGCCCGCAGGAAGGCACCGAGGGGCTGGCTGCGCGCTGGCTGGACGAAGCGGGGCGGCGTTTCAGCGACCATGCCGAGAACCGGCTGGTCATCGGCCTGTCCGGACGCGACATCGAGTTCGGCGTGTCAACCGCGCGAAGCAGGCTGAACCTGGCCAACATCCTCGACTCGGCGTCCCAGAACCGGATCGAAGTCTTCGTCGTCGGTCCGCCGCCCACCCTCGACCCCGCGCAGAACCGCCGGCTGGACGAGCTGAACACCGCCTTCGCAGACGTCACCACGCGCCGCAAGCATCTGTATGTCGATACGTTCTCGCCGCTGCTGAACCACGAACAATGGCGGCAGGATCTCGCGGCAAACGGAGGCACGCCCGGTCAGGCCGGCTATGGCCTCATGGCCTGGCTGGTGCTCCACCGCGGCTGGTTCCAGTGGCTGGGAATGGACGCGCCCCAGTAAGGCCAAAACGCGATATATCTTGACCGGCGGAGCGTGCGGCGGTACTTTGGGGATCACACGATATATCGTCTCTTGGAGGTACCATGCCTGATGCAACCTGGAGTGTCACGGGTCCGCAGACCATCGACCTGGACGGCGTGACGTCACTGAAGGTGGGCATTGTCCAGGGCAGGTTCGACGTGGTCAGCCACGCCGGGCCCGGCGCCCGGGTGGAAATATCGGCTGTCCACGGCGATCCGGTGGCGGTGTCCGTCAGCGGCGGCAGGCTGGAAATCAGGCACCAGCTGCACGGTGCCCATGGCTGGTTCAAGAACCTGATGGAAACCGTGAACCACAACAGCGACAACTTGGCGGTCATCAGCATCGCCCTTCCCGCGGGGGTCGACGTGGAAGCAGGAACTGTCAGCGGCGACGGACTCGTCGCGGGCGTTTCCGGCCACATCCGCCTGAACACCGTGTCCGGTTCCGTCATGGCTGACGGGACGTCGGGGGAATTGCAGGTCAACACCGTCAGCGGCGAGGTCAGTGTGCGGGACCACACCGGCGTCCTCACCGCGAAGAGCGTGTCGGGCGAAGTCACTGCGTCCGGCCATTTGACCAACGTGCGCACCAACACGGTCAGCGGCGACCTCAGCTTCGACCTGCTCGGCTATACCCATGATTTTGGCTCCAACTCCGTCTCCGGCGACCTCACCATCAGGCTGCCGCACGACGTCGGCGTCGACATTGTCGCCAAATCCGCCAACGGGGCGGTGGTCATCGACGAACAGCACTGCTTCCTGGCGAACGGCAAAGTGGAAACCATCGCTGGACCCGACCGCCAACTGATGCTGGTCAGGACCAATTCCGTGTCCGGCCGGACCTCCATCGTCCACTCCCCTTCTCCCGACGGCGGGAAAGCGGAGCGCTGATGCCTCCGGTCTTCGCGCACGGGGCCCTGCGCCTCTATCTCCTGGCTCTGCTTGAGAAAGGTCCCAAGCACGGCTATGAACTCATCAAGGCGCTCAAGGACCGCTTCGGCGGGACCTACTCGCCCAGCGCCGGCACCATCTATCCGCGCCTGGGCAAGCTTGAAGAAGAGGGCCTGGTAGCCACCGAGTCGGCGGGGCGCCGGACGAACTACCGCATCACTGCCGCCGGCCTGGCCGAGCTCAACCGCCGCCGGGACGACCTCGCCGGCGTGGAGAAGGACATCTCCGCGTCGGTCCAGCGCCTGGCCGACACCCTCAGGGACGATATCCGCAGCAGCATGCGGGGCCTGCGGGCCGACCTCGCGGCGACGGCTGAAGCGGCCCGTTCCGCGGCTGCATCCGGCGACCCCGGCCTTCCGGGCACCCGCCCCTCCCCCGCCGGCTACCGGCAGCTCAGGGAGGCGGAGATGATGCTCCAGGCCTTCCGCGACGACGTCCGCTCAGATCTGCGCCACGAGTCCCGGGCGCAGCCGATCAGCGCCGTCACCCTGGAGACCCTCCGGACGGTGCTGGAGCAGGCGCGGGCGGCCGTCCGCAGCACGCTCCAGCCCTGACCTGGCCGGACCCGGTCGGACCAGGCGCAGGTCACGGGCGCTTCCCGGTTCGCGGGCCGTCAGATCATGTGGGAGACTGGAGGGCAGCTCTTTTGAGTACCAACAGTAAGGAGGCCAGCTATGAGCAAGCGTGCACGCAAGCGTCGTGACCGTAAGCGTGGCGGCGCGAACCACGGGAAGCGCCCCAACACCTAGGCACATGCCAGGGACTGCGGTTCAAGCGAAGGACCCCGGAAGCCATTCGGCTTCCGGGGTCCTTCGCTGTTAACTGCCGTCGATGCCGCTGCGGGCAGGCGCTCCGGGCTTCCCCTTACGCTTCCACCGGCCGGATGGTGTGGATCCGGTCGAGGATCGCGTTCTTGAGGTTGTCCGGGGCGGACTCGGTGCAGGAACGCTTGACCATGTTGCGGATGACGCACTCAAGGTCGTACTGCTGCGTGCACTCGGGGCAGTCGTCGAGGTGGCTCTTGATTTCCGAGAGGTCCTCCCGGGTCAGCGCACCGTCGAGGTATTCGTAAATGCGTTGCATCCGGGTGTCATCGCAATCGCCCAATCCCTGGCAGTCGCTCATTTCCTGTTCTCCTGTGGTTTGCTTGCCGCCGCTTCCGGTGCATCTGCGGCCGTTTTGAATCCCCGCTCGGCGGCATACTCCGCCAGCATGTCCCGCAACATCCTCCGGCCGCGGTGGAGCCGTGACATTACGGTGCCGATCGGCGTGTTCATGATGTCCGAGATTTCCTTGTAGGCAAAGCCCTCGACGTCGGCGAAGTAGACGGCCAGGCGGAACTCTTCAGGAATGTCCTGCAGGGCCCGCTTGACGTCCGAATCCGGCAGGTGGTCCAGCGCCTCGGCTTCCGCGGAACGCAGACCGCTCGATGTGTGGGACTCGGCCCGCGCCAGCTGCCAGTCCTCGATGCTGTCCGAGTTTGACTGCAGTGGTTCGCGCTGCCGCTTGCGGTACAGGTTGATGTAGGTGTTGGTCAGGATCCGGTAGAGCCAGGCCTTGAGGTTGGTTCCAGGCTTGTACTGGTGGAAAGCCGAAAAGGCCTTGGTGTAGGCCTCCTGCACCAGGTCCTCGGCGTCGGACGGGTTCCGCGCCATGCGCATGGCGGCCGAATAGAGCTGGTCCACGTACTGCATGGCGTCGCGTTCAAAGCGCTGGCGGCGCTGCTCCACGGTTTCGGCCGACACATCGACTGCGGCGTCTTCGGTTCCGGGTTCAGCCTGCGGGGAACCGGAACCAGCCTGCGCGGCCTGCTCCGGCACGGCGTCTGCCGCGCCCTTCACTTCGCCGGAGGAAGCCTCATACATGGCCGCAACGGCCGGATCCAGGGTGCTCATTGCCTTCAAGTCTACTGTCAGGCTTCGGGCCGGGGGCGTGCCGTACTCCGGGGGCTCGCCGGCGAGGGCCGCCGCGGCCACCGGGCCTGACCGCCGGGTCCGGTCAAAAACCGTTCCGTCCAACACCTGCCCCAAGGCCCAACTCCGCTCTGTTTCCGGTGAATAATGTTGGGCCCCCAATGCTTGGACCCAGTCTCCATAACCCCGTTCCGCAGGCAAATATTCCCCAAAAGTGCAAGACTAGGACGGACTCCGCCGCCTGATGCGGTTCGTCCATCCGGGAGGAAAGCCATGTCCTTTGTCCGCACGCTCGCACGGCCCATGCTGGCCTCAAGTTTTGTCCTTGCCGGACTGGATAAGCTCAAGAACTCAGACGACACCGCGCAGCAGCTCTCACCCCTGCTGCGCAAGGCTGCTGCGGCCCTGCCCTTCCAGGCGGACGAAAAAACCCTTGCCCGCGTCATCGGCGGAACCCAGGTGGGAGCCGGCGTCCTGTTCGGCCTCGGCAAGTTCTCCCGGTTCTCAGCCACCCTGCTGACCGTGGTTTCGCTCCTGAACACCTTCGTCGAATGGCGCAGCGCCGACATCAGCAGCAAGGAAGCCCGCGAGACCCGCCGGAACCAACTGCTCAAGAACCTGTCGCTGAGCGGGGGCGCCCTGCTCGCGTCCGTTGACACCGCCGGCAAGCCGGGCCTGGCCTGGCGCGCCGAACACCTCGCCGCCGACGCCCGCCGGAACGCCTCGCACCTGGCCGCCGACGCCCGCCGGACCACCAACAAGAAGCTGCACAAGGCAGACAAAGCCGTGCGCCGCGCCGTCGAGCACGCTACGGGAGCATAAGGACGAATGACCGCAGCAGCTGCCGACACGGCCGGATCCGCCATGCCCGCTGAGCACTGGCCCGCCCCGTTTGCGTCCCGCCCGGTTAATGCCACCGTGACGGTGCCCGGGTCCAAGTCCCTGACCAACAGATACCTGGTGCTGGCCGCCTTGGCCGACGGCCCCTCGCGCCTCCGCGCGCCCCTGCACTCCAGGGACTCGGCCCTGATGATCGACGCGCTCCGGCGGTTGGGTGCCACCATCACGGAGGTGCCCGGCGATGGCGCGTTCGGCCCGGACCTGGAGGTTGTCCCGCTGCCTGCGGCAGCGGAAGAATCACTGGCCCGGATCGACTGCGGGCTCGCGGGAACGGTAATGCGGTTCGTGCCGCCGCTGGCGGCGCTCCGCAGCGGCGCCAGCGTGTTCGACGGCGACCCGCACGCCCGCAAGCGTCCCATGGGAACCATCATCGAAGCGCTCAAGGCCCTCGGTGTCGGCGTCTCCGCCGAGGACGGCAGCACGCCGGCGTCGCTGCCGTTCGTCGTGGAGGGCACCGGCACGGTGCGCGGCGGCCACTTGGTGATCGATGCCAGCGCTTCCTCCCAGTTCGTCTCGGCGCTCCTCCTGGTGGGTGCCCGCTTCGAAGAGGGCCTGCACCTTGAGCATGTTGGCAAGCCCGTGCCGAGCCTGGACCACATCACCATGACAGTCGCCGTCCTCCGGGGCGCCGGCGTCTCCGTTGACGATTCCGTCCCCAACCACTGGGTGGTGGCGCCCGGGCCCATCCGCGCCTTCGACCAGCGGATCGAACAGGACCTGTCCAATGCGGGCCCCTTCCTCGCCGCAGCCCTGGCGTCCCGTGGCACGGTCCGGATCCCGAACTGGCCGCAGGAAACCCAGCAGGTGGGAGATTTGTGGCGCAGCATCCTGGCCACGATGGGAGCCACCGTCACCCTCGCGGACGGAGTCCTGACCGTCACCGGCGGCCCGGAAATCAAGGGCGGCGACTTCGCCGATACCAGCGAACTTGCCCCCACCGTGGCGGCGCTGTGCGCCTTGGCGGCCGGACCCTCCCGGCTGAGCGGCATTGCGCACCTGCGGGGCCACGAAACGGACCGGCTCGCAGCACTGGTGGCTGAAATCAACAGGCTCGGCGGCGACGCCGAGGAAACCAGCGACGGCCTGGTGATCCGGCCCGCCCGGCTGCACGCCGGCGTCGTCCGCAGCTACGCGGACCACCGCATGGCCACCGCCGGGGCGATCCTGGGCCTGGCCGTGGAGGGCGTCCAGGTGGAGGACATCGCCACCACGTCGAAGACCATGCCGGACTTCCCGCAGCTCTGGGCGGCGATGCTTGCCCAGGACACCGCCGGACCGGAGGAGCCCAGCGGTGGCCCGGCGCACTGATTCCTGGGACGAATCCGACGTCCGGATCCGGCCCAATAAAAAGGGCTCCCGGCCACGCACCAAAGACCGGCCCAGCCATGACGACGCCGTCACCGGCCGCATCATCACCGTGGACCGGGGCAGGTACACGGCCGTGGTGGGCGAGGATTCGGACAACGAACGCGTGGTCATCGCCGCGCGGGCACGTGAGCTTCGGCGCTCCCCCGTGGTGGCCGGCGACTTCGTCTCGCTCGTGGGGGACGTTTCAGGCGCCCCCGACACCCTGGCCCGGCTGGTGAAGATCCAGGACCGGCGCACCCTCCTGCGCCGGAGCGCCGATGACACCGACCCCGTGGAGCGGGCCGTGGTAGCCAACGCGGACCAACTGGTCATCGTGGTGGCGGCCGCCAACCCGGAGCCCCGCACCGGATTCATCGACCGGGCCCTGGTGGCAGCCTACGACGCCGGGATCGAGCCAATCCTGCTCGTGACCAAGGCGGACGTCCGCGACCCCGCGGAGCTGCTTTCCAACTACACGCACCTGGACCTCCCGGTAATCATCAGCCGCACCGCGGACGCGCAGGCCTCCGGCATCGACGCCCGCTCCGACGACGGCCTCTCGGCCCGGCTGGACCGCACCGCGGTGGCGGAGCTGCGGGCCCACCTCGACGGCAGGGTCACCGTCATGCTGGGGCACTCCGGCGTCGGCAAGTCCACCATGGTGAACGCACTGACCGGAGCCGAACGGGCCACCGGCGGTGTCAACGCCGTCACCGGACGCGGGCGGCACACGTCGTCGTCCGCCCTGGCCCTCCGGCTGGCCGACGCCCCGGCCGGCAGCTGGATCATCGACACCCCAGGCATCCGCTCCTTCGGCCTGGCGCACGTGGACCCGGACCGGATCCTGCGGTCCTTTCCGGACCTCTCCCCCGGCATTGAAAACTGCGAGCGCGGCTGCAAGCACACCGCCACGGCCGTGGACTGCGGATTGGATGAATGGGTGGGCGGCGGCCACGCCGGCCCCACCGGCCCCGCACGGCTGGCGTCCCTGCGCCGGCTGCTCGGCACGGACCCGAGAATGGAAGCACAGGAAACCAAGGAACTCGGCAGCGTCAACTGACGCAGCCGAAGGTCCCGGCAGATGCCGGGACAGACGGTAGTTTGGAACCATGATCCAACCCGCCTCCACCTACAACGACGACCTGCGCCTGGCCCACGTCCTGGCCGACTCCGTGGACGACCAGACCATGAGCCGCTTCAAGGCCCTGGACCTCCACGTCGAGACCAAGCCGGACCTGACGCCGGTCACCGACGCGGACAAGGCCGCAGAGGAAGCCATCCGCGGCCAGCTGTCCCGTTCACGCCCGCGCGACGCCGTCCTCGGCGAGGAGTTCGGCAGCACCGGCCACGGCTCGCGGCGGTGGATCATCGACCCCATCGATGGAACCAAGAACTTTGTCCGCGGCGTCCCGGTGTGGGCCACCCTCATTGCGCTGGTGGACGAGGGCGAACCGGTGGTAGGCGTGGTCAGCGCGCCGGCACTCGGCAAGCGCTGGTGGGCTGCGAAGGGAATGGGGGCCTACATGGGCCGCTCCCTGGCGGCCGCCACCCGGCTGCGTGTCTCCGACGTGTCCCGCCTCGCTGACGCTTCGCTGTCCTATTCCAGCCTCAGCGGCTGGAAGGAACGGGGAAACCTCGATGACTTCCTCGGCCTGACCGAGGACGTGTGGCGCACCCGCGCCTACGGCGACTTCTGGTCCTACTGCATGGTGGCCGAAGGCTCCGTGGACATTGCCTGCGAACCGGAGCTGAACCTTTACGACATGGCGGCGCTGGTGCCCATCGTCGTGGAGGCGGGCGGCCGTTTCACCTCCCTGGAAGGGGAGGACGGCCCGTTCGGCGGCAACGCCCTGGCCACGAACTCCATCCTGCATTCCGAAGTCCTGCGGCGGCTGAACCCGGGCCTGGACGACCTCCTCTGACAAAGCCCGCGCACGCAGCGCGGCCGAAGATTACGACGCCGGGCGCCTCCTTTTGGGGCGGCCGGCATCGTTTTCTTCGGCTTGCGTAACAAAAGCCTTAACAATTGCCCCGGCTTCAGTCCGGGCCGCCCGATGTTCTACGCTTTTATCCAGGTCACGAGTGCCAGCGCAAAACCCCGGTTTGCTGGCCGGCAACCCTCCATTCGCGGTGGGGTGCCCCGGGTGACGACCAGGCCGGTCCGGAGCGGATGCGGCAAGCGCGGATTCCTGTGATGTCAGGGTCCTGATTCAAGTGAGGTCTCTGTGACAACTGCCACCGTCTCCCCCAGCACTGCCACCGCCGACACTGCGGCCGCCTTCGATGCCCGCCAGGCCGCTGCCGGCCACCCGCTCGCCGCGGTCACCGGCGCCGAAATCCAGGCTCCCCTGATTACCGGCGGGCATGTCAGGTACGCCAACCTCGACTACGGCGCATCCGCCCCGGCCCTGTCCCTGGTCTCCGCGTACCTGAACGAAGTCCTGCCCTACTACGCGAGCGTCCACCGCGGGGCCGGCTACGCCTCCCAGATCAGCACGTCGGTGTACGAGAACGCACGCAGCATCGTCCGCGACTTTGTGGGCGGCCGCCCCGGCGACTCCGTCATCTTCACCCGCAACACCACCGATTCCCTCAACCTGCTGGCAGGCTGCCTGCCCGTCACCGACGGCCGTCCCGCAGGTGAGGTTCTCTACCTGGACATCGAGCACCACGCGAACCTGCTGCCGTGGCAGGGCGTGCCGCACCGCAGTATCGTCGCCGCCGACACCATCGCGGGCACCGTCGAGGCCGTACGCGCCGAGCTTGAACAGGGCGGCGTCAGCCTCCTGGCGGTCACCGGCGCCTCCAACGTCACCGGCGAAATCCTGCCCATCAGGGCCCTGGCCGCGCTGGCCCACGAGCACGGCGCACGGATCGTGGTGGACGCGGCCCAGCTCGCCCCGCACCGCCGGGTCGACATCAGCGCCGACGACATCGACTACCTCGCCTTCTCCGGCCACAAGCTGTACGCGCCCTTCGGCGCCGGTGTCCTGGTGGGACGCCCCGACTGGCTCGACGCCGGCACCCCGCACCTCGCCGGCGGCGGTGCGGTCAAGGAAGCAAGGCTCGACGGCGTCAGCTGGGCCACCGGCCCGGCCCGCCACGAGGGGGGCTCACCGAACGTGCTCGGTGCCGCCACCCTTGCCCGCGCCACCCGGGTCATCGCCGGACTGGACCAGGACCGCTGGCACGCCCACGAATCCGCCATCCGGTCCTTCCTGGTGGAGGGCCTGCAGGACATCGAGGGCGTCACGGTCCACCAGATCTTCAAGGACACCAACCCGGACACGGACACCATCGGCGTGGTCAACTTCTCCGTGGAGGGCTACGACGCCGGCCTCGTCGCCGCCTACCTCTCGGCCGAACACGGCGTGGGCCTGCGCGACGGGCGCTTCTGCGCGCACCCACTGCTGAAGCGGCTGGGGCTGCCGTCCGGCTCCCTGCGCGCCAGCTTCGGCGTCGGGTCACGGCTGGAGGACGCCGAGCGCCTCCTCGCCGGCATCCGCACCCTGCGCAGCACGGGGCTGGGCTGGGACTACGTGGTGGATGCGGGCCGCTGGGTTCCGGCCAACGACTTCCGCACCTACCCGCACTGGGCACCCAACACTCCCGGCACGGCCGGCGCCGCACCCTGCACCGAGGACTAAGCCCGGTTGGGGGTGGCCCCACGCCCTTGCCCGCCATGCGGTAGATTCGAAATGTATCCACTGGCAGCAGGTGAAGGAGGCCACGCGTGGTCCGGGGTGGTCCCAAACTCGATCACGGGCGGCGGCAGGAGCTCGGGCAGAGCTTCCAGGACGGCGGCAGGCACTACCAGCGGGTCCGGCCGGGATACCCTGCCGAATCAGCCGAATGGCTGGTGCCCGCCACCGCCCGCCAGGCCCTGGACGCAGGCGCGGGCACCGGAAAGTTCACCGCCTTGCTGCTGGCCATGGGGCTGGAGGTAACGGCCCTCGACCCTTCCGCGGACATGCTCGCCCAACTGAAGGCCCACTGCCCCGCCGCCACGGCCGTGGTGGGGACTGCCGAGGCGACCGGCCTGCCCGCGGCGGCCTTCGACGTCGTCACCGTTGCCCAGGCCTGGCACTGGTGCGACCCGCTGGCCGCGAGCACCGAACTCGCCCGGGTCCTGCGCCCGCAGGGGACACTCGGCCTGGTCTGGAACCAGCTGGACACCTCGGTACCCTGGGTCCACCGACTGTCCCGCATCATGCACGCCGGGGATGTGTACCGCCCCGGCCACAAGCCTGTGGTCGGACCGGAATTCCACCGGCTCGAAGGGCACGTGACGCACTGGCGCGACACCGTGACCACGACGGACCTGATGGAGCTCACCAAATCGCGCAGCTACTACCTGCGGGCCGGCGAAGCCACCCGGGCCAAGGTCCTGGCGAACCTGGACTGGTACCTGCATGAGCATCTCGGCCACGCCGAAGCCCAGGAACTCGAACTCCCCTACCTCACCCTCGCATGGCGGGCCATCAAGGCGTGAGCGGATCGTCACCGGTGGCCGCCGGGCCACGCCCCTTCGCCGGAAGCCGGTAGGCTTGGACCTGTGAAGACCAGTGCGCCCTCCTCCTCGATCGAGGACTACGTCAAGGTCATCTACTCATTCACCGAATGGCAGGACAAGCCCATCACGTCCTCCCAGCTGGCGCAGCGGCTGGGCGTGGCCAACTCCTCGGTGTCCGAGATGGTCCGCAAACTCAAGGACCAGGGCCTGGTGGACCACAAGCCGTACAGCGCCGTCACGCTCACCGCGCCCGGACTGCGCCTCGCCCTGGCCATGGTGCGCCGCCACCGGCTGATCGAAACCTACCTCGTCCAGCAGCTGGGCTACAGCTGGGACGAGGTCCACGACGAGGCCGAGCTGCTGGAGCACGCCGTCTCGGATACGTTCATCGAACGCGTCGCGGCCAAACTTGGGAACCCCAGCCGGGATCCGCACGGGGACCCCATCCCCAGCGCGGACGGGCAGGTCCTGATGCCTCGCGCCCACCTGCTGGCGGAACTGGACGAGGGCCATACGGGACGTATCATCCGGATCAGCGACGACAACCCGGAACTGCTGCGCTACCTTGCCGCGGAGGACATCGACCTCGACGCGGACGTGGAGGTCGTGGGGCGCAGGCCGTTCGGCGGAGCGCTGGTGGTGCGGATCGGCGGGCCCGGCGGTGCCCGGGACTTTGACCTCGCGGACGAGATCGCCGCGGCCCTGTGGGTTTCCAGCAGCACCCCGCATCCCGGCTGCGTCCTGGGCACCCCCTGATCCCGGGGTACGGGACGGTTGATTTGGCCGGCTCCCGTATCGTGGACTCTGATGATCAGCAGACGTGACGCCGCAATAGCCCTGGACGTTCCCCTGGAGATGGCACAGCGCCATGGCCTGCCGAAGTGGATGACCGAAGCGGAGCTGCGCGGCATCCTGGACGATCCCCCGCCGTGGCTGGTGCAGTCCCGGGCCAACCGGACGGGGAAGCGGCCGGTGTGGGTGCATCTCGAATGCGCGGTCTGCGGGTACGAGGAGGCAGCGCGCCCCAAGAAGTGGTGGCCGGACTTCACCTACGTAGTCTGCTCGCACCACTCCCCCTCCGAGGTTCCGCCCGTCCGCCCCGGTTTCGTCCGCAGCGAGTACGACGGCGTGGGCACGCGTTTCGTGGGCATCGCGGACGTTGAGGCGCCCGCCTCCTGAGTCCGGCGTCTGCCGCCGCGTGGTGTTCCGCGCCCCCTGCGCTCATCCCCCGTTGCCGGTCATTTCCTCCGGAACCGCGGTCAAGTGGATCTCTGCACCGTCGCGCAGGATGGCGATATCGAGCGGGCGTCCGATGGCATCGGCGAACAGCAGCCGCTGCAGGCTCTCGGCGTTGCTGACGGACTGGCCTCCGGCTGCCAGCAGGATATCCCCCGGGGACAGGCCCGCCTTGCCGGCCGGCGAACCGGGCAGCACTTCCACCACCCGCAGGCCTTCCCGGTGTCCGGTGCGCACCACGGCGCTGGCATTGAGCTGCATGGGCGTGCTGACCAGGCCCAGGTAGGCCCGGCGGACCCTGCCATCGGACAGCAACGCCGAGATGATCCTGCGGGTGGTGGCATTGATCGGGATGGCCAGTCCCAGCCCGGCACCGGCCACGGCCGTGTTGATGCCTACGATCCTGGCATGGGTGTCCGCCAGCGCTCCGCCGGAGTTCCCCGGGTTCAACGCAGCGTCCGTCTGGATCACGTCTTCAATGACGCGCCGGTTGCCGCCTGACCAGACGGGAATGGCGCGGCCCAGCCCGCTCACCACGCCCGCGGTCACGGACCCGGCCAGGCCGAGCGGGTTTCCGACGGCGACCACCAGCTGGCCGACACGCAGGGTCTCCGCCGCGCCGAATTCGGCCGGCGCAACCTTGGGCCGCGAGCCGTGGACCACCGCGAGATCCGACAAGGGGTCGGCGCCCACGAGCTCAAGTTCCATCCTGCTGCCGTCGGCAAAGACCGCGTGCCCCTCCCTGGTTCCTGCCACAACGTGGGAGTTCGTGAGCAGGTAGCCGTCCTCGGTGAAGAGCACCGCCGAACCGGCTCCCACCCGCATCCGGCCGTTGCGCCGGCCCGCGGTCATTTCGATGGCTGCCACGTGCGGCGTCACGGCCGCAGCGACCCGCATTACCGTCTGCGAGTACGCGTCGAGGACTTCATCATTTCCGGGGATGGGTTCCCGCGCCTGCTCCATGGCGCACCTCCAGCTTTCTGCCGCTCCCGGAGCCGGGCTTCCTGCCCGGACCGGGTCCTTAAGCAAAAGAACGCCGGAAGCGGGCGGACAAGTCCCGATGCCGCTACGCCATGGGTGAACGCCGAAGGTCCGGTGCGCGCCGGTTGCCCAGCCCCTAGGATCGGTAGCATGAGTGATTCCCACACCGGGCCGCCGACGGAAGTCCTGGACGCCGAACAATGCTGGCGGTACCTTCAGTCCTCCTACGTCGGTCGGCTGGCGGTCATCAACGGCAGCGTGCCGGAGATCTTCCCCGTGAATTTCATGGTTGCCGGCCGGATGCTGCTGTTCCGCACGGCCCCGGGCACCAAGCTGCGTGCGCTGCTCACCGGGGCGGTGGCCGCCTTTGAGGTTGACGGGCTCAATCCCTACGCCACGGAGGCCTGGAGCGTGGTGGCCAAGGGCAGGCCGGAGCCCTTTGATGAAACCCGGATGCAGCTTCCGGCCTCCGACGCCGACCGCGAACCCTGGGCGCCAGGGAACAAGGAACACCTCGTCACCATCACCCCCACCGAGATCAGCGGCCGAAGGTTCGCGGTAAAGCCACGCACCAGGTGGTGGCCGCCGGTCGATTTCTCCGCTGACTGGCTGTAACCATCACGGCCCGGATGCAAGGGCCGGGCCTTTATGCCCTTCCTGCCCGGATGCGGTCCGCCTACGCTGTGGCCTATGAGCGACACGAACAACATTCCCGAGCCAGAGATCCTCGATCCCGAAGAGTGCTGGACGCTCCTCTCCCAAACCGGAGTGGGGCGGCTGGCTGTCATGGTGGACGGCCATCCCGACGTGTTTCCGGTGAACTACAAGGTTGACGGGCAGAGCCTGGTTTTCCGGACGGGCGGCGGCACCAAGGAACAGGCCATCCGGTCTGATGCGACCGTGGCTCTGGAGGCAGACGCCGTCAGCTCGGAGTTTGGCCTTGCCTGGAGCGTCGTGGTCAAGGGCAAAGCCGCCGAAACAACGCCCACCGGCCCCGACCTGGACACCATCCGCCGAGCGATGTTTCCGTGGCAGGGCGTGGGGCAGGAGCACTTCATCCGGATCGTTCCGGAGTCCATCACCGGGAGGCGCTTCACCATGAATGCCCCCCTGCTGTGGCGCTCATCCCTGGATGATGCCACCCGCGCAGGCTTCGAATAACCCACGCGGGTGGCGGCGTGCTTGCCTGGTGGGTAGGCGAACCCGGCCCGGTAGCCGGCCGTCCACTGGTGCGGGGGCAGCGCGGCACTCCGGAACCGGGTCCCCGCGAGCTGCTGGTGGAAGTGAGTGTCTGCGGTATCTGCCGCACCGACCTGCATCTGGCGGAAGGGGACCTGGCACCGCATCACCCGCACGTGGTACCCGGACATGAAGCGGTAGGCGTCGTCATCGGCATGGGGGCGGACTGCAGCCGTTTCCGTCCCGGTGACAGGGTGGGCGTGGCCTGGCTCGGCGGAGTCTGCGGCCGGTGCGAATACTGCCGCCGCGGCGATGAGAACCTCTGTTCCCTGCCGGTCTTCACCGGCTGGGACCGGGACGGCGGCTACGCCGAGCAGCTCACGGTCCTGGAGGATTTCGCCTACCCGGTGCCCCCGTCCTTCACAGATGAGCAAGCCGCCCCGTTGCTGTGCTCAGGCATCATCGGCTACCGCGCCCTGAAGCGCGCCGCATTGCCGGCGGGCGGGCGGCTGGGTGTCTACGGCTTTGGCAGTTCGGCGCACATCACCGCGCAGCTGGCGATCCACCAAGGCGCTTCGGTCTTTGTCATGACCCGCTCCGAGAAGGCACGTTCGCTGGCCCGGGCACTGGGCGCAACGTACGTCGGCGACGCCTACGACGTTCCGCCGGCCCCGCTGGACTCGGCCATCCTGTTCGCTCCGGCAGGTGACCTTGTGCCGGTTGCCTTGCGCGCCCTCGACCGGGGCGGCACGTTGGCCATCGCCGGGATCCACCTCAGTGCCATCCCGGCGCTGGACTACGCCTCCGAGCTCTTCTTCGAACGCCAGGTGCGGAGCGTGACGGCCAATACGCGGGCCGACGGGCACGAATTCCTGGAACTCGCCGCGCGGATTCCCGTTTCCCTGACCACCACCGTTTACCCTTTCGACGCCGCGGACACGGCGCTGGAGGACCTGGCAGCGGACCGGATCACCGGATCGGCGGTGCTGCGGGTCCGTCCGGCCCAGCAACCCCGGTAACACCGGGACCGCTGAACCAGCCCACCCGACGGGCTTCTCACCCAAAAAGGACGGCGGCTTCCTGGTACCGGGACTCCGGCACCGTCTTCAAGGCTCCGAGCGCCTCTTCCAGCCCGACGTTGACGATGTCGGTGCCGCGGAGTGCCACCATGGTGCCCCACTTGCCCGCTGCTGCTGCTTCGACAGCGGCCAGGCCCAGCCTGGTGGCGAGGACCCGGTCGAAGGCAGTGGGCTCACCGCCGCGCTGGATATGGCCCAGGATGGTGGCCCGCGTTTCGATCCCCGTCCGTTTCTGCAGCTCCTCCTCCAGGAAGAGGCCAATGCCGCCGAGGCGTGGCCTGCCGAAGGTATCGAGCCCGCGCGGTGCGTAGGGTGCGTCGTGGCCCACGGGTGCGAACGCTTCAGCCACCACTACCATCGGTGCCCGTCCGCGGTCACGCGCCGACAATACCCAGCCGCAGACCTGGTCCAGGGAGACGGGATGTTCCGGGATCAGGATGGCGTGCGCCCCGGAAGCCATGCCGGCGTGCAGCGCTATCCAGCCGGCGTTCCGGCCCATGACCTCGGCGATCATGCACCGGTGGTGCGACTCCCCGGTGGTCCGCAGCCGGTCGATGGCCTCCGTGGCGGTTTGCACCGCCGAGTCGAAGCCGAAGGTGTAGTCCGTGGCGCCCAGGTCGTTATCGATGGTCTTGGGAACCCCCACGACGTTGATGCCCTGGTTGTTCAGCTCCCGGGCGGCTGCGAGGGTCCCTTCACCGCCGATGGCAATCAGGCCCTCGAGCTGGTTGCGGCGGAGGCCCGCACGGACCGCGCCGGCCCCGTCCCCGGCCAGGGGGTTGGTCCGCGACGTCCCCAGGATGGTGCCGCCAAGGCGTGAGATGCCGCGGACGGCGGTCCTGGGCAGGGGGACGACGTCCTGCTCCAGGACGCCCCGCCATCCGTCGAGGAAACCCACGAACCCGTATCCGTGCGCCACTGCTCCGCCCAGGACGGCGCCGCGGATCACCGCGTTCACGCCCGGGCAGTCGCCTCCGCTGGTCAGGATTCCCAGCTGCCTCATGACGCCGCCGCCCCCGGCGCCCGGGCGTTCAGCGCGACGTGCCGGGCCTGGCCCGGGGGCAGGACCAGGCTGCTGCCGTGCACGCGCACAGTGATGGGGCCGGCGTTGCCCGGCGCAGACGCAATGCTCACACGCCCCTCCGTCAGATGGATCTTCAGCCTGTGTCCCCGGTACAGGACTTCAAATCCGACGGCGCGCAGACCGGTGGGCAGGTTGGGTGCGAACAGGATCGTGTCCCCGCTGAAGCGCAGGCCCGCGAAGCTGCGCTGCACCACGTCGATGGTGCCGGCCATTGCGCCCAGATGGATCCCCGCCCGTGTGGTGCCGTGCTGGGTGTCGTCGAGGTCGGCGTCGAGCGCTTCGCGGAAGCTGTCCCACGCCCGGTCGGCGTCCAGCGCGGCGAGGACGGAAGCGTGCGCAACCCGGCTCAGGGTGGAACCGTGCGCCGTGCGCGCCAGGTAGTACTCGATGGTCCGGTTGAGCTGTTCCTGCGAGAACGCGTAACCGAGCCGCTGCATGATGCCGACCAGGCCTTCGTGGCCCAGCAGGTAGGGAAGCATCAGGACATCGGCCTGTTTGGCGAGCTTATAGCTGTTGGTCCCGTCCCCCTCGGCTTCCAGGATCAGGTCCAGCCGTTCAATGCTGTCGTAGGTATTGCGGTAGCGTTCCCAATCGAGTTCCCGCAGCTGCTCGTAGCCGTCGAACTGGCTGATGACCCCGTCGGCATGGATGGGGACGTACATCCTGGCGCCCATGCGGTCCCACCCGACCACCTCTGCTTCGGTCACGCCCAGCCGCTCCATGAGCCCGGCACGCTCGCTTCCGTTGAAGAAGGACATGATGCCTGACGCCTGGTCACATGCCCAGGCGGACATGACGTTCGTGTAGGCGTTGTCGTCCAGGCCAGGCGTGTCGCTGCCTGGATAGCCTGTGTGGTATTCGTCCGGTCCCACAACGCCGCGCACGTGGTACCGGTCGGCCTGGGGATCGTATTCTGCGAGGGAAACGAAGAACCGGGCCACGTCGATCACCAGTTCAGCACCTTTTTGCAGGAGCCAGATCTTGTCTCCGGTGGCCTGGAAGTACTGCCAGGCGTTGAAGGCAACTGCCAGGCCGGAGTGCACCTGGAGGTGCGAGTGGTCCTTCACCCAACGTCCGGACCGCTCGTTATACAGCCATTTCGGTGTTTCCTCGGTGCCGTCGCTGCCGCTTTGCCAGGGAAACATGGCTCCGGCATGCCCCCGTTGCGCGGCGGCGTAGCGGGCCGCGGGGAGCCTGCGCCACCGGTACTCGATCAGCGAGCGGGCGACGCCGGGGGTCCGGGAAGTCAGCAACGGCAGCACGAACAGTTCATCCCAGAAGACGTGGCCGCGGTAGCCCTCGCCGTGAAGGCCGCGGGCTGTGACCCCGGCGTCAAGTTCAGCCGTGTGGCGCGTCAGGGTCTGCAGGAGGTGGAAGATGTGCAGGTTCAGCACCAGGCGTACCTGGACCGGTGCGTCGATGTCCACCAGGAAGGGTTCCAGTTCCCGCCGCCATGCCTCGTGGTGGGCGGAAAGGAGGTTGTCGAAGTCGTCCCCCGTGCGGGCCAGGACAGCCCGCGACGCTGATTCCGGGGACGAGATGGCACGGTCGCGCGACGTCACGACAGCTACCGTCTTGGTGATCCGCACCGGCGCCCCGTCGGTGAGCGGAATCCTGAAGGACTGGAAATGGAGCGCCTTCTTCCTCCCGCCCTCCCCGGGGCCCGGTTCCGTGGAAATACAGGTGCGTGATGCCGCCGCGATGCGGATCAGGCTTTGGGTGGTTTCCGCCTCGACGACGAACGTGGCATCATGTCCGTGCCCCGGACCGTCGGGGGTCCTGTCAGCCAGATGGACGTCCGAGCCCCGCGCCCGCTCGGGCAGGTTCGCGTTGCGGACACCGGCATTGATGCCGCTGCGGACCTCAAGGGTGCCGCTCCAGCCGCGGGCTGTGACGGTGGTTTCCAAGGCCAGCAGGTGTGCTTCGGCCATGGACACAAATCTGGTCTGCACCACTTCCATGCGCCGCCGGTCCGCGCTTTCCAGCAGCAGGCGCCGCTCCAGGACGGCCTTCTTCAGGTCGAGGACGCGCCGCTCCCGCACCGCAGTCAGGCCACCCTCGGACCACCATGGCTGGCCGGCCAGACGCACATCCAGGGACAGGCAGTCCGGGGCGTTGACCATGTGTTCTTCCATCAGGATCTCGCCGGCCGCCTGCACCGTGACCCGGTTGTAGACGCCGGCCAGGTACATTCCCGCGTAGCTGAACGAACCCCCTTCCGGGGCGGCTCCCCTGACGGCCATGTAGCCGTTGCCCAGCGTCGTCAGCGCTTCCCGGTGGCCTTCGTGCCCGGCATCGAACCCTTCATAGACGAGGTGCCAGGCATTGCCGATGACCAGCCCGAGGTCGAGCTCGCCCACATCGTTCAGTACGGTCCCGGCCCCGGCGGCCTCCAACTGGCGGCGGCTGCCGCTGCGGTCGATTCCAACGACGAGGCCGAAGCCCCCGCGCCGTCCGGCCTCGACACCGGCGGCGGAGTCCTCGATCACCACGGTGTGCGCCGGTGGCACACCCAGCCGTGACGCTGCCGCGAGGAACACATCCGGTGCCGGTTTGCCCTGCAAACCCAGCCCGGCCGCCGTCGTACCGTCCACCACGTCCGTGAAGAGCTGCGTGACTCCCGCGGCGTCCAGGACACGTCCGGCGTTCCGGCTCGACGTCACCACCGCTGTGGGGACGCCTGCCGCTGACAGCCGCTCGAGCAGCCGCAGCGTCCCCGGGTAGGTCTGGACGCCGTCCTGCTTCAGGTGCTTGAGGAAGAGCTCGTTCTTCAGGGCGCCCAGGCCAAACCCGGTCCATGCCCCGGGTTCATCCTGCTCCGAGCCCCGTTCCACCTGCACTCCCCTGGCAGCGAGGAAATTCACCACCCCTTGCTCGCGCGGCAGACCATCGATGAAGGTGAGGTAGTCGTCCCTGGTGAGCGGTGCGCGGTTGGCGCCGGCCGGTACCCGCGGGTCCTGCAGGATCCGGTCGAAGGCATCCTTCCATGCGGCCTGGTGGACCAGCGCAGTGTTGGTGACCACTCCGTCCAGGTCGAAAATCACGGCATCGAATGGCGGCCTGGCGGCAACTGCGGTGGGCGACCCGATCATAGGTCAGTGCTACCAGCACGGCAGGGGTTTTGGACAGGGCCGTAGGGCCTGCCCGCCTTGCCGCCGTCCGGCACCCTGTCCTTTAAGGGCCTGCCTGCCGTACGTGGTTCCACCACGTCAGCGGCGACGTCACCGTGAAGCGCCGTCCCGTAACGGAGGTGGGGACAACGCGCACGAAGTAGTCCTTGTCTCCCGCCTGCCAGGGAAAAAGGGTGAGGCCGACGCCGGCCAGGAGCTGCTCTGTTGGTTCCAGGATGGTGGCCTTGCCTTTGATGAGGACGCTCCAGGCTTTATGGGTGGCGTCGTCCAGGCCGTCCGCCTCAAGCGCGACGGCCAGCGGGCCGGCCGCGGCGCGAAGCTTTGTTCCTTCGCCCGTGCGCAAGACCACGGATTCGTGATCCACCTTGTAGTTGACCGGGAAGACCTCGGGGTACCCGTCGACGAGCACTGCGAGGTGGCCCACCGGGACGCCGCGGAGGAGGTCCCAGCACGCCGGGGCATCGAGTACTTCGGTGGGCGTTTGCGGCGGATCGTTGTGCATGGCGTCGAAGCTACAGCAGTCCGAAGGGGCATTTCCAGGGCACTTAGGCCTGCAGGGCGCGCGGCAAAGAAAAACACCCCGGTCCAAAGACCGGGGTGTTACCGATGACTCGACTCATCCGTGAAGGATGTCCCGACTCACCACAAATGTGGAGATGGGGGGAATTGAAAACCCCTACAGGCCATTTTTTCGGGCCTGTTCTTTCTGTAATCCCCGGAATCATGCGGAAGTTGCACGACCCATAGCGGACCTGTGCGGTCCCTTGTTGGCCGCGCCAACAATTTCGGGGGCATGAAAAAGGCCCCTAGACCTTATCGTCAGGGGCCCCTATGTCAGGGAAATTTGATGGCCGGTCAGAGCTTCGGGACGTCGATCCGCAGCGCCCGGCAGATCGCCTCCACGTCATTGAGCGTGAACGGGACTTCGTCGCGGAGCCGCTTGCCTAGGTAGGTCCGGGACAGGCCCGACTCCTTCGCCAGCGCCTGGGTGGTGACCCGGGCGTCCTCCATAACCTCCCGTACGTGCGCGGAAAAGGCGCGCGCGAGAGGGCCGGGGGCCGGCTGTTTACCTGAGGGCATGCTCATGATGCTATCCGTCCGTAGGCTGCGAACGTGCTGAACGGCGCGGCACCGACCCATATGGGACGGTGACCCATATGGGTCACTACTGCCGCGATTCAAACCTACTCGGCCCATGAGCCGCTGACTAGTAGCTACCCGAGAGTAGTGACCCATATGGGTCATAATTGGACCAGGGGGAAGTTCACGCAGCCGGCCTCGCCCCCATGTTGTCGCCATCATGCTTTATGGTGTCGTCATTAGAATATCTATTCGAATAACTGGGGATACACACATGCACTTTCAGCGCGTCATTCAGCTCGCCTCCGCTACGCCAACCGCCACGCTTTGTGATGCGTGGCAGCTGGCTCCCGAGGACGTGGACGCCAGGAAAAATGCAGGGACCCCGCTCACGATTCGTGAAGCGGGGTCCCTGGCGGAGCTGCATGGACTGAAGCTAGAGGACGTCCTTCGCCTTTAGCCGGCGCTCTGCGCGCTGGGCCAGCTCGATCATCGACAGGCCCAGCGCCTGGGCGATCTCAGCGAATACGGGAAGCGGGATGTCGCGGCCGCCGGCCAGGTAGCGCGAGAGCGTGCTGCCGACTATTCCCGTGGCCTTGGACAGGTCCGCTTGCTTCCAGTCCTTGGCTGCCATCTCGGCTTTGATCTGTGTGGCGATGGCCGCCTGGATATCCGATCCATAATTTCCCATAACGGCAACTTTATGTGCCGTTTGGGCACTTAACAAGTCAGTATGGGAAATCCTGCGCCAATCTTGCACGTTTGTACCCGAATGACAACGCATCCGACTACGTACCTGTACTCGCATTTCCCATCCCGAACTACTTGCATCCTTCCCATATGGGATGTAACTTGTTCACATGGCAACGAACTACACCGCTGTTACTACAGCGACAAACCGGAACATCCTGCTGGGGATCCTTTCTAAAGGAACTTCCAAAAACGCCACAGCCACCAAGGCCGGCATCCCGATCAGCACCTTCAACCGCAAGATCAACAACACCGGAGACTTCACACTCAGTGAACTCGGCAAGATAGCCGAAGCGTTGGATCTCCAGCTGGCCGACATCCTCCCCGCCGAACTCATCGCCCGGGACGCGGCCTGAACAATGACCACCCAAGTATTCCGAACCCCGGAGCAGGTGGCCCCCGAACTCGGGATGAAACCCACAGAACTTCGCCGGTACGTCCGGGCCTCCGGGATCTGCACCCGACTCAGCAAGAACCGCATCATGCTCCACGACGACGACATCGCCAAGCTCGTCGCCTGGGTCCGCGACCGGAACAAAGCGGACGCCGCCCAGGAAGAACAGCCAGACCCCTTCAAATAAAAAATCCCCCGCCTAGCAGCAACTAGGCGAGGGACCGAGATAAAACCAACCTCACCCAGGAGTTTACCTTGATCAGCAACGCACTGGCCAGCAGCCCGCCTGTCATGTCCATCACCGAGCTGCGCGAGATCGGCAGGGAAGCGCTGGAGGCTTTCCGCGCCGACACCAGCAGCACGAAGCAGGGCCGGCACGCCGAGACCGGCACCCCCTACATGGAGACCTGGGCCGAACGGTACTGGCGCTCGCAGGAAGCCATCGAACGCAACCGCCTCCGCAAGGGCTTCGCGAAGCACCGGGCGCACCGCGACCCGCTCCCCGGAAAGAAGGCCCGCAAGTGATCACCGCATTCTGGGAAGTCCCCGGCTTCTTCCAGGCCGCCGGCGCCCTCGTCCTCTTCGCCGCAGCAGCAGCCCTGGCCATCACCTACGGGCCCGGCGAGGAACCACAGCCCGAACCCGGGCCGGACCTCCCCACCATGGAGGCCGACACCATCTACGCCTGGGAACTCACCCTCGCCGAGTGGAACGTCCTCAGCCCCGAAGGCCGGGCCTTCTACCGGGACAACATCACCAAGGCCCCACGGTTCGCCGAGATCCTCCGGTGAACGCCTTCCAGGCCGAATGGGACCGCGTCGCCGCCGCGCAGCAGGCAGCCGAGACGGCCCTGGTCAACCTCAGCAAAACCATCGAAGCCCGCATCACCACGAACCAGAACAGGACCATCACCGCATGAGCACCGAGAACGTCATCGAAGTCAACATCCTCCCCGAGATCCCCGCGGGCACGGTCGAAGAACAGGTCACCTGGATTGCCTCGTTGATCGCCGGCCACGAAGCTGACATGGCGGCGCTGGCAGCGGAGGCCAAGAAGCATGCCGCGGAGATCGACTCTCTCAAGGCCAAGGTCCGCCAGCTCCTTCCCGTCGGCACGCACACCTTCGGGAACATCAAGGTCACCATCAGCAACCCGGCCCGGTCCTTCGACTCCAAGGCATTCATGGCCTCGTATCCGGTCGAGATGAACCCCGCCCTGTACAAGGCCGTTATCGACACCGCGGCGCTGCCGCCGAAGCTGAAGGACCAGTTCATGGCGGCCGGCACCGGCGACCCGAAGGTCACCGTCAAGTGAGCGCGGCCGAAGCGAAAGACAAGCAGCAGGACAGCCGCGTCCTGGGCGCGGTGCGCGTGGCCATGTGGGTCGTGCTCCCTCTGGTCGCCTTCGTCATCCAGCTGCGGCAGGCCAACCGGCAGCCCGGGTGGGCCGGTTACATGCGGTTCATGGCGGCCTGGCAGATCCTCGGCCTGGGTCACCGCCTTTACGAGCTGTGGGCAGCTGGCAGGAGCAAGGCATGACCCTCGTTAATTCCGAAGGGGTGCGGCACAAGCACTCCTACTACCTCGACGCCGAGCACGACCTGAAGGACCGGGCCAAGGGCATCGCCGACCAGGCGTTCGACATCATGATCGAGGCCATGGTCAACCAGCCCCGCTCCCTGCAGAAGCGCATCGGCCCGTCCGAGATGGGCATCGAATGCAACCGCCGGATCCTCCACAAGCTCGCCCGCATCCCCGAACCGGACCGCGGGCCCGCATGGAAACCCCAGGTCGGCACAGCCCTGCACGACCAGCAGGAACGCTGGTTCACCAAGGCCGCCGCCGCAGGCTCGTCCGAGGAGAACCGGTGGCTGTGCGAACAGTCCGTCGTAGTCGGGCAGATCGGCGGCGAGGACCACACCGGATCCACCGACCTCTTCGACGCCTGGGGCCACGCCGTCGGCGACTGGAAGTTCGTCGGCCCGTCCCGGCTGAAGCACTACCGGTCCAAAGGCCCGTCCGCGCAGTACCGCACCCAGGCGCACCTCTACGGGCGCGGCTGGGCCATGGAGGGCTGGCCCGTGGACCTCGTCATGATCTTCTTCATCCCCCGCGACGGCGAACTCACCGACTCCTACGTCTGGTCCGAGCCGTACAACGAGAACATCGCGCTGAACGCCCTGGCGCGCATGAACCAGCTCGACGGCCTCCTGCAGGCCATCGGGCTTGAACAGGCACTCAGCCTGTACCCAGCATGCGACGACCGGTTTTGCCCGTGGTGCGCCCCGGCAAACAAAGTCGCCGAAGCACAACAGTCGAACGCATTCGCTCGGCGCTAACACCCATCAAGTAACAGGAGAACAGCATGGACACCTCAGTATTCAAGAAGCGCAGCAGCGGCAAGTTCGCCAAGTTCGCTACCCCCGGCGCGACCGTGGCCGGCACGATCACCGAGATCAGCGACCAGAAGCAGGCCACCAAGTGGAACCCGGACCCCAAGGCCCCCAGGGAACTGGACTTCTGGCCCTCCGGCGACCCCGTCATGGAGGTCTGGATCACCGTGCAGACGCAGGACCGGGACCCGCAGGACCCCGAGGACACCGGCCAACGGACCATCGTGGTCACGGTGAACCAGAAGGCCGGCGGCCCGCTGGCGGCCATCATCGACGCGTGCGAGCAGGCTGGTGTGGAGTCGCCACTGCCGGGCGGGTTCCTCGCCCTGACCTTCACCCAGTTCGACCCGGAGTCGAAGAACCCGCAGAACCCCCGCAAGCTGTACGCGGCGAAGTACCAGGCCCCGGCCCCGGGCGGCGGCGCGTTCCAGGCACAGGCCCAGCAGGCGCCGGCCGTACAGCAGCCGGCGGCGCAGCAGTACAACGAGTGGAACCCTGCGCCCCCTGCCCAGCAGCAGGCAGCGCCGCCGTCGTGGGCTCAGGCCCCCGCGCAGCAGCAGGCACAGGCCTACCAGCCGCCGGTGCAGGTCAACACCACCACCGGTGAGATCGCCGCCCAGCAGGCCCCGGCCCCGGCTGCCGCGCCGCAGCAGGGCGGCGTGGACGCGGTCCAGATCCAGGCGCTGATCGCCCAGGGCATGGACGACGCCACGATCCAGCAGACGACCGGTGCCCCCGCCGCGGCGGTCGCTGCTATCCGCGCTATCAGCTAGCGCACCCCTGACTGCCGCGCCCTCGTCACCTGGCCTTTTGCGCCTGGGGGACGCGGCAGCACCTGGGACTGGTAGGCAACCCACCGCTGAAACCAATTTCCCCCTGCGGAAGTAGGCACCGGGGCCCGGTTCGAATCCGGGCAGTCCCCCGCGAAAGCAAAACCAAACCTCACCGACCGAAAGGAAGCCACAGCAATGGCCCTTCCACTCCCCGGCAACCCGCACCACCGGGACGCCAACTACGCCGAAGTCGAAGCAGAAGCGTTCGTCGTCGCGCAGGCCAGCCTGGCGCTCGCTTACGAGCAGCGCACCGCCAACCTCATCGCGCTCATGCAACCCGTCGTCATGCCCGATGGCAAAGGGGTAGGCCTGACCATCGAAAAGTGCGCGGAGATCCAGCAGGAGGTGCTGCAGCGCGTTGGGCTCGCGGCCATCCCGGCGCCTGCTCCTCGGCCAAAGACTGTCACCATCTCGGCGCCCACACTCCCTACCAAGGCAGAGGGCAGCAAGGAATACGAGTACCTGCTGAGGGCCGCCGACAAACTCCGGCACGGCTACGAGGCCGGCGGTTCCGGAGTCCGCAACATGATCGCCGACATCCTCGATGAAACCGCGCAAGCACTGATCGACCAGGAGTAACCAATGACCACCGAAACCACCACCCCCGCACCCGTCCAGGGAGCAACCTGCACCGTCGGCACCGGCAAGACCCGCTGGGAAATCATCCGCGTCCAGGCAGACGGCACCCTCCACCTGTCCAAGGTCGGCGGCGACGGCTACACCAACCGCTGGGCCACTGCCGACGAAGCCCGCAACATCGAAGCCCAGGCCGTCAAGCACACCCTGGGCGCCGTCCTCGAAGCACGCGCCGAAGCCGCCGCCGCGGCCGCCACCCTCGCCGACCAGATCAAGCGGCACGCCAAGCCCACCCAGCTGGTCAAGCTCCAGTCCGACGTCGTCGTCAAATCCAACCGGTACATCCGCATCTACGCCGGCCACCTCTCCGAGATCCAGTTCCAGACGGGTATCCCGGCATGACTGCAGCAGTGAAGGTGAAGCTCTGCGGAGCAACCGGCAACCCATCAGACACCGGACACCTATGCATCTGCACCAGCGCGAGCTGGCACCTTGCAGCCGGACTCAAGTTCCACGGCTGCAGCTGCGGCGACTCATGGAAAGACGCTGCCAGCAAAGACGAAAAGACACCAGAAGGGAAAGCAGCATGAGCACGTTCGTCAAGAAGTTCCCGCGGGCCAAGGTCAGCCGGCACGCCACCCTCGACGGATGGGTGATCGACCTCATCCAGCGCGAAACCGCCAAGCCCAAGCGCGTCGCCGCGACCTACGCCAGCATCGCCTGGGCACACCGCGCCGCCCACGTAAAGCTCGGCATCCCCGTGCCGGCCACCACACCCGCCGCCCCGGCACCGGTCCGTGCTGTCCCCGCCGAGGTCCTGCCACCCAAGCCTGCACCGAAGCCTCGCGCCACGAAAGACTACGGCATCTGCAAGCCGTGCGGGCGGCCCATGCGCCCGGCCGGTTCCAAGGCAGCAGACTACCCAGGAACCACGCTCCGGCAGCGCGACGACCTCTGCCAGTCCTGCTGCCAGACGCAGAAGCGGGAACATGAGACCAAGAAGAAGCACGCCAATGGCGAGACCGTCGTCGAGGATGTTGAGTTCCTGGCAGGTACCGGGGCTGGCCGGGATGAGATCTCGGAACGCATCGGTTTGCCGTGGGAGACAATCGCCCGCGCCCTGTATCGGCGTGGACGACACGACCTTATCGCCAAAGTTCCGCCCGCCGATCCTGATAAGGCAGAAGCCGTCCGGAAGGCGCTGGCCGCATGAGCATCGAGATCAGCACCGGGAACCTCCGCCGCTACCTGACCGGCTGCCCCTGCGGCCGGGCCTTCGAAACCGACGCGCCCCTGGCCGAGGTCCCCGAGCACGAGCACAACCACCAGCTCGTGATCGACCCGCAGTACGCGACGCCGGCCAAGCACACCTGCACCGGCTGCACCTGGACCGTCGAGACCTACACGCCCCTGGACCAGCCAGCCACGCAGGAAGCGATCCGCAAGGCCTTCGACAAACACCTGCTCATCCTCGCGGCGGGGGCGGCGGCATGACCGACGATACGGACCCGCACCCGGTCCTCACCGCGAAGATCGCCGCACTCCGTAGCAGCGACCCGGCCCTGTACACCGCGATCACCGAACGCGACCCCATCACCGACCAGCCAATCGAGGCAGCATGAGCCGTTCAGTACGCGACCCCGACTACAGGCGCCCGCTCCCCGCGACCGTCCAGATCCGCACCGACGACGAGGCCATAGACCGGGCCGCCGCCGCCCTGGCCAAACCCGAATGGTGGACCATCCTCCCCGAATGGGTCAAAGACCAATACCGCGAACAAGCCCGCGCCGTCATCACCGCCCTCACCGGACCCATCCCATGATGACCGTCCGCACCGCCACCCGACCCATCAACCTCCCCGAAGCCAACGACCCCAAGGAGCCCTCGATGACGAGGTTCTACTGCTACCAATGCGGCCACCACCACGGCGAACCAGACGACCAGTGGCCGCCCTGCGGAGCCGTCAAATACTCCGACCCCGGCCCAGGCATCCGCAAATGCGGATGCACCCACCAAGAAACACCACCCACAGCTACCTGAAGGACACAAGCAGCATGATGACGACCCTGGACGCAGCCCTCGAATTCGAAGCTGCCGGGCTGAGCGTGGTCCCCGTCATGACCGACGGGACGAAACGCCCATCGGGGCAGTGGAAGGAATACCAGACCATCCGGGCCAGCCGCACCAAGCTCGCCGAATGGTTCGGCACCGGCAACCTCGGCGTCGGCATCATCACCGGCACCATCAGCGGCAACATCGAGATGGCCGAAGTCGAGGGCCGGGGCGCGGACCGGCTCCCCGAAATCGCCCAGCTCGCCGCCGACTCCGGCATGGGCGACCTCTGGGCGAGGCTGTGCTCCGGCTGGCTCGAACAGTCCCCCTCCGGCGGCTGGCACTGGTTCTACAAGATCGACTACCCCGAAGGGTACAAGTTCCCCGGCAACACCAAACTCGCCAAAGCCGCGAACAAAGAAACCCTCGCCGAGACCCGCTCCCAGGGCGGATTCGTCGTCGTCGCACCCTCCGCCGGGCCCGTCCACCCCACCGGCAAAGGATGGGTTCGCGTCGCCGGCGGCCCCGCCACCATCCCCACCATCACCCCCGACGAACGCGAAGCCTTCCACTCCCTCCTCGCCACCCTCAACGAATACACCCCCGAAACCACCCAGCAAGCCTTCAACGTCACCACCGAGCGCGACCCCCTCGAGGGCATCACCCCCGGCGACGACTACGAAAACAAGACCGACTGGGCCGACATCCTCACCGGCTGGACCCTCGTCTACGCGCACGGCCGCACCCGGTACTGGCGCCGCCCAGGGAAGAACCTCGGCCTGTCCGCGACCACCGGCAACGCCGAAGACCGCGACCGGCTCTACGTCTTCACCAGCTCGACCGAGTTCGAGCAGGAAACCCCGTACACGAAGTTCGGCGCCTACGCGGTCCTGCACCACGGCGGGGACCACGCAGCCGCCGCCTCCGCCCTCCGGAAGGCAGGGCACGGCGCCGAACCCAAACGGCCCGTCACCGAACTACCAGCCGCCTGGTCCCAAGCCACCGGCACCAGCAGCGCGCCGCGGCAGCTGCACTCCGTACCACCCGCAACGCCGGCCACCGAAACGGCCGGGACGTCAGCGCTCGCCGTCGTGCACCAGCTCGACGACCACCGCGACGCCGACGGGACCCTGCTCCGCTCCGAGGACGGCAACGCCGCGGCCCTCATCGACCAGTACGGCGACGTGCTCCGCTTCAACCCCGAACGCGGCCGGTGGCTCGCCTGGGACGGGCACCGCTGGCAGTGGCAGGACAAGGACGGCGGCCGCGCCCGCGAGTACGCCAAACGCATCGGCCGGGCCCTGCCCGAAACCGACACCCAGGCGCTGAACCACAAACGCAAAACCCTGTCCGCCCTGGGCACGTCCAACATGCTCGCCATGGCCCAGACCGACCCCCACGTCCGGGTACCCATCGACGCCCTCGACGCCAACGGCTGGGAACTCAACACCCCCAACGGGATCATCGACCTCCGCACCGGCGTCCTCCTCCCACCAGACCCCACCCACCTGCACACCCGCATGACCTCCTGCGCCCCCGACTTCGACGCCGACACCTCCATGTGGGAACGGTTCCTCGCCGACACCTTCCCCGGCAACCCCGAACTCACCTCCTACATGCAACGCCTCGTCGGCTACTCCTCCATCGGCCACGTCCGCGAACACATCCTCCCGTTCGCGTTCGGGTCCGGCGGCAACGGCAAAGGCGTGTTCCTCGAAACCGTCCGCGCCGTCCTCGGCGACTACGCCACAGCCGCCGGCAACGGCTTCCTCATGGCCTCCTCCTACGCCCAACACACCCAGGAAATCGCCCGGCTCAGTGGGGCCCGCATGGTCCTCTGCTCCGAAGTCAACGAAACCGACCGGTTCGACGAAGCCAAGGTCAAACTCCTCACCGGCGGCGACACCCTCACCGCCCGGTTCATGAGGCAGGACGACTTCACCTTCACCCCCACCCACCACCTCTGGCTGGCCGGGAACTTCCGGCCCGCGGTCGAATCCGGCGGGGACGGCTTCTGGCGCCGCTTCAGATCCATCCCCTTCCTCCACACCGTCCCGCCCGAGAAACGCGTCGAGGACCTCCAAGGGATCCTCGCCAGGGACCACGGCCCGGCCGTCCTGGCATGGATCGCGAGGGGCGCGGCCGACTACGCCCAAGGCGGTCTGCGGGAGCCAGAGGACGTCAAGGAAGCCACCAAGGAGTACGCCGCCAGCGTCGACACCGTCGGCAGGTTCCTCGACGAGGAATGCATCATCGGCCCCGACGCCGACCACATGCGCGTCAAGATCGCCGACCTCCGCACCGCCTACGACAAGTGGTGCGGCGCCAACGGCGAGAAAGCCGTCCAGGGACGCGCCTTCCCCACACAGCTCTCACGACACGGCATCAAGGCAGGCCGCGACGCACCCAAGATCAACGGCATCCGCTACTACGCCGGCGTCGGTCTGCGCGCCGTCGAGGACTCCCGCGACGACCACGGAGGCGACCGTGGCGGCTGGTAACAACACGCACACCTGCATGCCCATTTGGGCTGCCCGCACCCGGTCAGGGTCACAACTTCACCAAACCATGAAAAGTTGTGACCCTGCCAAAAACCCCGGAAACTCAACGATTTTCCCCCGTTTAGGGTCACAAGGGTCACAACTTTTGAATTATCAAATATTCGTGCGCGCACACGCACACGCGGTGGAACCAAACGAATGTTGTGACCCTTGTGTCCAGAGGCCCCGGCCATGACCCAACCAGCACTCTTCAAAGCCCCGAAAAAGGCCCCCAAAAAGCCAGGGCAGGACGACTGGCTCAAGCAGCTGCTGGAGACCAAAACAGGTGGTTTCCGAGCCGCCCGATGGCAACGCTGCCCCACCTGCGACCAGATCACCCTCCACGGCATGGACGCCGACATCGCGGCCGGCATGGCCACCGTCGACCCCACCCCACTGTCCCCGCTCCAAGAGCTCGCCTGCTTCATCGTCGGACGCGACACCTACGTCCTCAAACCCCGCGAGAAAGGCTACGAGCTCTCCGACCGAAGCGGCGCCTACCTCTACGGACCAAGACCACCCGACCACGGATCCAAGACCATCGTCCCCGCCCACCAATGCGGAGCCCGCTTCCCAGGCTTCATCCCACGACCAAACAACCAGGAGACCACCAATGAACCAGACTTCTGAACAGCTCGACCAAGCCCCCGTGGAATGGTCAGTTTGGCCGCCGCCGCTGGCCAGCAGGGCGGACCGCCGGGCCTGTGCGAAGCGTCATCATGAGCGGATGATCAAGGCCGGCTATTGCGCTCTCTGTGGGACGAAGGTGGCCAAATGAACCCGGACTGCCGAGACGGCAAACACGCCTCCTGCTCCGGAGACGGATGGGACTGGCGCCACGACGAACCAATGCCCTGCCCCTGTACCTGCCACGACGCAAAGGAGACCACGAAGTGACCCGCACCAGGGCCAGCGCCAAGAAAGCCGGATCCAGCTTCGAACGCCTCATCGCCGACTACCTCGCCACCCACATCGACGACCGCATCGATCGCCGCGTGAAGAACGGCACCAAAGACCGCGGCGACATCGCCGGCCTCCGCCACATGGGCCACCGAGTCGTCATCGAATGCAAGAACACCGCCAAGATCGCCCTCGGCGGCTGGGCCAACGAAGCCGAGACCGAGCGCGGGAACGACGACGCCCTCGCCGGCATCATCGTCCACAAACGCGTCGGCAAAGGCCGGCCCGAAGACCAATGGGTCACCCTCACCCTCGGCGAACTCGTCGCCCTCCTCACCGGCACCCGCGACCACTACGAAACCACCAAGGAGCAAGCAGCATGAGCGCCGACGTCACAGAGCTGATTCCCACTGTTCCCAAGATCAGGGTCAAGCCCCAAAAGGGCTTAGGTGCCTACGGGTTCGTCTACGCCAATGGCGAGATTGTTGGCCGCGGCTACGTCTACTACTGGGGTCGGAACAAGAACTACGTCCCCCACAAGAAGCCACTCATTCGCAACGGAAGGAAGCCCAGATGATCACCGTTGAAGAGAACCTGGACTGGATCTACGCCCGCTGGTCCGACCTCCGCGCCGCACTCCAACGCGGCACCGCCCGCCCCTGGCGCGAACCCACCCTCACCCCCGAACAACGCGGCCGCCTGGACGCCGAGGCCCGCCTCGAGAAGCTGGAGCGCGGCGCCTTCACCCTCGGTGAATCACCCGCACCCATCCACCTCGACACCCTCGACAAGACCGTCGAACTCACCACCTCCATGGCCAAGCTCGCCCGCCGCGTCGCCACCGACCGCAAGCACCAGGCACTGCTCATCCGCACCGCCACCCACAAGTACGACGACCCGCTCCTGCTCATCAACTACATCCGCCAGCACCTCGACGACACGGACCCGGACATAGTCATGGACATCGACGAGGAGGCCAGCCGCATCAGGGCCAGCCTCGCCCACCACTTCAGCGAAGTAGTAGACGGCCAGCACCTCAAAGCAGACTGCCCCTGGTGCGACCAGCGAAGCCTGCACGTCCGCACCATCGGACCCGAAGACAACCCCCACCCCGTCATCCGCTGCGAATCAGGCATCTGCGAACCAGACCAGGAAGGCTGCGGAGCCTGGCACCGGTCCATGCCCGTCTGGCCACAGCACGAATGGGAATGGCTCGCCGCCAGCATCCGAGCAGCAGACGAACGACGCGCCAACCAGCAGCTCGCCGAAGCAAGCTGACCGGCCCGCGTGTCGTCCACCAAAGTTATCCACAGGTGGTACGCTGGAAGCACGTCGAGCCTTGCCAAAAACAGGGACGCCGGGACTCCTGCCCGGACCGACGACAACTGAATAGACATTCACTGAAGCCCACGCCAAACCCCCATATGGCGTGGGCTTCAGTGTTTGCCAGAACAGTGCAGACATCTCACGGAGGCAGCCATGAGCGCGACCACACTCCAAGCGGTGCACGAAGCCATCGCCGCGCACATCGCCGACGAAGCCGACGGCGACACCGTCTACCTCACCGACTGGCAGCTGACCGCAGCCGCAGCCCGCGACACCGGCACCACCCTGTACTTCAACGTCGGCACCAACTCCCCGTACCACAGCAGGCTCGGCCTGCTGTACCGCGGACTGGAGATGCTGGAAGGCGAAGAGTAATGGACGGGCAGACCTGCGACCGGCACCCCAGCGCCCTAGCACAAGCCAAGGTCACCCTCCCAAGCAACGGCATCCTCTACGTGTGCGGCCACTGCGCCAACACCCTGGACTTCGGCACACACTTCTACATCGAGTACGAAGCACTGTCCCTTGCCCCGGGCTAAACGCATCTGCGGCAAACCAGGCTGCCCCACCCCAACACACGACAGCCTATGCCCCACCCACCGCGCAGAAGCAGAAGCCAGACGCGGCAGCCGCGAGCAACGAGGCTACGGCCACGCACACCGCCAGCTCCGCAAACAATGGGCACCCAAAGTCGCGACCGGATCCGTGCACTGCGCCCGCTGCGGCGAACCCATCCAACCCGGCGAACGCTGGGACCTCGGCCACCAAGACAACGACCGCACCCAGTACAACGGGCCCGAGCACGCCGGCCGGTGCAACCGTGCAGCAGGTGGTCGCGCCGCCCACCAGTAACCACATAGTGAGACGAGAGAGTCGATGCACCGCCCCGAGGGGTGGGGGGTACCCCCTCCAAGGGGGCCGGCCAAACCACCGCCGGTGAGGTGACTCGCAGTCCAGAGCAGCTGAAATGTTGCGAATCCGCAGGAGGCAGCCATGGCGATCCCCCGCGCACCACTCGGCCTCGGCGCCGCCGGCAAGAAGCTGTGGAACGAGCTGAACAAGCTGCAGGACTTCGGGCCGGCTGAGCGGGTCACTGTCGAGGAAATGTGCCGGATCAAGGACCGGCTGGACCAGCTCAACGACATCATCGCCGGGAAGGGCGTCCTCGAGCTCATGCACTTCCGCTCCCTGGTCGACGCCGACGATTCCGACGAGCGCAGCGTCACCATGACCGTGGACGGGGTCCTCTCCGAGTCCCGGCAGCAGGCGAACATCTTCAAGCAGCTCCACGCATCGCTCCGAATCCCCGATGCTGAAGGCAAGAAGCCGCAGGCGCGGGGCGGGGCCCGTGGATCCTACTCGGCGACACCGAAGAAGACCTCCAAGGTCTCGTCCCTTGACAGGGCAAGGGCCGCCAGAAACGGGGCATGATGGCCAGGCACTCCCGCTGGGCTGGGCCGCTGTTCGAAGGTCACATTTGCTCCTTGGGGTACGCCGTCCTCGACTGGATCACCGAGTACACCTGCCACGGCATCGGCGACATCCAGGGCGAGCGGTTCGTGGGCCAGTACGACCTGGACGACGAGATCCGCGAGCACGTCATCCGCTGCTACGAGCTCGACCCGCTCACCGGGCGGCGCGTGTTCAACGAAGCGGTGCTGTCCCGGCCCAAGGGCCGCGCGAAGTCCGAAATTGCCGGCATCATCGCCACCGCTGAAGCCTTCGCCGACGTCGTCCGCTTCGACGGCTGGGACGCGCACGGCCAGCCAGCAGGGAAGGCTGTCCGGTCCCCGCTGATCAAGTGCCTTGCCACCGAGGAAGGGCAGGCCGGCAACACGTTCGCGAACATCGCCTTCATCGCCGGCGAGTGGGGCCAGGACGAGTACCCCGAGATCTACGGCGGCGCCGGCGGCGTCCGCCGGTACCAGTCCGCTTCCGCGATCTACCTGCCGAAGGGCGGCGAGATCCGCGCCTCGACCTCCGGTGCGGCGTCGAAGGACGGCGGCCTGGAAACCCACGTCGTCGCCGACGAAACCCACCTGTACGTGCTGCCCGAGCTGCGGAACATGTACGGCACGATCTCGCGTAACCTCGGCAAGCGGTACGACGCCGACGCCTGGTTGCACCAGACCTCCACGGCGTACCGGCCGGGTGAGAACTCGGTGTTCGAGACGACCCTGACGATGTGGCGGAAGGGCCTGCTGCCCGAATCGGTGTTCATGAACCACCGCGAGGCCACAGGCAAGATCGACCTCGACGACAAAGAACGCACCAAACGCCAGCTGCGCGAAGTGTACGGGCCGGCCGCCGAGTGGATCGACCTGGACCGGAAGTACCGGGACATGCGCGACCCTCGGATCTGCGCCGACGACGAGACCGCGGCCCGCTACTTCCTGAACCGGCCCATGTCGTCGAAGGATGCGTGGATCCCGGACGACGTCGTGAAGCGGCAGGCCCGCCCGGACGACTACATCGCCAAGGGCGAAGCGGTCGCGCTCGGCTTCGACGGCTCACTGAACGACGACTCGACCGTGCTGTTCGCGTCCCGCATGTCTGATGGCTTCATTCAGCCGCTGGGCATCTGGTCCAAGCCGATGGGGCCGGCCGGGAACTTCTGGGAAGTGCCCCGCCGCGACGTCATCAAGGCCATCGAGCTCGCGTTCGAGGATTACGACGTGACCCGGCTCTATGCCGACCCGCACGAGTGGCGGACCGACATCGACGATCTCGCGGAGAAGTTCGGCGAGCGCGTGTTCCCCTGGGCGACGTCGCGGGATGTGGCCATGGGCGCAGCGCTGGACAGGCTCCGCACGGACCTGATCAGCGGCGGCGAGGACCCGGAGGACGAAACGGGGAAGCGGACCGGCGTCCTGTTCCACTCCGGGGACAAGGAAATGATGGAGCACTTCTCCAACGGCTACGTCCGGAAGCGCGGCATCCACCGGCTGGTCCGCAAGGAGCACGACAAGTCCGACCGGAAGATCGACTCCATCATCGGCGCCGCCCTGGCGTACGAGGCCCGGGCGGACGCCCTTACCGAGGGATGGACCGCCGGGTACCAGCCAAACACACGTATTTCCAACGCCGTTTACGGCTTCAACTAGACAGCATCTGAAGGGGTGGTGGCGTGGACGCCAAGCTTGCACGTAACTACCTGGAACGTGGCCTGACCGGGCTTTCCGCGCAGGCGCAAAGCTGGGACCGCCGGCAGGCCTACTTCGAAGGGAAGCAGGATCTGCCGTTCGCTCCGGAGGGTGTGAACACGGAGTACACGGCGCTGCAGGAGCAGGCGATCGCGAACTTCCTCGGTCTGGCCATGGGAGCTCCGGTCCAGCGGATGCAGGCTGACGGTTTCCGGACGGGCCGCGACGGCGGGGCGGACCTGACCACGTGGAACGAGATTTGGCAACCGAACAAGCTGGATTCCCGGCAGAAGATCGTCTACCAGCAGATGCACGTGCACGGGCGCGGCATCATGTCCGTGTCACCGGTGAAGGCAACCCCGAAGACACCGAAGATCCGGCCGGAGAACGGCAAGCGGGTCTGGATCGAACCGAACCCCAATGATCCATTCGAGGGTCTGTTCGCGGTCAAGAGCATCGCCCAGGTGGACGGCACACTCAACGCGTACGTCTACACCGATACCGAGTGGGTGCAGTTCACCCAGGCGAAGGGCGAGAAGGACTGGGGCATGACGGCCGTGGGCCGGCACAACCTCGGCGGCCTGCCGTTCGTCACGTTCGACTTCAACGTCGACGCGGACGGTGTCCCGCACGCGCCGATTGAGAAGCTCATGGCGCAGCAGGACGCGATCAACACGATCCGGTTCAACACGCTGCTGGCCATGCAGTTCTCGGCCTTCCGGCAACGCGTGTTCACCGGCTTCGACCCCGTCGCCAGGAACGCGAAGGGCGAGATCATCGTCCGCACGGACTCCAACGGTAAGCCGCTGCTGGACCTCAACGGCCAGCCGATGCCGGTGCTCAACACTCCGGGCAGGATCGGCGTGGACCGGGCCTTGGTGTTCCCAGGAATCGACACGAAGGTCTTTGACCTGCCGGAGTCGAACCTGGACAACTACATCAAGGTCTACGACACGTTCCTGAACACGTTCTTCTCCACAGGGCAGATCCCGCCGCAGTATGCGCTGACCAAGATGGCCAACACCTCCGGTGATGCCATGGCCGGCGCTGAGTCGACCTTCCAGTCGCTCATCAAGGATCTGCAGATGGCGGCAGGCGAGTCCATCGAGTCCGTGATGCGGCTCGCGAACCGGGCCCGCGGCGACGCGAACGCGGATGTTGCCTCCGAAGTGATCTGGGCGGACCCGGAGATCCGGTCCTTCGCGCAGATTGTCGACGCGGCGCAGAAGCTCATCGCATCGGGCATGGCCCGGCAGGATGCTTGGTCGATGCTGCCGGGGGCGACGCCGCCGAAGGTGCAGTCCTGGGTGGAGAACTCCGACAGCGACATAGAGAAGGCTGACGCTGGCGTGAACGCGCTGGCAGCCAAGATCGGCGGAAGCGGTGACATCACCACCTGAAGCAGTCGCAGCCTATGACCAGGCAATGCGCGAGCTCGAAGTCCTCGCCCTTGGCATTGGACGCCGGTTCTGGCGGAAGCTGAACCCGGCGGACCTGTCCGGGTCCTGGGTGCGTTCCCTCGCGGGGCTGCAGCCGGCCATGGAGCAGATCCAGTTCCAGGCTGCCGTACTCGGCGGCGATTATGGCGCTTCCACGCTGGCTGAGCAGGGCCTGTACGAGGCGCCGAAGTCCTTCCTGAACCCTGTAGGGTTCGTTGGCTCGGCGCCCGACGGCAGGTCGCTGTCTGGGCTGCTGTACTCCCCGGTCACGCAGGTCAAGTCAGCACTGGGTGCCGGCCACCCGCCGGCACGGGCCCTGGCTGTTGGCCGTGCCGTGCTGGACCGCAACGTCCAGACCATGGTCGCCGACACCGGCCGGGCAGCTGCTTCCGTGGACATCGTCGCGCGGCCGCGCATCGGGTACGTCCGGATGCTCACGCCGCCGTCCTGCGCCCGCTGCGTGGTGCTGGCGGGGAAGTTCTTCCGCTGGAACACCGGCTTCCAACGCCATCCACGCTGCGACTGCCGGCACATCCCCTCGAGGGAGAACACCGCCGGGGACCATACCACCGACCCCTACGAGTACTTCCGCAGCCTGTCCGGCGAGGACCAGGACCGGATCTTCACCAAGGCCGGCGCCAACGCGATCCGCGACGGCGCCGACGTCTTCCAGGTCGTCAACTCCCGGCGCGGGCTGCAGCCCGGCGGCCTGGTCACTAAGGAAGGCACGTCGCGTGCCGGGAACTTCGGGCGCGGCAGGCCCCCGCGGCTCACCCCGGAAGGCATCTACTCACAGGGCCTGTCCCGGGAGGAGACCCTGAAGCTCCTGGAGCGCAACGGGTACATCCTGCCGGGCGGCCAGCAGCCACAAGGGGTGCTGCGCGGCAAGCAGGAAGGTTACGGCGCCCTGGGCCGCGGCGGAACCCGAGTGGGGGTCCGTGCCGCCGTCGAGGAAGCCCGCAGAACCGGTGAGCGGAACCCTGCCGTCCGCGCGACCATGACGGCCGCCGAGCGGCGCGTGTTCGACGCCCAGGTGAACTGGGACGCGGTCCTCGCCGGACGGAACCCCTACGGCAACTACCGGCTCACTCCCGAGCTGGCTGCCGCCGTCGAGAACGATTTCCGCCGCATCATCGTCAACGGTGACGCGGCGGCCCAGATAACCGCCCGGAAGGCCATGGGCGGCCCCAAAATCCAACCCTGATGCGCGAGGCTGACGGGTCTTACCTCTGCGATGGAGGAAACCAATGAGCAAGAAATTCACCAAAAGCGCCCACGGGATCGACCTGTTCGCACCCGGCGGCCTGACCCAGCTGTTTGCCCTGCACCGGGCAACGTTCGGTGACGCAGTCATGGAAGCCGGCGACGGCGGAGATGGCAGCGGCGCGGGCGCCGGGGACCCCGCAGGCAGTGCTCCCCCTGCTGCCCCTCCTGCCGGTGATCCGGCCGGCGGCGGCGCCGACCAGTTCCAAAGCGAAGGCGGGCCGAGGGCACTGCAAGCGGAGCGCGATGCCCGCAAGGCAGCCGATAAGCGCGCAGCGGACTTTGAAGCGCGCGTCAAAGAGCTCGAGGACGCCACCAAGTCCACGGACGAAAAGGAACGCGAGCGAGTCGCCAACCTTGAGAAGTCCGACCGGGAAAAGGACGTTCAGATCGCCGAACGCGACGCCAAGCTCCTCCGGTACGAGATCGCCGCGGCCAAGGGCCTGGACCTGAAAGCCGCGCTGCGCCTCCAGGGCTCTACCCGGGAAGAGATCGAGGCCGACGCGGACGAGTTCGCTAAGTCCTTCGCTTCCTCGGCACCAGGCGAAGTGCCAGGCGCCGGCGCACGCGGCGAGACCCGCGTCCAGACCACCCCGGGCATCGGAACCCTCACCCAGGGCTACGCCGAAACCAGCAAGTAAGACCCCCAAGGGCGACAGCCTGCGGGCCATCCGAAACAGAAAGAGGTAAGCCACAATGGCTGTCACCCTTGCACAGGCAGCAACGCTGTCGCAGAACACTCTCCAGCGCGGTGTCCTGGAAACCTTCGTCCAGGCCTCGCCCGTCCTCGACCGGCTGCCGCTCCTCGACATCGAGGGCAACGCCTACGCCTACAACGAGGAAGGCACCCTCCCGGGTGTCGCGTTCCGCTCCGTCAACGAGGCGTACACCGAGTCGACCGGCACCGTGAACCAGCGGACCGAGTCCCTGGTCATCCTCGGTGGCGACGCGGACGTGGACCGCTTCATCGTCAAGACCCGCGGGAACCTCAACGACCAGCGCGCGGTGCAGACCGCGATGAAGGTCAAGGCCGCGTCCTACAAGTTCCAGGACACCTTCTTCAACGGCGACGTCACCGTCGATCCCAAGTCCTTCGACGGGCTGAAGAAGCGCCTCACCGGCGCGCAGGTCCTCGACGCCGGCACCAACGGCGCCCCGGTCCTGGGCAACGGATCCACCGACGCCCAGGCGTTCTTCGACGCCCTGGACGCGCTCGTCGCTGCCGTGCCCGGCATCGACGGCACCAACGGTGCGATCTACGCCAACTCGTCCATCCTCAGCAAGATCCGCTCCGCCGGGCGCCGGCTCGGTGGCGTGGACCTCGTCAAGGAAGACATCACCGGCAAGCGCGTCCTGACCTGGAACGGCATCCCCGTCCTCGACCCGGGATCCACCGCAGCCGGCGCCACCATCCTCGCCCAGAACGAGACCCAGGGCACCGCCTCCGGTACCGCGTCCTCGATCTACGCCGTGAAGTTCGGCCAGGGCGAAGCGGATCAGGCCGTCACCGGCCTGACCAACGGCGGCGTCATGGTCGATGACCTCGGCATGCTGCAGTCCCAGCCCGTTTACCGGACCCGCATCGAGTTCTACTGCGGTCTGGGCATCTTCGGTGGCAAGGCAGCAGCCCGCCTCCGCGGCGTCCTCAACTCCTAGAAGGAAGGCAAACAGCCATGGCAACACGCAAGCAGACCGAAGAGACGACGACGCTGGACAGCGACGTCACCAAGCCGTCCGTAACCGCACCCGGCGACGGCCCGGCCGACACCACCGACCCCAAGGAGCGGGCAACCACGGTCACGCCCCAGCCCGGCGAGGAAGCGCTGAAGGTCGGCACGGTGAACGCCGTGCTGCCGCTCCCCCCGGTCGAGGAAACCGCGCCCGAGGGTGAGGCCCGCACCGAGGAGTACGAGGTGGAAGGCCCGGACGGCAAGCCCGTCCGCGTCGTCCGCAACATCGAGACCGGCGAGTCCCGGCGCAAGTAGCAAGGTAGGAGGGCGTCATGCCGCAGGTCACCGTCACCAAGGCCGACATCGAAAAGGTGTGGCGCCCTCTCACCGAGCAGGAAACCGCCGTCGTCCCCGGGCTGTCGAACCGGGCCTGGCTGAGGATCGTCGCGAAGCTCCCGGACGTCTACGAATCCGGGATCGACGAGGCGATCATCCAGGACGTCATGGTCTCCATGATCATCCGGGTGCTGAAGAACCCCGACAGCGCCAGGATCATCTCCGAGTCCATCGACGACAGCACCGATTCCCGCACCCTCGACAGCGCCATCTCCAGCGGCGAAATGTACATCAGCGCGGACGAGCTGGCCATGCTCACACCGCTGCCGATCGCCCCGGTCTACGGCATGTACGTGATCGGGCTGGGCGGATGAACATTGTTCGCGCCCTCGAAAGAGGCAGGGCAAAAGCTGAAGCACGCATGATCGACGAGTGCCGGATCGTGCGGCGCACCGGGCAGCTGGTCACCGACAGGGCCACCGGCAAGGTCACCAAGGCGAGCAGCGAGGTCTACGCCGGCAAATGCGAAGTGCAGTCGAAGAACGCGTCGACCGCACGCCCCGAAGCCGGCGAGCACTCCTTCACGGTCGTCTCCCGGCAAGTGAAGATCCCCGCGAACTCGGCAGACGTCAGAGACGGCGATGTCGTCATCATGACCAGATCCGCGCTCAACGCCTTCACCGTCGGCAAGGAATACGTTGTGGAGGGGTTCACCCCGGACACCTACGACACTGCCGCCCGGCTGCCAGTGAAGGAGATGACCTCGTGAGCGACTTCGAGAAACTCGCCAGGGACTTCGCGGGAGCCGGCGACGGCATCCTCAAAGAGGTCAGCGCCAGCGTCTCCAAGGGCGCCCTGAACGTCAAGAACAAGATCATCAAGGACTTCAAGTCCTCCCGCCACTTCAAGGGCGGCAAGTCGATCAACTGGAACCGTGACGTCCGGTACAACCTCACCAAGACCGCAGACAGCATCGAAGCCGAAATCGGCCCCTACGTCGACCAGGAAGGCTTCGGCACCTTAGTGGGCATCGCCATCCACGGTGGTTCCCGCGGTGGTGGCGGCACAGTCCCTGACCCGCTGATCGCGCTGCAGGATGAGGAACCGAACTTCCTCCAGGCCACCGACGACATCCTCGCGAAGCTGCTGCCATGAGCGTCGAACACTACGACGCGCTGGAAGCGCTCATCCCCGCCGGGCTCACCGTGTTCCGCGGCTCCGCCCCTGACAAGCCCGTCGAGGCCGACTACCCCTACATCGTCCTGGGCGGCACGGCCGGCACTGAGACGGGCGATTCCTACGCCGGTGACCCGGACTCCCTGGAGCTGCGTTTCAAGCTCACCTACGCGGGCCTGACCTTCGACTCGGTTCTCACCGCCATCTACATGGTGCGGCCCGTCCTCGTGGGCCGGAAGCTCGTCGTCCCGGGCTGGTCGTCGGGGCGGCTGCGGCACGAGTCCCTGCTGGACATCACGACGGACTTCGACGTGACCGTCCCCGAAACCTCATCGCACCCGCTCTTCGCGGTCGATGAGTTCACGGTCATGTCCGGCCGCTGAAACAACCCCACCACCTGAAGGAGGCCCGCGTGGCTACCCGCACCAGCTCCACTCCTGCCGACGAACCGACCACCGAAGTCGATGACCCGGCGATCCCCGACAAAGTCGAGGGCCGCAAGTACGACCCCCGCAAGAAGGTCTACGTCTACGACACGACCACGGGCGACAAGCTCCCCAACCCGGTCCCGGAAACGTGGCTGGACGGCCGCTTCCCGAACCTCTCCGAAACCCCCTCCAAGAAAGCAGGTAAGTAGTCATGGCAGTCCTCGGCCCCAAGATGCTCACGGACGCGAACCGGCGTCTGGCGTGGGTACCCACCATCGCAAACTACCACGCACCCACCGTCGCGGAAATCACCGCCGGCAAGGACCTGTCCTGCCTGATCACCGCGGCCGACTTCGCCCTCGGCTCCACCGGTGACGACGCGATCAACGACCCGGCGTACTGCGCCTCGTCCAACTCGACCAGCCCCGGCCGGACGAACTACGAAGCGGCCATGAACTTCTACCGCTTCAAGAACGCCGCCGACGACTCGGCCTGGACCACGTTCACCGACAAGGGCATCGACGGGTACCTCGTCGAGCGCATCGGCCAGATCGCCGACGGCGAGAAGGCCCACGAGGTTGCCTGGGCGGCCGCCGACGAGGTCCGGGTCTTCCAGGTCATCACGAACACCCCGCAGGTCCTCGCCCCCTCCGGCGCCGGCTACGAGAAGTTCCGCCAGGTCTTCTCCGTTCAGGACCTCGTGGACGAGCGCGCGGTCGTCGCCGCCGCTTAGTAAGACGGCCGGCCCGGGTGGTTTTCCAAGGTTCCACCCGGGCCGGCGCTTCACCCCTAAACCTTGACCCCGCAACGAGAAAAACCTTGGAGGTTTTCCCCATGTCCGAGAACGAAATCAACTTCGACGAGTGGCTCGACGGAGTACAGCGCACCGAACGCTCCGTCACCCTCTACGGCCGCGCCGACCTGCTGGCCGACATCGACGAGCTCGAAGCCCAGAAGCGGCAGCTGGCCGACGTCCCGGAAGAGGACCGCGGCTACGCCGAGTCCAGCGGCGGGAAGCTGCAGGAGAAGATCGACGCCCTGTACATCGCCCTGGACGCGTCCAAGCTGGTCGTCCGGGTCTCGTTCATCGACGACGAAGAGCAGAAGGCCATCCGGGACGAGGTCAAGCGCGACCTGAAAGCCCAGCTGGACGAGGCTGCCAAGGCCGCGCGTGAAGAGGCCAAGGAGAAGTGCCGGCGGCTGGAAATCACCAACCCGAACGACATCAACAACGTCGCCCGGAACATGGCCAACGAAGCCGCTGAAGCCGTCGCCGAGCGGGAGGTGTCCATCCGGACCTGCGCCGCGGCGGTCGTCTCCCCGCGCATGACCCCGGACCACGTCCGGAGGCTGTACAGCAAGATCGGTGACGCCCAGTTCAAGCTGCTCACCATGGCGTACTCCCGGGCCCAGCACGAAGCCCCGCTGGTGGCAGTCCCAAAATCGTCGAGGCCTTCGTCCGACCAGAGTGGCGGCACCTCCTCCTAGAGGCCCGCACCGCCCGCGCATGGAAGATCCCCCACACTGTCCTGCGCGGGCGGCCGGACGACGGCAAGTGGTCCGACAAGGACCGCATCATGGCGTTGGCCCTTACCGCTTACGAGGACGGGCTGTGCCCTGGCTGCGGCCTGCACTACCTGGTGGCGCAGGGCGACCACAACGTTGGCCGGCACGAGGCCGACGACCAGGTCATCTGCCACGGTTGTGAGCCGCTGGAGTCCATGAAGGCAGACAACAAGCGGCCCACGTTCCCTGGGCAGAAGATCGTGCTTCGTGAAGTGGAGGGCTGGGACTAGCTTTCCGCCCTGCGCTTCACGTAGCCGAGGATCGCCAGCAGGATGCCGATCACGATCATCGCGAACATCAGCAGCGGGTTCCCAGTACCACCCGATCCCAGGGCAATCACGTAGATCACGACGCCGAGGATCGCGAGCATCGCGCCCCAACCAATGAGTGCGTCCCCGGGCTTCTTATTGGTTTTCGTTTCGCTCATCCCTGCATCAAACCACAACTGAATCAAGAGATGGAGGCCTGCCTGTGTCTGAGCGTCAGGTACTGGTCCGGATCCGCGCCGAAATCGGCGACTTCCGGAAGCAGATGCAGGAAGCCACCAAGGTCACCGAACAGCTTGGCAAGACCGTCAAAGAGACGGGCAGCAAGACCTCCCAGCCGCTGGACGAGACCGCGAAGAAAGCCGGCGAAGTCCGGGACGAGCTCCTCAAAGCCGGGGCCGCGGCGCAGACCTCAGCCAAGGGCTTCGGCCTCAGCTACGATTCGAGCGGGCAGCTGCGCGACGAATTCGGGCGTCTCGTCACCAACGCGAAAGCCGCGGCCCTCGGCCTCGAAACCACGAGCGAAGCGACCCGCGAATTCGCTGCCGAGCAGCAGCACGCCGCAGACAAGGCCGCCCAGACAAACACGGCGCTGGGCCAGCTGGTGCAGTCCGCGACCAAGCACGAGGCCGCCTGGTCCACTTCGGGGACCGCGCTGCTCGGCTTCGGCGCCGCGGCCGGCGTCGGGGTCGGCCTGGCGATCAAGTCCTACATGGAATTCGACAAGTCCATGTCCGAGGTGCAGGCAGCCACGCACGCCTCCGCAGGCGACATGGAGCAACTCCGGGCCGCCGCGATCAAGGCCGGCGCGGACACCTCCTACTCGGCGCGCGAAGCAGCGGACGCCATCACCGAGCTGTCCAAGGCCGGCGTCACCACCAAGGACATCCTGTCCGGCGGTCTCGACGGCGCGCTGACTCTGGCCGCCGCCGGGTCCCTGGGCGTCGCTGACGCGGCCGAACTGGCAGCCACGGCAATGGTCCAGTTCAAGCTGGGCGGTGACAAGGTCACCCACCTGGCCGACCTGCTGTCGGCTGGCGCGGGCAAGGCCCAGGGCTCGGTCGAGGACCTTGGCATGGCGCTCAAGCAGGGTGGCCTTGTGGCCGCCTCGACGGGTCTGTCGATCGAGGAAACCACGGGCGGGCTCGCGGCCTTCGCCTCGGCTGGGCTGATCGGCTCCGATGCCGGCACGTCCTTCAAGACGATGCTGATGTCGCTGAATCCGAACAGCAAAGCCGCCTCCGAAGAGATGGCCAAGCTCGGCATCCACGCCTACGACAACCAGGGCAAATTCGTCGGCCTGTCGAAGTTCGCCGGCATCCTGCAGGACTCCATGAAGGGCCTGTCGGACGAGCAGCGCAACGCCTCGATGAAGATCATCTTCGGGTCCGACGCCGTCCGCGCCGCGAACGTCCTGTACGAACAGGGCGCGGCCGGGATCGCCGACTGGACCGCCAAGGTCAACGACTCCGGTTACGCCGCTGCTACCGCAGCTATCAAGCAGGACAACCTGGCCGGGGACATCGAGAAGGTCGGCGGGTCGCTCGACTCCGTCTTCCTGAAGTCCGGTTCCGGTGCGAACGAGGTCCTGCGTTCACTGGCGCAGACAGCCAACACCTTCCTGGACTCCATCGGACAAATTCCCGGCCCGATCCTCCAGACCAGCCTGGGGCTGACGGCCACGGCCGGCGGGGCCGCCCTGCTGGGCGGGGCCTTCCTCACGGCCTTCCCCCGGATCCTTGAAACGAAGAAGGCCTTCAACGAGCTCGCCGATTCGTCGCCTAAAGCGGCGGCCGGAATCGGCAAGGTCGCCAAGGCTGCGGCTACGGCCGGGACCGCGCTGGTGGCCCTGCAGGTCGCCGGTGCCGTGTCCAAGATCTGGGCCGGGGAAACCAAGACCGTCCAGGACTACGCGCAGGCCTTCCTCACCCTGAAGACCTCCACGGCCGATCTCGATTCTGTCGTGAAGAACACGGGCGGCCTGGGAACCCAGATCAACGGCGTCGGCGACGCCCTGGTCCGGGTGAACGAGTTCGACTGGTACGACAACCTGAACAACTGGGCTGGCGACATGGTCGGCGGCATCTCCCGCACGCAGCAGTTCCGGGACAGCGTCAAGAATCTCGACAACACCCTTGTGTCCCTGGTCCAGAACGGCGGGGCGGAGAAAGCCGGCGAGTCCTTCAAGATCCTCTCCGACGAGGCGAACAAGTCCGCCGAGGCGCAGGGCAAGTCGAAGCTCTCCGTGGACCAGATGCTGAAGCTCATGCCTCAGTACACCGAGGAGCTGAAGCGCCAGGGCACCGCGCTGGGGCTGAAGCTCACCGATGAGGAGCTGCACCAGCTGGCGCTGGGCAAGATCCCTCCCCGGATGCAGGCCATCAAGGAGACGACCGAAGGCGCCGCTGCAGCTGAGGCCTACCAGGCCCAGGTGACGGAGGAGCAGTCCAAGAAGCTCGAGGAGCTTGGAATCAGCGCCGACGGCGCCATCGTGAACCTGTCCAATTTCACGACGGCGCTCATCAACGCAGGCCTGCTCACGCTGTCCAGCCGGGACGCGACCGCCAAATTCGATGAGGCTCTCGATGGGCTTGACGGAAAAATCAAGAACATCATGGCCACGGAGCAGGCCCACGGTGGCGTGCTCAACGAGTCCAAAACGGACCTCGACCTGTACTCCGAAGCGGGCCGGGCAGCGAACGATGTCCTCGCCGACATGACCCAGAAGGGTCTAGGCGCAGCGGAGGCCATGGCCAAGAACGGCGACTCCCAGCCTGCCGTACAGGAGCAGCTGGGCAAAACCTACGAAGCCATGAAACGTACAGCCGAAGGCTTCGGCCTGGGAACCCAGGAATCCGAAGCGCTGATCCGGTCCATCCTGCACATCCCGCCAGGAGTGAAGGTCGAATCCTGGATGTCCAGCGAGGCCAAGAGGATGGCAGAGCAGACAAAGGGCGCAATGGACGCCATCGACGGCCGCACCATCACCGTCACCACCAAGGAAGTAACCGAGCGCCACGTCATCAAATATGAAGAGCGCGTGGCAGCAGCCAACGGGAACGAACCGGACGGTGGCGGCCTCTACGGTTCCGACCGGCGGCGCGACGGCGGCCTGATCAGCAAGTTCCAGGCCGGCGGCAGGGTAAGCAAGTTCGCCGCAGCCGGCTACGTTCGCGGCCCCGGCACCGGGACCTCGGACGAGATCAACGCCCGGCTGTCCAACGGTGAATACGTCATCCGCGCCTCGAAGGTCGCCCAGTACGGCGTCAAAACCTTTGACGCCTACAACAACGGGTACGCGCCCCTGTCCAAGTCCGTCGCCGGCGGCTACGGCCAGGTGCAGACCTTCAACGGCTTCGCAGGCACCGCGGCGGGAACGCCTGCCATAAGCCTTGACGGGCTGGCGGTAGTCGGCGTGATGGAACTCAACGCGGACGCCACCATGGCAACGTTCCGCGGCGTGGCCCGGCAGGAAGCCGCCGGTGCCATCGCGGCGGCCGACGGCCAGGCACGCTACACACGACCCGGAAGGACCCCCTAATGGTTGCTGTTCTCGTCGAACCTCACCTGGAGGATCCCTGCGCTTGGGCCGGGATCACGATCACGGACCTCGGCATCGGGGACTCCATCGTCACCGTGTGGCAGCTCGCTGACAACGAACGGGAACCAGTGCAGGGGTACCGGCGGTACCTCATGAATGACGCTGCTTTCGTGGAGGACTGGGCGGTGCCACTCGGCCGCCCAGTCCGCTACGAGGTCGAGGTCATCAGCGGCCCGAACGGGGCCGCGAGGATCACCTCGGAAGCGTTCACGGTCGATTCCCCCGTCGGGTACCTGCAGGATGCCCTGGACCCGCAGTCCGCCGTCGCGATCGTCGGGAAGCGCCGCGACAACGAGGACATCACTCTCCGGGCATCGGCGCTGTCCGACTTCGAGAAACAGGCTGACGTGTCCATCTTCAAGGTCATGGGCTCCAAGAAGCCCATGGCCCTGATCGGTGGCCGCATGGCAGAGCTCGGAGTGGACACCTCGGTAGCGACGAGGTCGGCGCAGCAGAACGCGCAGCTCGCCGCGCTGCTGGAGAACTCTGCGAACCTGCTCTTCCGGCCCCTCCCGGAATGGGGCGACCTCGGCCTGTCCGGCAGCCTGTACCTCGCGAACCCTTCCTTCCGCCGGCAGCCGGTCAGCGTCGGCTACGGCGGGAACCTCACCTGGTGGTCGCTGCAGTCCGACGTCGTCCAGGCGCCGGCCATCAAGGTCCTCACCGCGATCTTCACCTACGGCGACGTGATGATGCTGTTCGACACCTACCAGGACAAGCTCAACGCCATGGCCGGCAAGTCCTACCTGGACGACATGAAGAACCCCCTCGGATAGGAGACCCGCGTGCGTTTGCTCGACGACGTGTCACGGCGGGCCCTGGAAGGCTCCCGCCCCGCCGACACCCTGATCGCCTGGGTGTGGCGCGGCGGGAACCTCATCCTGCCCGAACCCCTGGAGGTCATCGACTGGTCCGGGCAGGACGACGCCGGCGACTCGGTGAAGGTCAACCAGAAGATGACCTTCACCATCGCCGACAACAGCGGAAAGCTCGGCGCGTGGCGGCTGGACGACGTGCTCGGCGTGGCCGGGACCCGCCTCCATGTCGTGTACAAGATCGGTGGCGCCGGGGCCGTGAACTTCGGCCGCTTCCGCATCACCGACAACGCACCCGATGAAGTCACCGAAACCAGGGTCATCAACGAGTACGGGTACATCGAACCCGACGGCTCCCTCCCGCCCCACAAGCGCAGGATCTACATCACCCGCGCCGTCGTCCGCATCGACGCCGTGGACCTCACCGTCGACGCGGACAACGACAAGTTCGAGGCCCCGGTGTCCCCGCCATCCGGAGCGACAGTGCGGTCGGAGTTCCAGCGGCTCATGGCCAGGCACTTCCCGACAGTGTTCGAACCGGGCGTCCCGGACTCGCCCCTCTCTTCGCAGCTGATCTTCCAGAAGGAACGCCTCGAAGCCGGGCAGGACATCCTCTCCGTGGTCGGCGCCCGGTACCGGATGGGCGGCGACGGCGAGTGCCAGGCCTACATGCCGGGCGGCGCCCCGGTGCTCCGGATCGAACCGGACGCCGGGCTAGTGTCGGTGTCCCGGAAGCAGTCCATCACCGGCCTGTACAACCGCTGGGTTGTGGAGGGCAAGGAAGCAACGGACGGCTCCAAGGTCACCGCCGCAGTATCCCTCGAGCAGGGGCCGCTGCGCTATGACGGTCCCCACGGCCGGATCCCCTTCTTCTACAGCTCCACCATGATCGAGTCCTGGGAGCAGGCATACGCCTACGCGCTGAAGCTCCGGAACGAGTTCCTCGCCTCCCTCGCCGTCGAGCTGGAAGTTTCCACGGTGCCGCGGCCCGAGCTGCAGGGCGGCGACCGGATCGAGGTCGGCTGCCCCATCGCCGCTGGCCACGTCGTCTACGTCCCCGGAACCATCACCTCGATCAGCCGGCAGGGCGACAAGGCCCCGCGCGAAACCCGGATCCGGGTCGCCTGCGCTTACGGCGACGTCGACCACGCCCTGACCACCAGCCCCTGGGCTGAGTACCTGACCGACCAGAAACCGGAACTGACCTGGGAGCGCATGCCTTCCACGTGGGGCCGGCTGCCCAACATCACATGGGACGCGCTGCCGTAGGAGGCCTGCATGGATTTACGGCACACGATGGCGCAGATCCCCGGTGGCGGGGTGACGGTACGGTACGGCTCCGCCCGGTGGGACGGGACGGAATGGCGCATCGACGACAACGGAAGCCTCCTGTCCGCGATGTGGCTGGACCCCATCCAGCCCGTGCAGTCCGGGCCTATCGCCTACCTGCTCGTCACGGACGGCCGCGGGCAGTCCTCGGCGCTGGTGCTGGGCGGCATCACGCCGCAACCCCGGCCCGGGACCGGCACAGTGCAGGAGATCATCCCGGCCGGCACAGCCACGCAGATCAGGGTGACAGCGGAGGACGACAAGGACTACACGACGTCCCGGTTCGTCGGCACGTACAACGTCGGGGACCCGGTCCTGATCGACTGGACCGCCGGCATCCCCACCATCATCGGCAAGATCGCCGAAATGACCGTCACGGCCCCCGCAGCGGCGGCCCCGGCATCCAGCGGCAGCTCCGGCACCGCGCACCTGATCGCCACCGCCTCCGACACCTGGTCAGTGAACGGCTGGGGCGCCTGGGCCGGCTCCACCAACGGGCGGGAAAAGGTCTACTCCGGCACGCAGGGCGGCTACACCGTCACCGGCTCGTGGTTCTACGGGCCCTGGGGAACCTCGCTCGCGGGCCTAACGATCACCGAGGCCCGGTTCCGGGTCCCGGCCCGCCTCCCAGGCGTGGGCACGTCGGGGCCGGTGACGATCAATCTGTACGCCCACACGTCGCAGGCCCGCCCCTCCGGGGACGTGAACAGGGTGGCCGGCCCCTTCACGGTGAACCTCCCGGCCGGCTACGACCCGAACGTCCACAACCTGGATCCCCGCCTCCCGAATGGATGGGTGGTCCTGCCCAGTAGTTTCCACGCCGTTCTCCAGTCGGGGGGCGGCGTTTCCATTGCCGGCGGCGGTTACGTCGGCCTCAACGGGCGCCTCGACGACGGCGCTTCCGGCCAAACCGACATTGATTGGAGATCGGCATGACGCAGGTACGGAACAACGGGATCGAAGTCCCCGTCCCCTCCGACCCGTACAACCCGCCAGCTGACATGGCAAAGATGGCCGACACCACCGAGGTGATCCGCCGCGTGTCCTCCGATACGGCCATGAACTCGATCACCGGGAAACGGCCAGGCACCCCAATGGTGCGGACGGACTGGCCCGGCCAGCCCATGTTCACCTGGTCAGGGGCCGACGACAGCGCCGGGGCGTGGATCGCTGTCGCCCCAGAACTGGAGTTCGGGCAAGGCAACAGCCGGGGCATCATCAAGGGCCGCGAAGTCCTGGTCACCACCACGGAGTTCAGCACCGGCCGCGTCGTCTTCGAGACACCGTTCCCGAACGCATGCAGAGGGATTACCCTCACCCACTCCACAGGTGCGCTGACCGTCGTGAACTTCCGAATCACCGACAAGCAGCCCTCCTACGCCGAGTTCGTCGCCTACAACGCCTCCGGGGCCGGCCTTCCCAGCTCCGCGATCTACGTCAACTACGTGGCCGTGGGGTTCTGATCATGAGCTGGTGGAGTAAACCCGAGAAACGGGTGATCGTGGGCCGAAATATCACCCTGGGCGCGGGCATCCTCTACGCACTGACCCGATCGATCTACTACGCAACCGTCAAACCCGAATCCCTGTCCGGAGCGCAGTCCGTCATCACAGCCGACGGGCACCTGCTGGGCTTCTGGGGCGCCGCCTGGGGCATGGTCGCTACCTTGTGCATCGCGGACATGGTGAATCGCCACACGAGGCACGGGCTGTCCCTCCTGGTCAGTATTTGCGCCGTGTGGGGCTTCAGCTACGCGATCATCTGGGCCATTACCGGCTTCACCGACTACTCCCTCATATCGTCCGCTATCGGCTGGCTGGGACCAGCGACGTTCATCTTCGGTTTCCTACTGAAGGTCACGGCGTTACAGGACATGCTGAGGGCGCGGCGGCAACCCCAGGAGCTCGAATGATGGAGATCAACTGGGAACACATCGGCCCGTACGTGATCCTCCCGGTCATGAGCCTGCTTGGCGCGTGGCTGGTCGCGAAGATCCAGCACAAAGGGCGCCCCGAAAACGCGCTCATCGACCAGCTGCAGGAAGAACTGACCCGGCACGCGGCACGCATCAGCGGCCTTGAAACAGAGCAGAACAAAGCCAAAAGACGCGAACTGATCCGCGACAACTACATCAACAAGCTGCGGGACCACATCAACCAAGGGAACCCGCCCCCGCCGCCCGAGTGGCCAGAGGGCCTTTACGACTAGGAGCCACCATGGGCTATTACCTTGAAGAGCACCCCAACCCGAACACTGCCCAGTACGGCTGGCCCCGGAACCGGGTGAGCGGCGTCATCGGCGTGCACACCACCGAATCTGGTGTCATCCCATCAGGGGCGGACCCCGGCGCCGAGAACACCGCCGCGTTCATCGCCCGCCGCACGGATTACGGCAGCTACCACATCATTGCCGACTGGGACACCATCGTTCCGATGACCCGCCCGACATTCGCGGCCTGGGCCGACACCACGAACAACGTCCACGCCATGAGCGTCTCCGGCGCCATGGACGCGGCCCGCTGGCGCGACATCGCCCCGGACCGTGCCGCCGGCATCGTGAAGAACATGGGCGTCGCCGCGGCCATGCTCGTCCGCGACGCCATCGCCCACGGCGTCCTCGACGCCCCGCCCCCGGCGCAGCGGATCACCGCCCAGCAAGCCATCAACGGCACCGCCGCCGGCTTCTACGGCCACGGCGAAACCAACCCCGGCACCCGGTACGACCCCGGCACGAACTTCGACTGGGACCTGTTCCTCGCCACCTACGCCGCTGCCGTCGGAACAACCACCACCGGAATCACCTACCAAAGCACGACCATCACACCCTTGGAGGACGACGTGAGCGCACAAGAAGTACTGTCCTGGCCCATCGAACGCACGGACGGCCAGGATTCCACCGTCGCCGTGGAACTCGCCCGCATCAACCCGAAGCAGGACGAAACCCTGTCCTTCCTGCAGGGCATGAACGAGAAGCTGGACGAGGTCGTGGGGAACGCCCGCAAGACGTTCTGGAACTCCGAAGAGTCCAAGAATCTGCTGGCCAACACCCCGGCCCCGGACCTCGCCGCGAAGATCGACGCGGCCGGCCTCGCCGCCGCCGTGCGCGACGAGCTCGTGAAGATCCTGGAAGGCAAGTAAGTGGCCGACCACGTAGCCCTCACCACTCAGGAGCGGAACCCGTGGGCGGCCGTGCGCCGCACCGGCGCCGCAGTCCTGGCGTTGATCCCAGTTCTCAACGGCATCGCTGCTCTCACCATCGAGCTGCTGAAGCCGTACGAGATCTATCTGCCGGCGTGGATCTTCCCGGCGCTGAACGGCGTGCTGGTCGCCACGGCCCTGCTCGCAGCCTGGGTAACTCGCGTGCTGGCCATGCAGAAGGTCAACGACTGGCTCCGCACGTACCTGCCGCTGCTCGCACCCGAGGGCAAGACCAAACAGTAGGAGGCCCTCGTGGCTGTAGGAGTTACCCCGCGCGGGTTCAAGAAACCGGACGGCTTGACGGAGCTCGTGAAGAACGGCGCCGGGATGATCTCGGACAACGCCCAGAAGGCCGACGATCTGCTGGCCGCGAGGGAAGCAGCAGACAACGCCCTGGCATCCCGGATCGGCGTCGCCGAGGCGAAGATCGACGCCGGGGCCGGCGGCGTCGGCCTGTCCGCTGACCCTGATCACCCGGGCCTGTACTACTTCGCCGGCCCCACCATCACCCCTGACCCGGCCAATCCCGGCCTGTTCACCTTCTAGGAGCGTGCCGTGACCGTAGTGAACATCAGCGTCCAGGCCCCGGCGGACGGCGGCCCAGTCGCGGCGCAGGGCTCGTTACGGTGGGAGCCGACCGGGCGGCGGATCGGGGCGGACGGCGCCCTGGTCCTGCCCGCCGGCTTCACCGTCCCACTCGTCGGCGGCATTGCTGCCGTGGACGTCGAACCCTCCACCAACCTCTGGGCGTGGACCGTGACGGAACTCTTCGCCGGGCAGCCAGCCAAGCGCCGCACCGTCGCCGTCCCCGACACCGGGCCCGTCGACTACACAGCACTCACGCCCGTGGACCCGGCCACCCTGGAATCCACTCTCACCGTTTCCCCCGACCCGGACAACCCGGGCTTCTACCTGATTGGAGCATGACCCATGACGCAAAGACTTGTCTCCGTCGGGGACGACTTCACCCTTCCGCCGGCCGTCCAAGTGGACGAGCCGAACCTTCCCGACCGGCTTTCCGCAGGGGAACTTTCTGCCACTTATGCCACCTACGCGAACCTGGCAAAGAACCCGGATTCGATCATCGCGGGGGCAGTCACGGTGGACGGAAACAACCTGGTCACGAGTGCTGCCGTCGTATGGCCGGACGGGAAACCGGGAACCATGACGATCACCAGCAGGGACGCCAACAACGCCGTCCTGGCCTACAACATCACCTACGGCTCGCCGGTCATCAAGACCTTCACGCAGCCTGCCATCACCCGGAACGCTGCCGGCGCAGCGACCCTCGTACCTCAGATTGTGGTGAGCTAAATATGGGCATCCTCGACGCACCCGTTATCCCGAAGGACTCCACCGGCCGCCGGCTCGATAGCTTCAGCATTGCCGACGCCAGCGCCGCCCGACCGGGGAACCGTGTGGCCTTCCTGGGGGACTCAATCACGCAGTCCGCTTGGCAGAATTCCACGCAGCTCCGCGGCTCGTCGTACCCGCTCTACGCGCAGATGCTATCGGGAGGGCGTGTGCTGACCGTACGAAACGCCGGCATTTCGGGTGAGCGTTCGGACCAGATCCTCGCCCGGTTCGACACTGACATCACCCCGTACAAGCCAAACGCCGTGGTCATCCTCGCAGGACGCAACGACATCGCACAGGGCATCACGCTCAGCGTCTACCAGGCAAACGTCATCGCCATGGTGGCTAAGACGCGGGCCATAGGCGCGACGCCCATCCTTGGTCTGATCCCGCCCGTGAACACCGGCACGGACAAGCCAACCACGATCAAGTGGAACACCTGGCTGCGCTACTACGCGGCTGCCAATGGGATCATCACCCTCGACTTCTACACCCTCATGGTGGACCCGGCCGCGGGCGGCTACCTCTCCACCTACAACACGGACGGCACCCACCCAAGCGTCTCCGGGTACATCGCGATGGGGCAGCTCGTCGCTGACAAGCTCGGGCCGCTGCTCCCCAACTGGACGCCTCCTCTGGCTGTGGACAACGGCGACACCGGGCAGCTATACCCGTCCAATCCGATCCTGCTGACTGACAGCAACGCGGACGGCGTCCCGGATGGTTGGTTCGCTTACGGCGGGTCCACGGGCTACGCGCACGCGCTCGTCACAGACGCCAACGTACGCGGCAAGATGATGCAAATCACCCAGTCTGCGAACGCTTCACTGCGGGCCTTGCAGCGGTCCTTCACTGGCTTCAACGTCGGGGACAAGGTGGCCGTGTGCGGCGTCATGACAACGGACGGGGGCGTGCGGACCCAGGTCAAGGCCACGTTCACCGGCAACGGCGGGACGGCATCCCCGGCAGACATCACCGCACCAATCACTCGGGGGTTCTTCTACCAGGAATACACCGTCCCGACGGGCACCACGAACATCATGATCGACCTGATCGCGAACGCAGGCACGGGCGTTGTCTCATGGGGCCAGGTAACACCGATCAACCTGACAGCGCTAGGGCTCGCCTAGCCCTGAATTGCTGGCTTGAGGGCGGCGCCAATAATGGCGCTGCCCTCGGGCGTCGGGTGAATTCCGTCAACCGTCAGACTCGGCTTGTATGTCTGGCCATCGCGCAACCCTGCCGCAGCGTCCACCCATGTCCACCCCTGGCCGGTAACGAAGGCCTTCATTTTTTCATTGAAAGCGACCGCAGCTTCAGGGCGGGCATCCTGCGGAGGGATGGACGAAACCACGACTCGCGTCGCGCCAGACGTTCTGACGATTCCCGAGACGTTCTGCGTCGTGGTCTCAAAGGGCACGTTGTTCAACACGTCGTTTGTGCCAGCGAGAATCACCACGACATCTGCCTTCACTGGCTGCGTATGATCAAGCATGGCCCGGGTCTGCGCGCCACCATCGGCCCAACCGCCAGCAAAAGGCAGGGAGTTCGACGCAACGTAACTAACCCAGGAGCGGTCACCAAACTTGCCGCCGACGAAGTCCGGGCTGTTACCCTCGGTGATCGAATCACCGAACGCTGCAAATTTGACCTGCTTCACGGCTGCCGGGAGAGTCGCCTTAGCGCTGGCAACGTGCTCGTCGTAGTACTTCTGCACCTTCTCAGAAACCGGCGGCGGTGAGGACGCGCAGCCCGTGACAAGAGCAATCGAACCGGCCATCACGGCAGCGGCAAGGATATGGCGCAAGAGTCCCCCAAAGAGCAGATGTGATTGCCTTGATTCTACCGGCTGTCAGACCTGAAGCCAGCCGCCATCATGCTGCTGAACCCAGAGGCGGAACACGACCACGCGGGCGGCGTTGGCGTGCTCCCTGCCAAGCTCCTTTGCGTCATTCGTGTCCCGCGCTTGGAACGTGACCAGGTCGGCCTCTTGATTGTTGGTATCGGTCACTTTGTACGTGTTCATGACCTCGATACTAGGGGCCAATAAGACCGGTTAAGTTCCCCTGGAAAAATTGCCCCATCCTCTTCGGAGGGTGGGGCTATTTTCCATTTGGTGGAGTAACATGGGTGCTTCAACGACGGCGGCCCCGCCAGTGCGGGAACACTGACAGGGCCTAATGCCGTCATCCATCCACTGCGAAGCATCATGGAGACGACTGTGCATAACACTACCCTCATTGGCGTACCCACAACCAGGATCACCACCCCGGCCGAGCTGGCGGCCGCCGGCTACCTCGCCCGCTACCGGGGCAGCACCCGCGAGACCTACAAGGTGTCCCTGAAGCTCCTGTTCAACTGGTGCGCCGGCCTCGGCGTGGATCCGCTGGAAGGCATGCGCCGGCCGGTCCTGGAACTCTTCGCCCGGTACCTCGAGGACGAGCGCGGCAACAGCCCGGCCACGGTCGCCCATCACCTGTCCATCATCCGCGGCTTCTACTCCTTCGCGGAGATCGACGGCTACATCGACCGGTCCCCCGCCGCGCACATCCGCATGCCCCGCGTGTTCCAGGACGAGTCCCGCACGATGGGCCTGGACCGCATGGAGCTCGGCGCCGTGATCCAGTGCGCCCGCGCATCCTCGCCGTCCGACGCCGCGCTGATCACCCTGATGGGCATGCTGGGCCTGCGCGTCTCCGAAGCCTGCGCGGTGAAGATCGAGGACTACCAGGACATCGAACGCGGCCACCGCGTCCTGCGCCTCGTCGGCAAGGGCGGCAAGCCGGCCACCATCCCGCTGCCGGTGCCCGTGCTGCGCGCCCTGGACGCCGCGGCAGGCGACCGCACGTCGGGGCCGCTGCTGCTCCGCAACAAGTCCGGGGAACCCGTGAACAGGAAGTCGGCAGCGCTGACCGTGGCGCGGCTCTGCAGGAAGGCCGGCATCAAGAAGAACGTCACCCCGCACGGGCTCCGGCACAGCTTCGTCACAGCTGCCCTGGACGCGGGCGTGCCGCTGCGTGACGTGCAGGTCGCGGCCCGGCACAGCGACCCCCGCATCACGGCGCGGTATGACCGGGCCAGGCACAACCACGACCGGCACGCCTCCCACGTCGTGGCCGCGTTCTTGGCAGGCGCCGCCTGACAGCCATGGTCGAGGCTCCCGTCCACTTCGGTGGGCGGGAGCCTTTCTTTATGCTTGACCGGTGGGACTCTTCGACATGCCAACCCGGTTCGTGCAGGACGGGACCGAGTACGAGCACGCGGATCCGCGGCCGGAGCTGCCAGCCAAGGGTGTTCGCAGGTTCGTGTACGGTGGCGAGCCCAAGATCATCGCGCAAGTCCCGCTGAAGGCCGGCGATACCGTCGAGGTGCACGGCTACGCCACCCACTACAACCAGGACTGGGTCAGCGTCGCCTGGACTGACGAGGTCTTCTCGCACCTCTCCTGCTGGGTCCGCGCCGCCGACGTCCGCCGGCCAGCTGAGGGCGAGTGGCGGGGACGGTTCGTGCAGTTCGGCTGACCTCAACCGGCCCCGGTTGTTTCCAGGGAATCAGCCGAGAGCGTCTGCGGCTGCGGCATCCGATGCCTTGGACAAGCGGGCGTAGACGCGCAGGGTGGTCTGCGGGTCCTCGTGCCCCAGCCGGGCCTGGACGACGTGGACGGGGACGTTCGCCTCGAGCAGGTGGGTGGTGTGGGCGTGCCGGATCTCGTGGATCCACGGTTTCCGGTCGAGGCTGCCGTCCTCCAGCAGCTCGACCATGAGCGGCTGCCACACGTACTTGTGGAAGCGCGCGTTCCGGACATACTCGCCGTCCGGCTGCTGGAACACGAAGTCATCGGGCTGCAGCGTTTGCAGGTGCTCGGCCAGCGATTCGGACAGGGCCGCATTGCACGTCACGGTCCGGCGGGCCTTGGGCGTCTTGGGCGGCCCAATCTCTTCGCCCTTGCCCTTGGACTTCCAGGCCCGCTCGACGCGGACGGAGGCGCGGCCCTGGCGGATCGTGATGTCCCTCCGCCGCAGCGCGGTCGCCTCGGAATAACGGAGGCCGGTGCCGGCCAGGAAGCGGAGGAACAGCTTGTAGTGGGGATTCACCCGTTCGGAGAGCATGACCAGGTCATCGGGTGACAGGTAGACCGCCTCGCGGGATTCGTTGAGGTCCGCCTCGGCTACGCCCTTGGCTGGGTTCCGTCGCATGACTTCCTCGTCGACGGCGGTGGCGAACGCTGCGGACAGGATGGCGTGGACGTTGCCCTTGCTCTTGCGGGACAGGGGCTGGCCGGTTGTCTGGTTGGCGCGGGACTGCACGACGAGGCCGTCCAGCCAGTCGATGACGGCGGCCTTGGTCACCCTGTCTACTGGGGTCTTGCCGAGGTCGCTGTTGTCGATGTGGGCCGCGGCCATGCGCCGGTATTTCGCGATCGTGCCGGGCTGGGGCTTGCGGAGCAGGTCGATGTGGTGCTTCACAACCTCGGCGACTGTGGGCGCGGTGGCGTCTTTGCGGATCTTGGCGGTGGCGGCCAGCTTGAAGCTGTTGCCGTTGGCGTCCAGGAAGTCCTTGAGTTCCTGGGCTTTGTCCCGGGCCTGGACTTCGCCGTACTCCTTGACCTTGAAGGTGCGGTAGTCCAGGCCGGTTTCGGGGTCGCGCCAGTTGACGGTGTAGGCGCTGGTCTCGCCCTTGGCGCCTTTGCGTTCGCGGATGCTAGCCACGGGCCGTCACCGCCTTCCGGACGCGGCGCACGTCGGATGGGTGCCAGCACTCCCGGCTGCCGGTTTTGGTTGTCACCCACACGCCCCGCGAGGTGATCCGGCTTACCGTGGCGGTGACTCCGGTGGCCCTGCCGGTGAAGCCGACGAGGCGGACCAGGTCCCCCCGATCTACTCCCGCGATCCTCTGCACGTCCTCAGCTTTCATGTCCCTGTCCCCGTTCGGTCCCGTTTCCCGCCAACAAAATCAGGGTTTCCGCCAACAAGCAAAAAGAAAACCCCTAGATCTCGCGGATCTAGGGGCTATCTTATGTGGAGATGGGGGGAATTGAACCCCCGTCCGATGTCGTGTTGTCAGGGCTTCTCCGGGCGCAGTTTGCGTCGGATTTTCTCGGCCCCAGCCATGCTGCAAACAGCTGGCTGATCCGGGCCCAGTCATCTAAGAGTCCCGTTCACCCCGATGACGGAGGTAAACAGCAGTGGCTATCTAAATGACGCCAGGAACCGGGGCGATAGCATCCCCGGGCTGACGGACTGTCTTACTGCTTAGGCAGCAAGAGCGAAGTCAGTGCGCGTTTGTTTGGCACTTATTGTTTTGCAGACAGCGTTAACGAGATAATTCTGCATCCTCGGCCCGCTTCACCTGTCGCGACAAACACCGTCGAAACCGATCATCCCCATATTTTGTTACCAACCCGGCTGGCACGCCTGCCGGACTACCAATACTAACGCATGCTGCGGGGAAATAATTCCTACCGCCGCCGGTTGCGGTCGCGCATTTCGCGCTGGGCCTCACGGTTATCCTGCTGTTCGCGCAGCGTCTGCCGCTTGTCGTATTCGCGCTTGCCGCGGGCCACGCCGATTTCCACTTTGGCGCGGCCGTCGACGAAGTAGAGCTGCAGCGGGACGATCGTGTAGCCGGATTCCCGGACCTTGTGGGAGATCTTGATGAGCTCCTCGCGGTGGAGCAGCAGCTTGCGCCGGCGCCGGGCGGCGTGGTTGGTCCAGCTGCCCTGGTTGTACTCCGGGATGTGGATCGCTTCCATCCACAGCTCGTCGTTGTAGAACGTGCAGAATCCATCCACCATCGAGGCGTGGCCTTCACGCAGGGACTTCACCTCGGTCCCCATGAGCGCGATGCCGGCCTCGTAGGTATCCAGTATGTGGTAGTCATGCCGGGCCTTGCGGTTGGTGGCCACCACCTTACGGCCACTTTCTTTGGGCACGGTGAAACTCCTCGGGTTGAGATGGGATGTCCTCCGCGCCAGCGGCACGGAGTCTTACCAGTCTACAGCGGGGTGATGAGCCCTACAGCAGCCCCATGGGGTCGACGGCGACGCCATTCAGCCAGGTTTCGAAGTGGGCGTGGCATCCTGTGGAGTTGCCAGTGTTGCCCGAGTAGGCGATCAGCTGGCCCTGCGAAACCCGCTGCCCGTTCGAGACCACGATGCTGGAGTTGTGGTAGTAGATCGTCGTCAGGGAGTTGCCTTCGACCACCCCGTGCGAGATTTTGACGCGCCAGCCGCCGCCGTCCGCGGAGTTCCAGCCTGAGCTGAAGACTTCCCCTGCCGCCGCCGCATAGACGGGGGTGCCGCACGCAGCCCCGAAGTCGATGCCGGTGTGCATGTAACCGCCGGTGCCGTAAAAGTCGATCGTGCCCGGCGGGGTGGTGCGGTAGCCAAAGCCCGACGTGATGGGGATGCTGCCATCGAAGGGATGACGGAGGCCAAAGGCCGACGGCGACCCGGTGCTGGGGACGTAGGGCTGGACAGGCGGGGCGGGGCGGTTGGCCGCTGCCGCTGCTGCGGCGGCGGCTGCGGCGGCGGCTTCGGCCCGCCTGCGCTGTTCCGCTTCCCAGGCCTCCCGGAGTTTGCGGTCCCGTTCGGCGATCTCGTTGGCCACCTGGTTCTGGCTGGCCTGGACACCGGCAAGCTGGGCCTGGATGCCGGGCTTGGCGGCCTGCAGTTCAGCGTCGAGGCGGGTGGTGTCGGCAATGAGCTGGTCGACCTGCGCCTTCTTGGCTGCCGCTTCGTCGCGGGCAGCCTTTTCCCGCTCCAGCGCCGCATCCGCCTTCGCCTTGAGGTCCTTGATCTCCGCTTCCACGGCCTGCAGGCGGGCTTCGGAGTTGACGTTGGTGGCGTTTTGCTGGGACAGCTTGTCCATGGCGGCGTTCTGGCTGCGCATGGCCTGGTCCGCGAGGTCCATGGTCTCGGTCAGGCTGCCGCCGGCGTTGGAGCCGAAGAAGAGGGACAGGTTCGACGGGACGCCGCCCGACTTGTAGGCCTGGGTGGCGATCTGGCCGATCAGTTTCTTGGTTTCCGCGATCTTCTGCTTGTCGGTTTCAAGCTGCTGGGTGATCTTGGCCTTGTTCTGCTGGGCCATGTCGACGCGGGCGGCAAGGGCTTCGACTTCTTTGACGGCGCTGGCAACCCGTCCCTGTGCCTCCAGCAGCGCCTGCTGGGCGGCCGGCAGCTGGCCCTGGTAGATCACCAGGTCGCTGGCTGCCTTCGCGATGCGGGAATCGACAAACTCCAGGGATGCCTGGACCCGGGCCGCCTCGTCCCGGAGGGCTGCCTGCCGGTCTTCAAGGTCATCGGCGACCGCCAGCGGTGCAGGCGCTGCCAGCCCGGCGGACAGCATGACGGTGAGGACGCCGCTGATGATTCCCAGCCGGCGGGCGGCCGCGCGCCCCCGGCGGTGCCGGGGCTGCGGGGACAAGTTGTCGGTTACGTTCATGAGCATTCCTTGGTCGGTTTGCATAGCCTAGACGCGCAAGTATCTGCGTAAGGTCAAGAGAGACGAAATTCCTGCCAAGGATGCGCCAAGGATCAGCAAAGCAGGGGCCAGGATGAGGGTCTGGCCGGAGGAAATGAAGGCTGTATCCGGGTATTGGCGGGACATGTAGTCGCCGAGGAAGAACTGCGCCACCGCCCACAGGGTGCCTGAGGCAAGGGCTGCACCGATGACGGCGGCGATGACGCCCTCCAGGATGAACGGCAGCTGGATCACGGTCTTGGAGGCGCCGACGAGGCGCATGATCCCGGTCTCCCTGCGCCTGCTGAAGGCCGAAAGCCTGATGGTGGTGGCGATCAGCAGGATGGCGCAGACGATCATGACGCCGGCAATGCCGACCGCAACCAGGGAGGCGCCGTTCATGACGGAGAAGAGGCGTTCAAGCAGCTGGCGCTGGTCGATGACCGTTTCGACACCCGGCTGCGAGGAGAACGTCTCGCTGATGATCTGGTACTTCTCGGGGTCCTTCATGTTGATCCGGAAGGATGCCGGCAGCTGGTCCGGGGTGACGGAGTCAACGATCGGCGAGTTCGAGAACTGGTCCTTGAAGTGCTTGTAGGCCTCTTCCCGGGATTCGAACTGGAAGTCGTTGACGTACTGTGCCACGGCCGGGGATTCCAGCAGGGCATTGAGGCTCTGTTGCTGCTCCGGGGTGACGGACCCTGTGGCGCAACCCGGCGCCGTCGAGCCTTCACTGCAGAGGAAGATGGCCACCTGGACCTTGTCGTACCAGTAGCCCTTCATCTGGTTGATCTGCATCTGGAGCATCCCTGCCGCGCCCACGAAGGTGAGGGACACGAAGGTCACCAGGATCACCGAAACCACCATCGACACGTTGCGGCGCAGGCCGCTGCCGATTTCGGACAGGATGAATGCCAGCCTCATCGCTGCGCCTCGCCTTCGCCGCGTTCGCCCGGCAGGCCGTCGTCGGGCGCTTCCCTGCCGCTGGCGTCCTTGAGCCGCCGCGACTGGCCGACGACGGGGATCATCGACGTGTACAGCGCCTTGGCCTCGTCGCGGATGACCACGCCGTTCTTCAGTTCGACGACGCGTTTACGCATCTCGTTGACGATGTCGTCGTCGTGGGTGGCCATGACGACGGTGGTGCCGTTCTGGTTGATCTTGTCCAGGACGCCCATGATGCCCATGGAGGTGGTGGGGTCGAGGTTGCCGGTGGGTTCGTCGGCGAGGAGGATCCCGGGCCGGTTGACCACGGCGCGGGCGATCGCCACGCGCTGCTGCTCACCGCCGGAAAGTTCGTGCGGCATGCGGTGTTCCTTGCCTTCAAGGCCTACGGTCTTGAGGACTTCGGGAACGGTGTCGCGGATGACGCTGCGGCTCTTGCCGATCACCTGCATGGCGAAGGCCACGTTGGCGAACACGTTCTTTTGGGGCAGGAGGCGGAAGTCCTGGAAGACGACGCCGATCCCGCGGCGGAGGCGCGGAACGCGCCAACTGGAGATCTTGGCGACGTTCTGCCCGGCTACGTAGACGGCGCCGGACGTGGCGCGGTCCTCCTTGAGCACCAGGCGCAGGAAGGTGGATTTGCCGGAGCCGGAGGCGCCCACGAGGAAGGCGAATTCGCCGCGGTCAATCTCAAGGTTGACGGAGTCCAGCGCCGGCCGGGCTGTCTGGTCGTAGACCTTGGTGACATTTTCGAATCGAATCATGGCCCTAAGTACCCTGCAGGGCATGGCTGATTCTGATAAATGCAGCCCAGTTCTGCAGCCGGTGCACGGGTGTTCGCTTGGGGGAAGTGGGCCCCGGCCCCTTGACTATACTCAGGACCGCCCTTGATGTGGCAGGCTATCGCGGGCGTGTCGCAGGATAGGCCGTTGGCCTGGCTGCGCCGGCGCCTGCCTCCGGCCTATCTTTCGGCGTTGCGGTTGTCGGTGCGCCAACGGATGCCGGCATCGATGAAGTCGTCGATCTCGCCGTCGAACACTGCCGCCGTGTTGCCCACTTCGTGCTCGGTGCGCAGGTCCTTGACCATCTGGTAGGGGTTCAGCACGTACGACCGCATCTGGTCACCCCAGGACGCCTTGACGTCCCCGGCCAGAGCCTTCTTCTCGGCGTCTTCCTGTTCCTTCTTCAGGAGCAGGAGCCTGGACTGCAGAACCCGCATGGCCGCGGCACGGTTCTGCAGCTGCGACTTCTCGTTCTGCATGGAAACCACGGTGCCGGTGGGGATGTGGGTCAGCCGGACTGCGGAGTCGGTGGTGTTGACCGACTGGCCGCCGGGACCGGAGGAGCGGAAGACGTCGACGCGGATTTCGTTGTCCGGGATGTCGATGGAGTCGGTCTGTTCGATGAGCGGGATGACTTCGACGGCCGCGAACGAGGTCTGGCGCCGTCCCTGGTTGTCGAAGGGGCTGATCCTGACCAGGCGGTGTGTTCCGGCTTCCACGCTGAGGGTGCCGTAGGCGTAGGGTGCCTTGACTTCGAAGGTGGCGGATTTCAGTCCGGCCTCCTCCGCGTAGGAGGTGTCCATGACGGTGGTGGGGTACCCGTGGCGCTCCGCCCAGCGCAGGTACATGCGCAGGAGCATCTCGGCGAAGTCTGCGGCATCCACGCCGCCGGCGCCCGCGCGGATGGACACCACCGCTTCGCGCTCGTCATATTCGCCGGACAGCAGCGTGACCACCTCGAGGTCCTTGAGGGCCTTCCTGATGGATTCGAGTTCGGCCGCGGCCTCCCCCATCGAGGCGGCGTCATCCTCGTCCTGGCCCAGTTCCACCAGGACTTCGAGGTCATCGATCCGGGCTGCCAGGTTGGTGAGGCGTTCCAGTTCGGACTGCCGGTGCGAAAGCCTGGAAGTGATTTTCTGCGCAGCTGCGGGATCGTCCCAGAGGTCCGGTTCCCCTGCGCGTTCGCTGAGTTCGGCGATGTCTTCCTTGAGCGCCTCAACGTCAGTGACCCGTTCGATGGACTCGTAGGTGGCGCGAAGCGCGCGGATTTCAGCGGAAAAATCAATATTGGCCATGGTGGTTTAAGCCTACGCTATTGCGGCATACGGGCTTGCGCGGCCGGTCGGGCGGCTTCCGGAGCGCGTAACACCCCCGGTCCTGTGGCGGGACCGGGCGGCTGGCGGGAGGTCAGCGGGTCAGGCGCGAGCGCGCCGTCGACGTGGCCTGGATGCGGATGCCGTCGGGCACCAGGAAGTTCACCACGGGAGGGTGAACCGCTGCTGTCAGGACCACGACGGCGGTGGCGCCATCCGGGGTGCCCGTCGCCCCTGTCACTGCCAGGTCGCTAAAGCGTTGGGCTGAAGGGCTCTGGGCTACAAAGTCCGCGGCCACGTTCCTCACCCGCGCGGGATTGAGGACAGCCGAGGGCGTTCCCCCACGGGAGTCCACTTCGCCGAGCGTGTAGCTGTCTGCCGCCGCAAGGGATGCGCCGTCCGCGAGGGACAGGAGTCGCTTGTGCTCGAGGTAGACGGCTGAAATTCCCATGACGACCGTGGCCACCAGGAGAGCCAGGACCACGTAGCCCAGGATGATCACCGTCACCTGACCGCCTTCATCGGCAGTGTGGCGTTTCACTTGTACCGCCCCACCAACTGCGTGGACGAGGCCTCCACCTGCGTGGCGGAAAGTCCATCAGCGAATGGCACGAAGGGAAGGGGCACGGCGAGCCTGACGGTGACGGTCACCGCAGCGCCGGCGGCCTGGCAATCGGGCTGGTTGCACGTGGTCACTATGGTGGCTTCCTCCGCCGGGTGGCCGAAATCGCCGAGGGCCAGGGCCACCGCTTGCTCCGCAGCAGCCTGTGCCGCACCGGCGTCGTCCTGGGCCACGTAGACCTTCGCCGCCTGGTCCGCTGCTCCCACGACGGCGAATGACGCGCCCTGGATCTGTCCCACCGTGATGACGAAGTAGACCACGGGCACCATCAGCAGGAGGGCAAGGAAGGTAAACTCGACCACCGCGCTCCCCTCTTCAGGCGTGAAGTCGGCCTCGCCGCATGGCGGCGGCAGGCAGAGGGCCTCATCCAGCCGGGATCGTAGCCGGTGTCCCAGGTCAGCTTTGAAGGGCCGCATGCCCCTTCACCTCCAGGAGGTCCCGGGGCCCGATAAAACCGATAACGGGCAACGGCGCCCTGACCGTGACTTCCAGGACGCGGGCACCGTGCATATCCACCTCGGCGGTGCTGACTTCCTCGGCGAAGCTGTGGTTCAGGGCCGTCCCGATGAGGCTGCGCGTCCGCTCCGCGGCATCGGCCGCATTCCGGTCCGCCAACGTGCCGTAGCGGGCGCCGGACGCTGCAGCATCGATCAGTGTATTGCGGACGTGCAGGACCAGGGTGAGCTGGAGGATGGCGAGGAAGAACATGGTCAGCAGGCCACCCACCAGGACGAAGTCCACCACCGCGGACCCACGCTCGTCCGCCCGGCGCAGCTCACGCTGTGCCGGTCCTCCGGTGGTGGATCTGCTCATGCATCAGCCTCCGACCTTGTCCATCGCCTGGTTGAACATGGCTTCGAGAGCCGGCCCGGCCAGCGCCAGCAGGGCCGCGACCAGGACCGCTGACATGAGGGTAATCATCACCCATCCCGGGACATCGCCGCGTTCCGGGTGGTCGCGCAGTTCGCGGCGACCATCAGAGCAGCGGAAACCCGGACCGCTTTCCCGACCACGCCGGCGCACGGCGGCGACAATCCGGTTGTGGCTGCCGGCTCGGGGCAACTCCATCCGGAGGAATGCCGCGAGGCCGGCGAGGAGCATCGCGGAGCGGATTACCATGAGTTTCAATTTTCTGACCTCTTCCTTGGTTTCTAGGGGTGCGCATGGACACACGGTTCAAAAGCCCAGGTTGATTGCGGCGATGCCCGGGAAAACAGCAAAGACAACCGTCAGCGGGAGGACTCCGAAGACCAGCGGCACCATCATCGCTATTTCTTTCTTGCCGGCAGCCTCCATGAGGTCGCGTTTGGCCGTATCACGGACGTCCTGCGCCTGGGCGCGCAGCACGTCCGCAAGGGGCGTGCCCCGTTCCACCGCGACGATGATGCCGTCCACGAACCTGACCAGGGGCGGGAGATCGGTCCGGGCGGAGAACTCCTGCAGTGCGAGCACCAGGGGCTTTCCCGCCCTCGTCTCGGCCAGGATCTTCGAGAATTCCTTGGACAATTCGCCCCTGGCGCTTCGGCATACCCGGTCAAGTGCGCCGGTGGCACTTTCGCCTGCGCGGACGGCCAAAGCCATCAGTTCGGCAAGGCTGGGAAATTCCGCCATCATGCGTGCTTCCCGGCGACGAAGCTGGACGCCCAGCCAGTAGTCGCGCAGGACGAAGCCCAGGGCGGCGCAACCGATGATGGCCACGGCGGCCAGGAGGGGGTTGAAGCGGCCCCCCGCCGCGCCGATCAGAATTACAGTGAGGGAGCCGACGAAGCCGGTTGCTGCCCACAGCAGTTGTTCTGCCCGGAAGTCGATGGCCGATTTGTCGATCCCCGCTTGCGCCAGGCGACGTTCGGTGGCCCCGGATGACGGGTTAAGCCGGCTCAGGGCGGCCAGCCAGTCGTGGAGTACCGGCCGGAGAATTCTTTCCAGGGGCCCGAATGGCGTCAGATTCTGCTCGCCTGCCCGCAGCAGCCGCGATTCGAGGTTTTGGGACTTGAGCTGGGGTTCGATCCGTTCGGACAGTGTTATGGCCCGCATCGGCGGTGACCTGAAGACGATAAGCCACAGGCCGACGCCGAGGGCAATCCCACAGAGCACGGCGGCCGTGGAGGCGGTGGTCATCGAAGCACCCTTTCGTCCTGCGGCAGGGCGCCGATCCGCAGCATAACCGTGTAGCAGACCAGCGACACTACGAGGCCGCCGAGCAGGACAGCCGCGCCGAGCGGCGTGTTGTAGGCCCGGATTGCCTCCGGCCGGGTCGCCAGGAGAATCATGACGATCCAGGGAGCCGCGACGGCAAGGCGTGCAGCGTTGATCGTCCAGGACTGCCGCGCCTCCAGCTCGCTGCGTGTGCGCGCGCTTTCGCGAAGGAACTCCGCTAACGTGCCCAGCAACCGGCCGAGGTCGGATCCGCCTACCTCGCGGGTCAGGCGGAGTCCTTCGATAATGCGGTCCGCAACCGGGTCGGCGAGCCTGTGCTTCAATTTGTCCAGGGAGCCGTCGAACTGGCCGCCGGCCCGGTAGTCGGCCCCGAACTCCCGAAAGATGGGCCGCAGTTGCTCCGGTCCTTTGTCGCCCAGCTGGATGAGGGCTTCAGGCAGGGGCAGGCCGGCGCGGATCGCTGACCGGAGGTGGTCGACGACGTCGGGCCACAGCTGCCGGAGCATTGCACGCCGCTTCTTCGCCCGCCAGCGCAGGACGGCGATCGGCAGCCAGGCGGCGAAGAGGCCAAAGCACGCTGCAATGGGCCATGACCGGCTCGAAGCAAAGAAGACGAGTGCCACGAATAACGCCAGTCCGAGGCAGCTTCCTGCCAGGCCGGAGGTTGAGACTTTGTCGACCCCTGCAGCCGCCAGCAGGTCGGACAGGCGGCTGGGTCTGCGCTCGCGGTTTCCCTTGTCCGGGGTCTCCCAGCAGGACCACCAGATGAGGAAAAGCCCCACGCCCCCAGTCGCGCCCACGAGTGCCGATATCATCGCGGGTCCAGCAGGGCAGCGACGTCATAGCCGGCACGGCTGAATTTCTCGGCTGCCGGCATGGAATTGGCACGGGGTTGCAGGACACCGTTGTCGGCGGCGAAGACGAGGGACGATTCGATGATGCCGTTTTCCACGCGCCGGCCCAGTGACAGGATCTCCGTGACCTGCCGCCGCCCGTCGGGATGCCGGCTGCAGTGCACTACGAGGTCGATGCAGGAGGCCACGGTGGGTACCACGAAGGCACTGGAGATGTTGTCGCCGGCAAGCAGCGGAAGAGTACAGATTTTCGTGACGGCATCGTGGGCGGAGTTGGCGTGGACAGTGCACATCCCGGGCAAGCCTGAATTTAGGGCAATGAGCATGTCCAGGCTCTCGGCTTCACGGACCTCCCCCACCACCAGCCGGTCGGGGCGCATCCGCAAGGCCTCCTTGACCAGGCGGCGAAGCGGGATTTCGCCCTCGCCCTCAAGGTTTGGCTGCCGGCACTGCAAGCCCACCACATCCCTGAGGGGAAACTGCAGCTCAAAAATTTCCTCGACGGTGATGACGCGCTCCCGGCTTCCGATACTGGCGGCCAGGCAGTTCAACATGGTGGTCTTACCGGCTTGCGTCGCGCCGGAGACGAGGATGTTGAGTCCGCTGGACACGGCTGCCCCCAGGAATCGGGCGGCCTGGGGTGTCAGCGTGCCCAGTTCAACCAAGTGCTCGAGTCTGCTGGCCTTGACCACAAATTTCCTGATGTTGACCGCCCAGTGGCGGCGGGTCACATCCGGGATGACCACGTGGAGCCTGGAACCGTCCGGCAGTGCAGCGTCCACGAAGGGCGAGGACATGTCCAGGCGCCGGCCGGAACTCTTGAGCATCCGCTCGACGAGGTCGCGTACCTGTTGCTCGGACAGGCTGAGGGAGGTGAGCTCTGACTCGCCGTTGCGGGCGACATAGATTTCATTGGGAGCGTTGAGCCAGATCTCTTCAATGGAGGGATCGTCGAGCAGCGGCTGGAGTACTCCGAAGCCTGCTACGGCGTCGAAGAGGAACCGACGGGCAGCATCCAGGGGACCGAGGGGCGGCAGCGGTCCCAGGAGGGCACGTTCGTCATAGTCGGTGACCGCCGCTTCCACCAGACGCCGGACTTCGCCTGCCTGCCGCAGCGGGTCCAGGCCGCGGCGGCGGATGAGTTCGCGGACTTCATCCTCAACTATTCCCAGCGCATCCATGTGCTCCCCCAAACAACTGCCGCCCCCAACGGAGGCAGTGCAACTGGGTAAAGCCTAGGGAGACTGCCCGTGCTCAACAAGTCACATCGGCGAAGCTGTGGACAAAAGCGGCCGAAAGTGGCGCTTGCCGGTTCTGAGTACCCAATTGCCCGGCCCTAGTAGCCGGAACCGGGCAAATGAAGTACCGGCTACCCGTGCCCCGGCACGTACACGCGCGGTTAATGGTCAACGGGGGCACCAGCTTCCTTGGGGGCCTGGATGCGGCAGCGTTGGGGCTGAGAGTTAAGGAGAATCGTGAAGATACGGACAAGACGCGCCCTGAGCCAAGGACTGGCCACAGTCCTCTTGCTTGCGGGTGTGGGGGTGGGAACTGCGGGGCCGGCCAGCGCAGCTACGGCACCGGACTATGGCACGTTAAGCATCAGCTACACCGGAGCGTCCAATCCTCCCACGGCCGACAAACCGGAAAGCAAGCTGTGGTGGAATGACGGTTCCTGGTGGGCAGACATGTGGACCAGCGGCAGTGGCTGGCACATCTACAAACTGGACCGGGCCAACAAGAAGTGGGTGGACACCGGCGTCCCCATCGACAACCGCGCCGATACCCTGGCCGATACTCTCTGGGACGGTACACATCTCTACATCGCATCCCATGTAGTTACCGCATCCTCCGAGACCATCACGGAACCGTCCCTCCCCAACCAACCGGCCAAGCTCTACCGGTACAGCTATGCCAACGGAACGTACAAGCTGGACAGCGGCTTCCCCACGACGATCGCTACCAAGAGCAGCGAGTCAATGACCATTGACAAGGACAGCACAGGTGCGATCTGGGCCACGTGGACGGAGGTCAACGCAACTGCAACAGGCAGTTACACCAGCAACGTGATGGTGAACAATTCGGCGGCGGGCGGCTCGAGTTGGGGCAGCCCGTTCATACTTCCAGTCAACAACGTCCACCCGGCAGTGGACGACATTTCTGCAGTAGTGGCGTTTAACAAGAAACAGATCGGGATCATGTGGTCGGATCAGACCACGGGCTCGGTCTGGTGGGCCACACGCACCGACGGCACGTCACCCACTACCTGGAAATCCCAACCGGCCGTGCAGGGCAAGGGCATCGCCGATGACCACCTGAACCTCAAGTCGCTCCAGGCAGACACCGCCGGTCGGGTCTACGCCGCCGTTAAGACAAGCCTCGACGAGATCACCTCTGACGTGACACAACCCCAGCTGCAGTTGCTGGTCTTCAAGCCGGGCACGGGGTCATTCTCGAAGTCCACCATCTCGACCCTTGGCGACTGCCAGACGCGCCCGCAAATTGTGCTGGACCCGGAGAACAACAAGGTCCACGCTTTCCAGACGGGGCCGTCCACGAATGTCAGCGGGTGCCCCTACGCCGGAGTTTCGGGCAGCATCTATGAGAAGACCGCTGACATGGACAACCCTGTGTTCGGATCTGGCCGTGGAACTCCGGTCATCCAGAACGGCGCCTCGGCCACCGTCAATAATCCGACCACCACCAAGCAGCCCGTCACCAGCGCCAGCGGCATCGTGGTGCTGGCCAGCGATGAGTCAGCAAAGCGGTACTGGTTCGCGGACTTGGCTGTAAAGAGCTCCCTCCCGTACCCGGTGCAGGGCCCGATCGGGGATAAGTACGCCGAAGTGTCCGGCATCGTTGGGCTTCCCATCGCCAACGAGGTAACGAACCAGCGGTTTGGGGGCTCCTACCAGGAGTTCGAGCATGGAATCATTACGTACTTGCCCGGCACGGGCGCCTTTGCCGTCGTCTACGGGATCAACACCAAGTGGACGGGCAGTGGCGCGCAGGACGGCGATCTTGGCTACCCGACGTCGGACGAATACTCGCCCATGCCCGGCGGCGTGATGCAAAACTTCCAGTTCGGAAAGATCTCGTGGAACGCCGCCACCGGTTCCCGCATCACCAAGGGCGGCATCGGCGCCACCTGGGACAACGCGGGCGGCCCCCTCAGCGGCCTCGGCTACCCCACCACCGATGAATATGCCCCGATACCCGGCGGCGTCATGCAGGGCTTCCAATACGGCAAGATCTCCTGGAACGCCGCCACCGGCTCACACATCACCAAGGGCGGCATCGGCGCCACCTGGGACAACGCAGGCGGCCCGGCCAGCGGCCTCGGCTACCCCACTACCGACGAAATAGCCGGTCTCGTGGGAGGCGGTGCGAAGCAGTACTTCCAGGGCGGCGAAGTCGTCTGGTCTCCCACTTCGGGTGCGCGCATCGTCACCGGTGGCATCAGGTCCGCCTGGGTCAGCCTGGGCTCGGAGGGTGGCCGCCTCGGCTATCCGACCACCGGCGAGTATTCGGCAGGTAACGGCGGCGTTGCCCAGGACTTCCAGGGCGGCCGCATAACGTGGCGCTCGGGCAGTGTCAGCGTGGTGTACGCCTAGGATCCGCGGAAAACAAATATATAGCTGGATGAGTTGGCCCCGGACGGCAAGACCGTTCGGGGCCAACGTCTTGTCCGTGACTGATTCAACCTGCGCAGGACTGCGAAGGCCCCGCCCAATCCGCGGCTCGCCCTTTGCAGTCCGGGAGGCAGCACACTCGAAGTTAACGTAGGGACCCAAAGGCGTGATCCAACATGGGTCGGAATCACCTCAGTAACACCTGAATCACTAGTCCCAAATGTAACTCCGGTGTTATGGTAGGCGCACAATTTATCGATCCACCGACTGTCGGGTCCTGTTCCTGGGGGAACCGCCCGAGCAGCAACCTAATGAGCGCCTGTGAAGCGCCACATTGTCTCCGGAGCCAAAAATGAAGCGGAACCCGTCTCAGTCCCGTCGCCCCGTCATGAAATCCATGGGGCCAGCACTGTTGGCACTCAGCTTGTTAGCAGGACCCGGCGCAGCCTTCGCTGTCGAACCCTCCCCCGCAACCACAACGGCGGAGCCCACGCAACTGCCGTCGGCCACTGCCGAACCCGCAGCCTCGCCGTCGGCCTCCCAGGGGGCTCCCACCACACCGCAGCCAACGGCGGCCGCAACCCAGACGGCAATGCCGTCCGCCACCCCAAGCCCGCAAGCGCAGTCGATGGCCGAAGCCGTCGGGCCCGGGGGTGCCGAGATGGGCCAGCGCTCAGCACGCGTCGCCGCCTCAGCCGCCCAGGGCCCAGCCTCCAAGCCCAGCGCCGAGACGCTCTCGAGCCAGGGCAGCTGGACGCCGACCTTCGGTGTACAGGGGCTCGACGTCAGCGGCCATCAGACAAGCGTCGACTGGCAGCAGCAGTGGAACATGGGTGCCAGATTCGCGTACGTGAAGGCCTCCGAGGGCAACTACTTCACCAATGACCTCTTCAGCTCGCAGTACCAGGGCGCACGCAATGTGGGCATGATCCGGGGCGCGTACCACTTCGCGATCCCGAACTGGTCCTCAGGAGCAGACCAGGCACGCTACTTCGTCCAAAACGGGGGCGGCTGGTCTGCCGATGGCTACACGATGCCGCCCGTTCTCGACTTTGAATTCAACCCCTACGAAGGCAGGACCATCAACGGTTTCTACTTCGGGAACACCTGCTACAACATGTCTCCAGGCCAGCTGTCTTCGTGGGTGCAGGACTTCGGCAACACGATGCGGGCACTGACCGGCCGCTCGCCCGTGATCTACACAAACACAAGCTGGTGGAACCAGTGCCTGGGAAACCCCGCAGGCTTTGGCGACTACCCCTTGTGGATTGCTGCCTATCCAGGCTCCCCCACGAACGACGCCGGCCCGGTTCCATCGGGCAGTTGGGGCACCTACAGCATCTGGCAGTACAGCAGCACGGGTCCTTTCGCCGGTGACTCGAACGTGTGGAACGGGGACTACTCGTCCCTGCAGCGTTTTGCACTGGCCGGCGACAACATAGAAGCCGCCTTCAACCAGGAATACCTGGCCTCCAAGTCGTGGATTGGGAATCCGTGGGGGCCAATAGCCTGTGGGTTGGTCAACAACGGCTGCTACCAGATCTACCAAGGCGGAACTATCCAGTGGTCTCCTTCCACCGGCGCCCACGCCATTCGCGAAGGCGCGATCCGGGGCACCTACCAGCGCGCCGGATCGGAGAACGGACTGCTGGGCTACCCGGTCGTGGGACCTGAAATCTGCGGGCTTAAGGGTGGTGGCTGCTACCAGATGTTCCAGGGAGGCGCCATCATCTGGAGTGCCGGCACCGGTGCCCAGATCAGCCCCGCAGGCCCGATCCGGGACCGCTATGCGGCAATGGGATTCGAAAATGGCGTCCTGGGCTACCCGACGTCGGGCCAGGTTTGCGGCTATGCAGCTTCAGGCTGCGTGCAGACGTTCCAAGGAGGCGATATCTACTCGTCGCCGGCCTCGGGAGCGTTCGCCGTTAGCGCCGGAGCCATCCGCGCCAACTTCCAGCGACTCGGCTCCGAGAATGGCCAGACCGGCTACCCGGTCAGCAACGAAGTGTGCGGCCTGAAGAACGGCGGCTGCTACCAGTTCTTCCAGGGTGGTTCGATGATCTGGTCATCCGCCACAGGGGCACACTTCAGCCCCTTCGGATCCATCCGCTATGTGTGGGCCACCCAAAACTTTGAAAACGGCTGGCTCGGCTACCCCTACACCGACGAATACTGCAACGCCTACAGCGAGTGCCGGCAGGATTTCCAGGGAGGATCGCTGATCTGGACCCCGACGACCGGGGTCAGCGTCTACCGCTGGTAACGGTTCCGCCCAGCATGGCAGCAGCGGCAGGAAACATCAAAGTTTCCTGCCGCTGCTGTTTGAGCGCTCTAGCTGCCGTGGGGCCGCAGGCCGTGTACGTACTCTTTCAGAGCTTCCTGCGAGTTGCGCGCAACGTAGCCCTGAGCGGCAATTTTACCGAGGTCCAGTGTGCTGTTCAGGGGCCTGGGAGCAGCCTTCTTATCCTTGAAATACTCTGCGGTGCTGACGCCCGTGACAGCCTGCCTGCTTTCGCCCACCAGTTCGTAGACATCCGCCGCGATGTCCGCCCAGGACTGCGGCGCGCCGTCGTTCGTCAGATTGTAGGTTCCATACGCCGCACCGGTGTCAAGGAGGTGCCTGATCCCCGACGCTATGTCTGCGGTGAAACTGAGCCGGCCGACCTGGTCGTTGACCACCGAAGGTTCGATGCCGCGCTGGGCCAGGGAAGCCATGGTCCGGACAAAGTTGTTGCCGTCGCCGATCACCCAACTGGTCCGGATGATGTAGTGCCGCGGGACCACACTGACGATGGCGTCGCCTGCAGCCTTTGTCTGGCCGTAGACGCCAAGCGGCGTAAAAGGCTCCTTTTCGTCGTGGATCTCGCACCCGCCGTCGAACACGTAGTCAGACGAAACATGCACCAGGGTGAGGTTATGCTCGACGGCGGTCCTCGCCAGGCGTGAAACGGCTGCCACGTTGATGGCCCAGGCAGCCGCGCGCCCTTCAGGGGTCTCTGCTGTGTCCACCGCCGTGTAGGCGGCCGCGTTGATGATGCTGGAGTAGTTCTTCCAGTTCCTGGCCTGGAAGGCGTCTTCATTGCCGAGGTCGAATTCAGCCCGGCCCGCAAATTCCACGGAGTCGTCACTGCCGTAGAGTGCCCGCAGCGCCTTGCCCAGCTGTCCGTCCGCACCGACCACCAGGATCTTCTTTCCAGGCATGGGCGTTACGTCCGGCAACCGTGGATGGGCCTTGTCCTTCTCGGACAATTCAGCCTGGTCCAGCGGAATGGGCCACTGGATAGCAGCTGTTTCGTCAGCCAGGTTCAGGAAGGTGTATTGGTCCTGCGCCTCGGCGGACCAGTGGTCATTGACCAAGTAGGTGTAGGCGGTGTTGTCTTCGAGGGTCTGGAAGGCATTGCCGACTCCACGTGGAATGAAGATTGCCTGGCTGGCGTCCATTTCCGCAGTGAAGACGGTGCCGAAGGAGGGGCCTTCGCGCAGGTCAACCCATGCGCCAAAAATTCGTCCGGTGGCAACGGAGATGAACTTGTCCCACGGCTCCGCATGGATTCCGCGGGTGGTGCCGGCTTTCTCGTTGAAGGAAATGTTGTTCTGCACGGGCCGGAAGTCCGGCAGACCCAGGGCAACCATCTTCTCCCGCTGCCAGTTCTCCTTGAACCAGCCACGGTTGTCCCCGTGGACCGGGAGTTCATAGAGAACGACGCCGGGAATCGGAGTCTCGCGGGCTGTCAGTTTTTTCGCGAATTCGATCGCCATGGGTTACTGGCCCTGTTCCTTATATTTTGCTTCCGTCACCGCTTTTTGCGGCCGCCACCAGTCCTCATTGTCGCGGTACCAGGCGATGGTGTCTTCGATTCCTGCATCGAAATTGGAAAACTGCGGTTCCCACCCGATTTCGGTGCGCAAGCGTGTTGAATCGATGGCGTAGCGCAGGTCGTGCCCCGGGCGGTCCACCACGTGGTCGTAGGCGTCCGGCGACTGGCCCATGTGCGTAAGAATGAGCTCCACAACGTCCTTGTTGTTCTTCTCACCGTCGGCTCCGATCAGGTATGTCTCACCGATAACTCCCTTATCGATGATCGCCAGCACGGCCGACGAATGGTCGTTCGCGTGGATCCAGTCCCGGACGTTCTCGCCCTTGCCATACAACTTGGGCCGGATGCCGTCGATCACATTGGTAATCTGACGCGGAATGAACTTCTCCACGTGCTGATACGGACCGTAGTTGTTCGAGCAGTTGCTGATCGTGGCCTGGAGGCCGAACGAGCGCACCCACGCCCGGACCAGCAGATCGGATCCGGCCTTCGTGGAAGAGTACGGGCTGGACGGGTTGTACGGCGTCTGCTCCGTAAAGCGCTCAGGATCGTCGAGTTCAAGGTCGCCGTACACTTCGTCGGTGGAGATGTGGTGGAAGCGTTTGTCGTGCTTCCGCGCCGCTTCGATAAGCACATACGTGCCGATGATGTTGGTGTCGAGGAACGGCCGCGGATCGTGCAGGGAGTTGTCGTTGTGCGACTCCGCAGCGTAGTGGACGACGACGTCAGATTCGGCGACCAGGCCGTCAACGAGGGCGGCGTCGGCAATATCGCCCCGCACAAAACTGAAGCGGTCCGCTGGCAGACCCTTGAGGGACTCCAGGTTGCCCGCGTACGTGAGCTTGTCCAGCACTGTGACCGTATGGTCGGTCTCCCGCAGAACGTAATGTACGAAGTTTGAGCCAATGAACCCGGCACCGCCGGTTACGAGGAGTCGCGACATAGTCCTAGGTTACCGGCTGGGGGTTGCCGGGTTGTCATTGCAGACCGGCCCGCACGTGCCCTGGGTGCTCAATATGTCGGTGCAGGCGGGTAACCGTAGTACTGCTCAAGGGTATCGATGCCCCGGTTGTGCATATCCATCGCCACGTCCTTCCCGACATACCGCAAGTGCCATGGCTCGTACGCGTAACCGGTCCAGTAGCTCATCCCCGCGGGGTAACGGACCACAAAACCGAACTCGTGAGCATGCGCCGCGGCAAACTGACCGGCCGGCGTGGAGGCAAAACATTCCTGCAGTCCACACACTCCACTCGGGTTTCCTATATCGACAGCCAAACCACTTTGGTGTTCAGAGTAGCCAGGCCGCGCCGAGATCTCGTCTGCCCGCTCCTGTCCGTACAACGCAACGTAGCTTTGGTAAAGGGACGCCTGGCTGGCATAACTCCGGAAACCGCTCACCACGGTCGTCGCCACACCAGAGGCTGCAGCGGCGTCCGTAAAGCGCCAAAAGGCGAGGGCGGCCTGATAACGCAAAGCATGCCCGCCCACGTTGACCATGTCAGAAGGCGTGTAGTCGATCGGCGACAGCGGGTTCCTCTTGTTAATGACGTGCTGGTACTCACCGGGCTGGTAGTAGTTGACCGTTACGCCCGAGCCCGGATACCAGGTGAGCGTCCCCCCTTGGAATCCCTGGCTGCAGCCGCCGTCGCCCGGGCAAACTTCTTCGGCCACCGGGTAACCGAGGCGCCCGTTCTCCCACCCCAGTGTTCCCCAGACATAGTCAATGGATCCGCCGGTGGCGTAGGCGCCGATACCCGGCGCCCAATGGATCTGGCCGCCCTGGAAGGCCTGATAGCAGCCGCCTGCCGTAAGGCCGCACCTTTCGGCAGCCACCGGATAGCCCAGGGGGCCGGACTCGAAGCCGCTGGCTGCCCAGCGGTTTCTGATGGCACCCCATTGCGTTTGCCGGGCACCGCTCGCCGGCGACCAATGGATCTGGCCGCCTTGGAAAGTCTGGTAACAGCCCGAGCGGACCAGGCCGCAAACTTCATCCGTCGCGGGGTAGCCCAAGCCGCCTTGTTCCCACCCCTGTTGCCGCCAGGCCGAACCGATGGCGCCCCACGTGGCACGGGCACCGGTTGCGGGCGTCCAATGGATCTGCCCCTGCTGGAAGTCCTGATAGCAGCCGCCGCCCGCAAGCCCGCATCGTTCAGGTCCAGCCGCCGCGCCCAGGGCACCGGCTTCTCCGCCCAGCATTTGATACTTGTCCTGAATCGGCGTACCTGCACCAGCGGGAACTGCAGTTACAAAGCCGGCAAGCAAACAAAGGACGGCGAAAAAGCCCGAAAGAGTGGCAACCCGAACGCGTTTCATGTGCACCTGACTGGTCGATGGAAACGAAAATTCCTGGTATTGCTTGCTCACGGGCCGGTGCTTGCGGGCCCGTGCAGCCGATTCTAATATCCCAGGCCCCTGCGCCTGTGCCCCAACCCCGGAACCGCAACCCGCCAAGAGGCTTACCGTAAGATCGAAGGGCACCTGGGAAGAACAGGTCTTCGCGCTGCCACGGAAAGCCCCACATGAATTTGCCTTGGAAGAAACCCGCCGCCAGGCCGCCGGAGGTAGACGGCGACGCTGCCGGCAGCCGGACCATCAGTACCAAGAGCGCATCCGGAGTGGGCGTCGCATCCGTGGTCGCGGCCGCTGCCGGTTTCATCATTCTCGTCATCGCCGGGAACCATTTGCGTCCCGAGGAGTACGCGCAGTTCAGCGTATTCTGGGGTGCCCTGTTCGGCATTTTCGGCGTGCTCTCAGGTGTTCAGAGTGAGACAACCCGCGCCGTCCGCTCTGCGGAATCAATAGGCGTCAACCGGGCCGGTACCAGTAGCCATCCCTCGGTTCTGGTTAACGGCCTTGTGGTCGGTGCCATCGTGGCTCTCCTGCTCCTGGCCTCCTCGTGGGCGTGGGCACCCTCCGTCCTTGGCAGCAATCTGCCGTGGCTCCTGCCCACCCTGGCCGTTGCCGCAATCGCCTATTCAGGTCATTCAGCCCTCGCCGGCGCATCCGCCGGCGCCCAGGAGTGGAACCTGTACTCCAGGCTGATGGGCGCTGAGGCTCTGTTCCGCCTGGCGACCGTTGGCAGCGTAGTCCTGCTCGGCGTCGGACTTCTGGGCCTTGAATTCGCCTGCGCCCTTGCTGCAGGCCTGTGGCTGGCCTTCCTCCTGCTGTCCCCCACGGCGCGGGGTGCCGCAGCGGCCCGCGCCGATGTTCCCCGCCCCGTGTACATGCAGCAAACCGGCCATGCCATGCTCTCGTCCAGCGCCACCGCGGCCCTGATCGTGGGATTCCCCGTGATCCTCAGCTTCACCAGCACGGCCACGGAACTGGCATCCGCTGGCGGATTGCTGCTGGCCATCCAGCTCACACGCGCGCCCATCATGGTGCCGCTGCAGGCTTTCCAAGGCGTCGCCATCGCCGCGTTCGTCAACCAGCGCGACCGTGGTATCCGGGCACTGTACAAGCCGGCAGCGCTCTTTATCGCCGTGGGCGTCGCTGGCGGCATCGCGGCCGGACTGCTCGGGCCTTGGCTGATGGACCTGTTGTTCCCAGGCAAATACGACGTCCCGGCCTGGCTCCTGGCGGCTCTCACGTTCGATGCAGCACTGATGGCCATCCTGACGCTCACGGGGACGGCCGCCCTTGCGGTGGGAATCCACCGCGCCTACTCCATAGGCTGGGTATCCGGGACGGCCGTCAGCGTCCTGTGCCTGCTGCTTCCCCTGCCGCTGTCCGCCCGGACGGCTTTGGCCCTGGCCGCGGGACCGGCATTCGGTGCAGCCATCCATATCGCCTCGATTGTCCGGCGCGGGAAATCCGCCGTCGCAGCCTCCATCTGACCACCGCCACGCCACCTGCCGGACCCACACACATGAAGGAAGGCCAGTGCCCAACAACTCCCCCGCTCCCCGAACCAGCGTGATCATGCCCGCCTACAATGCCGCCGGACTGCTCGAGCGTGCGGTGAGGAGCGTCATGGCGCAGACCGAGCCGGATTTCGAGCTTCTGGTGGTGGACGACCACTCCACTGACGGCACCCTGGCCCTGGCCCGAACCCTCGAGCAGGAGTTCGACAACCTGACGGTCATCGCCCTGCCGGCCAACTCTGGTGTGTCAGCAGCCCGGAATGCCGGCCTGGATGCCGCCCGGGGGTCCTGGATCAGTTTCATAGACAGCGACGACGAGTACCTTCCAACGTTCCTTGAAACCATGCACGCCGGAACATCACCCGACGTCGATGTGGTAGTGGGCGGCCGTGTCGTAGTGCAGCCGGACGGGACGGAGGGAACTTCTGCCTCCCCAGCGCTGGGTGAATTCGATGGCGCCGAGGCCTGCCGGCTCGCCATGTGCGACCAACTCACGCCATTTCCCTGGGACAAGCTGATCCGGCGCGATCTCTTCGACAAAGTCCGCTTCGCCGAAGGTGCCGCCCGGTTCGAGGACATGGCGACCAACATCATCCTTCACTCGCTGGCGCGCCGGGTCCGCTCAATCAGTACACCGGTGTACCGCTACCACATCATGGATGGTTCCCTCACCTGGGGCCGCGTTCCAACCGTGGCCGACACGACCGTGGCCCTTAGCCATCTGGACCAGCACCTGGACCAGCGGTTCAAGGAGGGCAAGTATGCTGCGGCTTACGATTGCATGCGCACGTTGGTGTTCCTGCTGGTAGCGCAAAGCGCAATCGCCCGCGGCCGCGGCTCAGCGCCTGCGGCCCGCACTGTCGCGGAGTGCCGCCGTGACATCAGCTGGCAAATGCTTGTCCGCGCCCTCTCCGTCCACAGAATCATTGGGGCCGGGGCAGCGTTGCTGAAGCTGGCACCCTGGGTTTACTCCTATCTTTACCTGCGGCACATCCGTGCCGCATACGGCGTGGGGAAGCCACGGACGGCGCCGGCACAACCCCCCGCGGCCGTGCCGCCAGCCACCCCGGGTACCGGTTCTGGTATAGATTAGTAGCTATGTCAATCCCCCCCTACACCCGCGCCCTCGTCATCATGCCGGCGTGGAACGAAGAGGAATCCGTTGGCAATACGGTCCGCGAAGTGCTGGCGCTCCGCGAAGGCTATGACGTACTCGTGGTTAATGACGGCTCCCAGGACAGCACGGCCGCAGTAGCTGCAGAGGCCGGCGCCGTGGTCCTTGACCTCCCCTTTAATCTTGGCGTCGGAGGGGCCATGCGGGCCGGATTCAAGTACGCAAAGCGGAACGGGTACGACGCCGTTATCCAGGTGGACGCAGACGGACAGCACCATCCCAAGGAGATTTCCCGGGTATTGGCGGCCCTGGCCGACGCGGACATCGCCATTGGCGCCCGCTTCGCGGACCGCGGCACCTACAAGGTTTCCGGTCCAAGGCGCTGGGCGATGGTCCTGCTGGCCAAGGTCATTTCGGGGCTGGCCCGCACCCGCCTGACGGATGTTACCTCGGGCTTCAAGGCGGCCAACCGCCGGGGTATCGACCAGTTCATCGACCATTACCCTGCCGAGTACCTTGGCGACACCATCGATTCCCTCGTGGTGGCCATCCGGTCCGGCTGCGTCATCACGCAGGTTCCTGTGGAGATGCGTGTTCGCCAGGGCGGGACGCCCAGCCATAACCCCGTCAAGTCCGCCATCTACCTTGGCCGGTCCGTCTTCGCCCTGCTGTTCGCCCTGACGCGGCGCCGCTCGGAGATCCGTACTCCTTCTCCCCAACTCGAAAGAGCATGATTTTGTCCGTTCTGGCCGCTTTCATCCTTGCCCTCGTCATCGTCGTCCTCGTGGTCGAGATGCTCCGTCGGAAGAAGCTCCGGGAAAAGTATGCGGTGCTCTGGCTGGTCGTGGGGCTGGCAACGCTGGTCCTTGCGGCCTTCCCGCAACTCCTGGCCCTGACAGCCAGGCTCCTCGGAGTCCAGGTCCCGTCGAACCTCCTGTTCGCGATGACGATCCTGTTGGCCCTTGGCGTCTGCCTCCACCTGTCGTGGGAGATATCGGTCGTGGAAGACGAGACCCGCACCCTGGCGGAGGAAGCAGCAATCCTTCGTACCCACATTGAGCGCCTTGAGGCCCGCCTGGATGCCGAACTGGCCGAGCCGTCCCGGACTCCGACTGTAACCGACCCGGCTTCCCTTGACCGCGGCTGACACCAGCCATACCCCGACCCATTGGATCCCGCATGCCACTTGATATCTTCATTCCCTACTGGGGCGACCCGGACTACATGAAGGAGACGGTCCGCAGCGTCCTCGCCCAGGACTCTGACGACTGGCTCCTAACCGTTGTGGACGACGCTTACCCAGGCGACGAGATCCAGCGCTTCATGGCGTCAATCGATGATCCGCGAGTCAAGTACATCCGCAAGGACCAGAACGCCGGAATCACCGAGAACTACAAGACCTGCGTCTCACTGGCCACCGAAGAAGTCATGGTCATCCTCGGCTGTGACGACGTTCTGCTGCCCAACTACGTGACCGTGATCAATCGGGCCCACCAACGGTTCCCCGAAGCCGCGATTATCCAGCCGGGCGTCCAGGTCATTGACGAACAGGGCACCGTGGTGCGGACCCTGGTGGACAGCACGAAGCAGCACATCGTCCGGCCGCGTACCCGCGGGCCACGCCTGCTTTCTGGAGAGCACCTTGCCGCCAACCTGATGCACGGCGACTGGCTCTACTGGCCCTCGCTTGCCTTCCGCACCGACAAGATCCGCAGCGTCGAGTTCCGCTCCGGGTTCCCCATCATCCAGGATTTGGCCCTGGTCATGGACATGGTCTACCGCGGTGATCAGCTTCTCCTTGAACCCACCGTCTGCTTCTCCTACCGCCGCCACTCGGAAAGTGCATCTTCCACCAAACTGGTTGACGGCTCCAGGTTCGCCGGTGAGCGCGACTATTTCGCGGTGTCGGCAGAACAGGCGAATCTCAACGGTTGGACGAAGGCTTCACGGGCGGCAAAGCTTCGGCTCACTTCCCGGGCCCACGCCCTCGCTCTCTTGCCAAAAGCCCTGGCCAACAAGAATTTTCCCGCCGTGAAAGTTCTCCTCAGCCACACCTTCGGTAACTAAATGTCAGCTCCAGAAAGGCCCTTCATGACAACACCCGCCCCGGAAACCCAGGCACAGGGAACGGTCCTGGTGACCGGCGGTGCCGGTTTCATTGGCTGCGCCATCTCCAGCGACCTGGTTGCCAACTTCGGCCGGGTGGTCGTCGTGGACAACCTGCACCCGCAGATCCACGCCTCCGGCGAGCGTCCCTCCGAGCTGCACGAGGATGCCGAGCTCGTCGTTGCCGACATCACCGAAGCGCAGACCTGGGACAAGGTCCTGGCCGACGTCACCCCTGACGTCGTCATCCACCTCGCGGCCGAGACAGGCACCGGCCAATCACTGGAGGAGTCAACGCGGCATGCACACGTCAACGTTGTGGGCACGACGCAACTCCTGGATGGGCTGAACCGGCACGGGAAACTGCCGCGGCGGATCGTCCTGTCCTCCAGCCGCGCCATTTACGGCGAAGGGCCCTGGGTCGACGCCGACGGGCACCGGTTCTACCCCGGACAGCGAACCAGCGCCACCCTGGACCAAGGCCAATGGGATTTTCCGAACGCCGCGCCTGCCGCAATGAAGGCTTCGGAGACGTTCCCCGCCCCGGTTAGCGTCTACGGGGCCACCAAACTCGCCCAGGAAAACATTCTTCAGGCCTGGGCCAAGTCCTACGGCGTGGAGACGGTCATCCTGCGTCTCCAGAACGTTTACGGCCCTGGGCAGTCCCTGATTAACCCCTACACGGGCATCATGAGCCTGTTCTGCCGCATGGCCATGGGTGGCAAGTCCATCCCCCTGTACGAGGACGGGGAAGTGCGCCGGGATTTCGTACTCATCGACGACGTCGCCTCCGCCATCGTGGCAGGAGCCCTGTCCCCCAACGTCCAGGGCGAGCCGATGGATATCGGGTCGGGGGAATTCCAGACCATCGGCACCGCGGCCAGGATCATCGCGGCCCGGTACGGTGCGCCCGAGCCCCACGTCACCGGGCAGTACCGCCAAGGCGACGTACGGCACGCATGGGCCGACGTCGAAGCTGCCACCGCAACGCTCGGTTGGAAGCCCCAGTACAACCTTGAGCAGGGCATCGAACGGCTTAGCACGTGGATCAACGCCCAGCCGGACGTCCAGCCCTACTAGGGCAGCGCCTAAGCCGACGACGGCGGCACCCACGCGGGTGCCGCCGTCGTCGGCTTTTAAGCTGTGCGATCCCGAGTGAGGGACGAAGACCGATCCTCACCCGTCCAATGTTGCCAGGATGTAGTTGAGCGCCGCCTGGTTATCCGGATCCACGATGATCAACGCGGATGGGTCCGCTTTCTTGATCTTGTTGACCACGAGCCGGAGGTTGTCCACGCCGCCGCTGAGTTCGAACATGTTTAGGGAGAGCTTCCAGCCTTTCTCCGTGTACGTCGACGTCAGGCCGTCGTACCACTGCTTGGCAAGGATGGCGTCAATATCGGCGGGCCGGGTCGTGACGTAGACCGCCGGCTGACCTTCCCGGCCCCTGGCCGCCGCCATCAGCAAGCTAACCGAGGGCGGCACCGTAGCAAGGACTTTCGATTCCTTTGCCATGGCCACAGCCGACGGGGACGACGGCGGCAGCCCCTGCGCCGCCAGTGGGAAGGTGAAGCCAAAGGCCTGTGTCGCGGCGACGGCAGCCAGGGCGGAAGCGGCGACGGCACCGGGCTTCCTGCCTTCGCCCCTCCGGTGGGTGCTGCTGTGGGCCTCCACCCGGTTCCTGGGTTCGTCCTGCCGGCTCCGGCCGCGAACAGTTTCCAGCCATGCGGCCAGGACCAAGGCCAATGTCACCAGCCCCGCCAGGAACAGTGCTATGGCCAACTTGTGGGAGTAGTACGTCAACGTTCCACCCTTGGCCAGCTGGGCCGCGGCCATGACGGATGCCAGCATGACACCGGCGGCGAGGCCCGCAAAGGACCAGCGCAGCCTCTGCAAGGTGCCGCCCGTGTTCCGGGTGCCCTTGGCGAAGACCAGTGCGGCAAGGGCTGAGGTGCCAAGCACAATCACCGCCAGCTGGCCAAGGTCAGGGATGGGAACCCCACCCACACCATAGAGAACGGCCTCCGTGGAAACCCCAACGAGCTGGCTAACTGCGAGGGCTGCGCCCGCGACGCCGATGAGGACGATCAGGGCGGCGGACAGGTAGCCGGCGCGGGTTGTCCGCCACCGCAGCCGGTCCCAGGGCTGCAGCACCATCACCATGGCGCCCAGAACCAGGACCTCCAGGAGCGCCCAGTTATGCGCGACACCAACAACGCAGGCAACGAACGGCAGCAGTGCTGCGGGGCTGAGAGGCCGGTCCATGGTAGTTGCCAGCACGAGGGCGACAGAAGCCAAACCTACGGCCAGGAAGAAATTAGGGAAGCCATGCAGGGACGCCGACGACCCCGGGCCAAAGATCCATCCGGAGGCCACCAGGGCCAGCGCAGGGAAAGCCACGATGGACCGGCGACGGAACGCAGGCAGCGAAGCAAGGGCAGCCAGCACCATGACCACCACGAGGACGGAAACCAAAGCGCTCCCAGTGGCATAGTTCACCAGTTCCTCGGCCGGGGTACCTACCGACTTTCCGAATGTCAGCTCGGCAATGATCGCCACGACGCCGTGGAAACCCTGTGGGTAGTCCGTGAAGGACCAGTCGCTGCCATCGGGTGACGCGCCCAGCAAAGGCACCACCCTGCCGTAGAGCCGTTGCATGTGGAAGATATCGAAGTGGGACGCGTTGTCCCAGTTCATGGTGAGGAGACTCAGCGCCTTGTCGTAGGCATGCACTGAGAGCAGTTTCCAGTGGACCCAGGACGAGAGGACGGCGGCGAGCACGGGAACCGCATCGAGCCAGCGGAACGCCGGAACAAGCCGGCGGGCAGCACCGCGGACACCGTTTCTTAAGGCTGCAAAGATGAGCAGTCCCGCCGCCGCAGCCAAAACGAACGTTCCCCGGCCGATCGGACCGAAACCCGAGGGAATCCACCAAAGCAACGGAACCAGTCCAAACAGGACACTGAGGGACAGAGCAAGGCGGCCCGAGAATGTTTTCGCGGTAGGCAATGCCACCAGACAAACAAACAGGAGGACAAGGCTCCATGGGCCTGTCAGTGCGCCGGCAAGGCGCAGGACCGTGATGGCGCCGGCCGCGGCGACGCCCCCTGCCATTGCCCACAACAGCGAGCCTCGCCTGGGCTGTTGCCGGGCGGGCAACAGCCATCGGCTACCGTCGAGCCGCTTCGCGGGCGCCGTCTCCTGCCGGGTTGAACGCCTCGTCTGCGCGGAGGTCACGACCGCGCACGTACGGCGTCGGCGCTGGCCACGGGTTCCCGGTCAGCCAAGGCGGGCGAGACTCCAGCTGACGGTCCAGACTTGGGCCGGTGGTCCTTGCTGCGGACCCTGCGCATCACAGGGCGTTCAATCCACACCCAGCTGGCGATTGCCGTTGGAATCGTCAGCGCAGCGGCCGCAAGTGAGAACAACACCAAACCCCACTCGTAGCCGCCGAATACCGCGATCAGCTGCTGGAACGCGAAAGCATAGATATAGACGCCGTACGAAACGTCGTTCTTGGCAATGATCCTGGGCTGCGGGAGCCAGGTGGAAATCCAGAGAGTGCCATAGGCGATGAGCGCGCCCGATGCCTGCCCACCCCACGCTGGAAACACGGAGACCATGAGGAGAGACACGAGGAGGCTGACGACGGCGGGCAGCCAGTGGATGCCGATCCTGGATTTCCAAACAAACAGCACTGCTCCGCCGAGGAAGAACGGCAGGAGCTTGAACAGAAGCACCACATCGAAGTTGCCATTCGTGTACCGGTTGATCACTTCAATGTTTGCCTGCGCCACCACAGACGCGGCGAAAAGCAGAGTAAGAAACCAAGGTGATTTGCGGAAGATTGCAAAGCAGCCGAGCGCAGCGACCACGAGGTAGCAAAGGAACTCATAGTAAAGGCTCCACAGTGAGCCGTTCCATGCACCGGCGTAAGGAACGTTTAGCGGCGTCCCGGCAATATCGTAATGGTTCATCTTCAACGTCAGGTTCGAGATGAGGAAATTCAACGGTGACGTCGCTGTGCCGAAGTACCCCTCAAGGCTGCCCTTTGCCACCAGATAGCCAATTGGGGCGAAGAAAACCACCATCGTGATCAGGCAAACAATGAAGGCCGGCATGATCCTGGCAAGCCGGTGGACGAGGTAGTCGCCCAGTCCGTGACTGAATCTGCTGCCGGTGATGAGGTAGCCGCTGATCACAAAGAAGCCTGAAACGGCCCAGCCGCCGAGTGTCTCGCCCGCGAAGATCGGTTCGTGAGGTGCCCCGGTCAGTGGCCAACTGTGGTGGACCAACACCGCAAGTGCCAGGATCAGCCGGATGAGGTTCAGGCTGTTGTTCCGGGGATCGAGCGGCCGCCCCACGAGCAGTCCTGCAGGGGTTTTTCTTGATGACACGCGGACTCCGGGTTCGGCTCAATGGTATTGACGGTGACACGCAATTCTACCGTGCCAGGCGATACCCCCGGTTTGCCCCGCGCCGAAGCGGCAGCAATGATGGAGTAATGCGCGGAATTATCCTTGCCGGAGGCACCGGGTCCAGGCTTCACCCGATCACTCTGGGCATCAGCAAGCAGTTGGTCCCTGTGTACGACAAGCCGATGATCTATTACCCCCTGTCGACCCTGATCCTTGCCGGGATCCGTGACATTCTCATCATCACCACCCCGCAGGACGCGGACCAGTTCCAGCGCCTCCTGGGGGACGGTTCGCAGTTCGGGGTGAATTTGTCCTACGTCCAGCAGCCCAGCCCTGATGGCCTGGCGCAGGCGTTCATCCTCGGTGCCGACCATATCGGCGACGATACCGTCGCCCTGGTCCTGGGGGACAACATCTTTTATGGCCAGGGCATGGGCACGCAGCTTCGCCGTCACGCCAACATCGAAGGCGGCGCGGTGTTCGGCTACTGGGTCAAGGATCCGTCCGCCTATGGCGTGGTGGAGTTCGACGCAGACGGCAAGGCACTGTCTCTCGAGGAGAAGCCCGAAAAGCCAAGGAGCCACTACGCCGTCCCGGGGCTCTACTTCTACGACAACGACGTCATCGACATCGCAAAGAACCTGAGGCCTTCCCCCCGCGGGGAATTGGAGATTACCGACGTCAACAAGGTGTATCTCGAACGCGGGCTCCTCCAGGTCGAGATCCTCCCCCGCGGCACCGCCTGGCTGGATACGGGTACCTTCAACGACCTCAGCGATGCATCAAACTTCATTCGAACGGTCGAAAACCGGCAGGGCCAGAAGATCGGCGCACCCGAAGAAATCGCGTGGCGCCTGGGTTTCCTGACTGATGACGACCTGCGCCGTCGCGCGGAGCCCCTGGTAAAGAGCGGCTACGGCTCCTACCTGCTGGAACTTTTGGAAAACTAGCCGCTGTAGCCGGCCCTCCTGACCAAGCTGCTCTTTTGACATCCCTCCAGCGGACGGTTCATCCACTGCCGTGCCGGGCTGCACTTCACCAAGGAACTCAATGCGACCCCCCTTCAAAGCTGTTCTCTCGGTAGTTGTGGCCGCGATGGCACTTAGCTCCTGCAGCATCAGCGACTCACCCCCCAAGGAGTCGGCGACACCCACAACCCAACCGACCCCGACAGCGACGCCAACCTACCAGTCGTCGGCCGAGGAACCCACAGTACGGCTGACAGTAACCACGCTCTCCGGAAATGCTGCAGATCAGTCAACCCACCACCTTGTCTGTGTGCGCTCTACGGCCGTCAAGGGAACGGACTTGCCGGATGCGGACAAGGCGTGCAGCCTCCTGGACCGCGAACCCACTTTGCTGGATTACCAGCCCTCGGAAAACAGCGACGAGTGCGAAGCAGTCAACCAGCCGAACATCGCCGATGTTTTTGGAGAGATTGACGGCAAGCAGGTCAGGACCAGCTTCCGCCGCAACAACACCTGCAACGTGGATACCTGGGACAATCTCAAGCCAGTTCTCGGGACCGTCACACAGAAATAAGCCAGTCCGGCTCGGATCAGCCACCGGGCGAGTCCCCAACGCTGGACTTATCGGAGATTCCGTTTTAGCGTTCGATTCAGCTGCGGGATCGGGTGACTAGTGTGGTGGGGGCCAGAGAATGCGAAACAGTGTTGCCGCTTTGGGAATTGCAACGCTGGGGAGCATAGGCGGCCCCACCTCTGCGGCGGCAGCTACGGACACGACGCCTCCCGGTGCGATGATCTGCCATCTCACGGAGGCAGGAACATACGAACCATTTTTTGTATCCGTTCACGGACTGATCCACGATTTGAATGGCCATGCCGCCCACACGGGCGACATCATTCCGTTTCCCGGATTCGGCGGTGATCCCGCCGGGCAGAACATGACCCCGGAGAACGTTTTCATCCTCAACAATGGCTGCGTCGGAAAAGTCGCCGCACCCTCAGGGCCCGTGCAGGCCGTTGCACCGGCGTCACCGGCACAAGCTCCACCTAATACCGCCAGGAATCTGGGGTACAACGTGGACGGGGCCGTCCAGAGTCACGCAGCTCCTGCTGCGTCGGGGAACGCCAGCAACCTGTGGACGCAAGGCGGCTGGGCCGTGATCGCGGCCGCATTGGCAGGCTGGGCCGGAATCGCATGGGTCCGGGCGAGGAAGGTTGCACGTTAGGTGGTTGCCCAGCGCACCGCGCACGGGCATCACCGGGATGTCACTCTAGTCGCGGTCTGCAGTGCAGTTCTGCTCTTGGTTTCAGGCATTGGGGCGTCTCCTGCCAGCGCCCCGTCCACCGGCATCCTGCAGTCGGACCACCTGCCGATGTGGCCGGGACTGTCTCCACCGGGGGCCGGCGAACCCGCGGCGTCACCGCCCCTGCGGCTGAGTTATCCGAAGGCTGGAGTGGTTGTCCAAGTCCACCCCCTCGACCCGGGTCCGGATGACATCGCCAGCCGCAGCCTTGTACCGCCGCAGACGACGGACGGTTACTGGCTGGCCAGGTACGGTTCCCCGGGTGCTGGTTCCACGAACACCACGTACATTGCCGGCCACAGCTGGGTGGGGCAGGACGCCCCCTTCAACCATCTCAGCACTGCTGCCTCCCCGGGGGACATGCTCACGGTGGTGACAGCGGCGGGCAGCATCGACTACCGGGTGGATGCCGTCGCCAGTTACTCAAAGTCGACGTTGAGGGACAGTGACATTTGGAACATAGTGCCCCACAGACTGGTGTTGATCAGCTGCCACAGCGACGACCCCTGGGGCACAAACATTGTCGTGACCGCCTTGCCGGCCGTGAACGCCGTCAATCCGGCTACGCCAGCCCTGCCCCGGTATTAGCTACCAGCAGGCAACGACCTTGAAGAGCCGTGCGTCGGGCCCTTCCGAATCGACGAGCTGCAGGCTGTCATTCTCGTGAAGATCCATGACGCCGCCGTACCCGGGGAGCGTACCTGTAACAGTCCTGGTGCCGAAGTCCAGCACGTAGCGGACGTTGAGCTTCCGGACAGCTTCACAGACTGCAGGGAACTGCGCTGCATCCTTGAGCCCGGCATTCACAACATCGACGTCGGACCCGTGGGTCGTGAGGATGTGGGGCTGTATGACGGTCCGCCCCGCCAAGGCGTAGGCGAGCGACGTACCGCTGCTTGGAAGGCCCGCGATGCCGGCTCCCGGTTCTGTTGTCTGTGGCAGGCGCTCCAGCAGGGTCCGCTCTTCCGGTGACAGCAGCGCTGAATCCTCCGCACTTCGGTAACTCCAATGGGCCCGGAAGGCGGCAGAATTCGTCGGCAGCAGTTGGGGGACGAGGGAGACGAGGGCCAGGGCGTAGACTCCCCCGGCAAGGACCTTCTGCCTCCTCAGGCCAGGACGGCCCGGGAACCGGGTCTTCATAAACGTGGTCCGGTCCACGGCCTGCAGTCTTCCTCGCAGCCAGTCCATGAGAAACAGGGCCCCGATGACAGCCGGCCCGATAACAACGACCGGCAGCAATGCGGCGAGCCGGTAGCTGTCGTAGTACCAGACACCGGTAATGAACTGCCTGATCGAAGCGTCGTATCCCGCAGCAAAGAAGAAGAGCCCCGCACCGATCAAGTACGTGCCAATGAGCCAACGGCGCGACTTCGTGATCCACAGGTGCGCCAGTCCTGCGATAAGGCAGATGCTGAGGAATTCCTGGGTGGGACGGCCGAGGAAAGAATTGAGCAACAGCTCACCCAGCGCCTGCGCGGGGGTCTCCACAACGCGCCAGTTTGCCGCGTCCGCTGGAGGACGAAGGAAGTACCAAAGGGCCGTCAGCGCCAGGAGCCCCACAAGGAGTACGGCGGACAGTACAAACATCCTGCGCCTGGAGTCATCGGTGTCGAGGGCACGAAGGTCCCGCATTTTGCAGTAGTACAGGCCGAGGGCCCCGGGCAGCGCAAAGGCCAGGAGTGCCATCAGGGTGCTCGGGTGGGCCAGGGCCACGCCGGCAGCGGCGAGGGCTGCGCTCAACCACGCAACCGGGGCGGCTGGACGTTCATGGAAGCCCAGCCCCAGCGCTGTAAACGCCAGTCCCAGGGCGGCGGGAAGAACGGAAATGGAAAGCAGGTTCGGGTACAGGACTCCCCAGTCGATCATCAGGATGGGGAACGTCGCGAAGCCTGACGAGAAGACCAGCGCGAGCACAGCTGCCGCCTTGCGGTAGCCGGCGACCGCAAAGACGAGGAAGAGCGTGCTGAGAGGCCATGCCACAGCGCCGATCCCAATGCTCGTTGCATTCACGAGGACAGGGATTGACGCACCGGTCAGCTCTCCAACGAGCGCCACAATTCCATGCCAGGCCGCAGGATAGGCACTGATGCCGGTGAAAGCCCCCAGGTTCAAGGGCGAAGCATTCTGCGACTCCAGGGCCCAACGGACGGCGTTGAGGTGGAAGACGTTGTCATAGGTTTGCGAAATGGAGTCCGCATGGATCATTGCCGTGGCCATTTGGGCGCCAATGACAACAGCGGCAATGACGGAGCCTACGGCAACCACTGCCGTTACCTGGCCGCTGTTGCTTTGCGCCACGACGGGTGCCCGCCGCGATCCCCAAAACTTCGATATGAGAAAAGCGGCCGCAGAGACCACAAGACAGCCGGCCAGGACCGGCGCGGGGGTCCAGGATATCCCCACGAACGGAAATACCAGCGCCAGGAAACCCATGGTTCCGACGCTGAAGGCCGGCGCAATGAGGAGGGCAAGAATTCCGCGAACCCTGATAGCCATCGACGTCGCCAGACCGGGCAGCAAGATCAAAAGAACGGCCGTAAGGATTACTGGCATGGATTGCCACCAGGACACGGAAACACCACTTTCAGGAACATCTGAAGGAAAACTGGACGGCAATGACAAGAAGCTTACGGGCCTGCGATGCCCTGATCATGCGGGACTATGCGGGATCCATGGAACGTCGCCTGAGTTCAGTAACGACGTCGTGCACGTCACCGTCCATAATAATTTCGCCATGTTCCAGCAGCACGCCACGCTCGCACACAGTGGCTACAAGATCAAGGTCATGGCTGACCACGAAGAGGGTCTTGCCCGCGTCCGAGAGTTCTTTGATCTTGGCGATGCATTTGCGCTGGAACGGTTCATCGCCGACGGCCAGGATTTCGTCGATCAGGAACACTTCGGGATCAGTGTGGACCGCAATTGAAAAGGCGAGCCGGAGGTACATTCCCGAGGAATAGAACTTCACCTCGGTGTCAATGAACTCGCCGATCTCCGAGAATTCGACAATAGAGTCGAACATGTCGTCGATCTGCTTCTCGGTCATGCCAAGAATGGCACCATTCAGGTAGACATTGTCGCGTCCACTGAGGTCATGATGAAATCCCGCGCCGACCTCGATGAGCCCCGCCACGCGTCCGCGGGTGCGCACGGAGCCCCCATCGGGTTGAAGTACGCCGGAAATAAGCTTCAGCAGGGTCGATTTCCCGGAACCGTTCAGGCCCATGAGCGCCACGGTTTCGCCCTGTCTGACCTCCAGGGAGACATCCTTGAGCGCCAGGAACTTCTTGGACAGATCTCCCTTGCGCCCCTTGACCAGCCACACGAGGGCTTCCTTGAGGGATCTGGTGTGACGCAAAACGAACTGCTTGCGGATGTCAACGCAGCTGATTGCAACGTGGCCGTGCTTCGTCATGTCAGAGCTCCTGGGCGAAGTGTACGGAAAGCTTGCGGAACATCAGCTGGCCAAGGAAGAGGATGGCGAGCGTAGTCAGCAGGGAGACGGGGAGCCAGAAGCCAAGCAGGTCGGGGGGCATGATATCGCCGACTGCCTGGTCCGGCTTCAGGGTCGGTTCCCAGAAAGCCCAGTGGAAGACTTCGACGGCTGTGGTGATCGGGTTCAGCTGGTAAAGCCAATACCACGGCCCCATGACCCGCTCCACCATGGTCCACACATAGAGCACCGGGGAGGCCCAGGTGACGACCATGACGATCATGTCCACGATGTTCTCCGAGTCGCGGAAGTAGACGTTGGCGGCGCCGAACATCAGCCCCAGGCCCGTGGCAAGCACGGCCATCATGAAGAAGATCAGGACTGCTGCCGCCAGTTGAAGGATCGACGGCGTCCAGCCCACCACAAGGCAGGCCGCGATCAGCACCACCAGTTGCGGCAGGAAGTGCGCGGCCGAAACCCAGACCGTAGCGGCGGGGAACAGCTCCCTTGGCAAATAGATCTTCCGGATAAGGTCCCGGTTGTCAACGATGGACCGGGTGGCATTGGACAGGGACTCGGTGAAGAAGTTGACCAGCACGATCCCAGAAAAGAGGTAGATCGCGTAGTTGGGAGTCCCGTGTTCGAGATTCAGGAAGATTCCCAATGCGATGAAGTAGATCAGGAACTGCATCAGGGGCTTGACGTAGGACCACATCAGGCCGAGCACTGACCCGCGGTAGCGGATCTTGATTTCCTTGCGTACTAGCAGCTTTAGCAGGAAACGGTCGCCGTAGATGTCGAGGAGTCCACGACCCACCCCAGGTTTAATGAGCTGGTCCGTTGGTCGGGCCATCTAGCTGTCTTCCTTGCTCTCGGCGTCGAACGTCTTCTTCCAGGCCGCCATGGAGGTGATGTCGGGAACGGCAGCGCGGTATTGCTCGGCCAGCTTGTCCCATTCCCGGTAGAGCCGCAAATGCAAGGCGGTAGCTTCAGCCAGCATCGACTTCAGCTTCTGGGGATCACGCCGGTACCAGGAAGCTCCCGTACCTTCGGCGTTGGAGACAATGACGCTGTCGTAGTGGGCAAGCCGGAACCAGCGGTTGTCACGGTGGGCCAGGAATCCTTGCGGGCGCTCAGCACTCTCGGGTGCAGGGACCTTGATCAACTGACGCGTCACAGTCTTGATACCCCACGGCACCAGGTCCTTCTTGCGCGGCATGCCAATGGCGGCACCGCCCATGGGACCCCGGCTCAACTTCGGCGCGGGGAAGTCGTCCACGTCATCCTTCAGCTGGGCGTCCGGGTATTCGGACTTCAACGCATTGATCTCGGGAAGTCTGGTGGCAAGGACCCGGTGGAGGTCATCGGGGCCCTTTAGGAGATCCTTGAGGGCCTCGATCCGGCCGTGCTCCGTGAAGTACTGCATGGATACAAGGTGCTTGACGTCTGCCTGGACGGATTCCCGCAGCACACGGCCCCCCTTGGGGTAGGGGCTGTGGATGAGCGTGGTGATCAGGCGGTTTCGGCCATGGAAATATGACTGCCAGCCGACCATGTCGTCTTTGTCGGCCCAGGAGACGTGCCATACCGCTGCGCCGGGCATCGAGACCGTGGCGAAGCCGGCCTCGCGGGCGCGGAGACCATATTCGGCGTCATCCCATTTGATGAACAGCGGGAGGGAAAGCCCAATTTCCTCAATGACCCTCGTGGGTATCAGGCACATCCACCAGCCGTTGTAGTCGACGTCGACGCGCCGGTGCAGCCAGGCGGTCTGACGGAGATTCGCAACGCTGAAATCGTGGCGCAGTTCCATGTCAGCGTGCGGTTGTGCCGGCACGATGCGGTAGGGGTCCACGACTTCACCAAAGGTGTGGAGGACGCTGCGGCTGTAGAGGTCGAACATGTGTCCGCCGACAATCGTGGGTTTGCGGCAGTGGTCCGCAAAGGTCAGCAGCCGGACGATGCTCTCGGGTTCCACAACGATGTCGTCGTCAAGCAGGAGGACGTAGTCGCTGCCATTTTCGACTGCCTCGTACATGCCACGGGCGAAGCCCCCGGAACCGCCCAGGTTGGCTTGGTTGATCACCCGCAGCTTGCCGCCGAGGGACGCTGCAACCTCTGCGAATCCCGGCTGATCCTGCACCTTCTGGGTGCCCTGGTCGACAATCAGTATCTCTTTGACGGAAGTCAGGACGTCCTGGTTCCCGGCGAGGATACGGGCGTTGTTCAAACAGAAATCGGGCTTGTTCATGGTCGTGATTTCCAGCGTGACCTGCCCGGCTTCGCGGGCCGCTTCCGCTGTCTCCCACTGCCCGCTTTCCAGCAGCAGCCCGTCACCGGTGGCGGCAAGGTCAAACCAGTACCAGCCGCCGTCGCCAAACGGTTTGAGCGTCAGCTCGAAAGCCGAGGTGGCTTCCCCTTCGACATGCCGGCCGTCCACGCGTTGAATGGAGCCCCGGGCGTTTGACTTGTAGACCGTGACCGTTCCGGTGCCCTTGGTTGTGACAACGAGCCGTATGTCGCGCACGGACGTCCAGCGCCGCCAGTAACTGGCCGGGAAGGCGTTGAAGTAGGTGCCGAAGGAGATCTGTTCACCGGACCGGACGCGCATGGATTCGCGTGAGAGAAGGTCTTCGAAGTGTGCCTGGCTCACGCCGGAGCTGAACATCTGCAGCTTGTCTTCGGGCAGCTTCGGGGCCCGCGCGAGTTCGTCGTTTTCCCGCAGGCGGATGCCGCTGGCGGGACCGGCGTCCACATAGAGGGGGATGGTGTCCGTTTGGTCTGCCGATGGCAGGATCACCCGCTGGATCGTGCGCCAGTCGATTACTGCGTCCCCGTCGCTCATGCGGTGACTCCTCCACTTTCAAGTTTGGCGCCGCTCTCGAAATGCGGCCGGATCTTGTTGTCGAACATGCTGAGCGCCGATCCGATGGCCATGTGCATGTCCAGGTACTTGTAGGTGCCCAGCCGTCCACCGAACAGGACATCCTTTTCAGCCTCCGCAAGGTCCCGGTATTTAAGGAGGCGTTCCCTGTCGGCTGAAGTGTTAACCGGGTAGTACGGCTCGTCGTCCTTCTCAGCGAAACGCGAGAATTCGCGCATGATGACCGTCTTCTCGGTCTGGTATTCACGTTCGGGGTGGAAGTGGCGCGGTTCGATGATCCGGGTGAAGGGGACATCGTCGTCGTTGTAGTTGACGACGGACGTCCCTTGGAAGTCACCCACCTCGAGGACTTCTTCTTCGAAGTCGATGGTCCGCCACGAAAGATCGCCCTCGGCGTAGTCGAAGTAGCGGTCCACAGGCCCCGTATAAACGACCGGGATGTTGCCTACGACCTTGTTCTTGCTGTACTCATGCGACTCGTCGAAGAAATCCGTGTTCAGCCGCACCTCGATGTTGGGGTGCTCCGCCATCTTCTCGATCCAGGCGGTATACCCGTGGGTGGGCAGCCCCTCGTACTTGTCGTTGAAGTACCGGTTGTCGTAGTTGTAGCGCACCGGAAGCCGCGAGATGATGCCTGCCGGCAGGTCCTTGGGGTCCGTCTGCCACTGCTTGCCGGTGTAATGCTTGATGAAGGCTTCGTACAGCGGGCGGCCAATCAGCTGGATACCCTTGTCATTGAGGTTCTGGGGATCGGTTCCCGCCAGCTCGCCGGCCTGCTCCTGGATGAGCTCCCGCGCCTGGCCGGGTGTGAGATTGGCCCTGAAGAACTGGTTGATGGTGGCCAGGTTGATGGGCAGGGAGTAAACCTCGCCCTTGTGGACGCCGTAGACCTTATGCACGTAGTTGGTGAACGTCGTGAACCTGTTGACGTACTCCCACACACGGTCATTGGACGTGTGGAACAGGTGGGCCCCGTACCGGTGAACCTCAATACCGGTCTGTTCTTCCTTTTCACTGTAGGCGTTACCGCCGATGTGATGGCGGCGGTCGATAACGACGACCTTCAAGCCGAGCTCACTGGCGGCCTGTTCTGCGATTGTCAGGCCAAAAAAGCCGGACCCTACGATGACAAGGTCAGCGGTCACAAAATCTCCTGGTTTGCATGCGGGCAGCGCAAGGTGGCGCATTGTCTGCTGCTCTAGCCTACCCGAGCCACCGCATGGCCCGTCGAATCAGGCGGCAGCACCTCGGAGTGTGCGGATCGCGCACCCGAGGTTTTCCACATACGGACGGCGAAGGGGCGACGGGTCCGGTGCGCCCGGCTAGCGTGGGTGCAAACCACGAAGGACACCTGACCATGACACTCCACTGCACCCTGGTGGCCGGCCCCGGGTCCAAGCAGTGCCAGCCGCTGTTGGAACTGTCGATCGACGCCCCGGACGGCACCGATGGCTCCGCCATCCATGACCAGCTGGTGCGGAAGTTCGGTTCCGGCGCGGTCACCGTGGATGGCGTACACCTCCGTTCGATGACCGTCGGCAGGGCACCGCTTGTCAACGGTGCCGTGCTGGTCGATGGGGGCGCGGCCGGCCCGCCACGGCGGATCCGTCCGCGGCGGGCTGCTGAGGACGCCGGCAGCCTCGTCCTCGCCGTCCACAGCGGGGCAGCGGCGGGGACAGCGGTGCCCTTGAACCGGGGCAGCTACAGGATCGGCAGGAGCGGAACCCGCATCGTCATCCCTGACCCTGAGTTGTCACGCGAGCATGCAGAGATCGTAGTTACGGACACAGATATCCTCCTCATCGACCTCGACAGTGCGAACGGCACGTACGTTGACGGCGAGAGAGTCAGGAATACCGCCATCACCACGGACTCGAGCATCCGCTGCGGGAACACGCTGATGTCGCTGCTCTTTAGCGGGCTGCCGGAACGGATGCTGGCAGATGCTGGAAAGTCCGTCACGGAACCGCTCACGGTCCGTGCCCGTCCCGACGCCGGCAACAGGACGCTGTTTCTTCTGGGGGCGCTCCTTCCCTTGGCGGTCGGCGTGGCTTTGGCCGTCTATACCGGGATGTGGATGTTCCTTGCCTTCTCTGCGGCATCAGCAGTTTCGGTCCTGGTTCCGCTCATCACCGGGACACGGCAGCGCAGAGACCTGCGCTCGGCACTTCGGGCGGCTGCAGAGGAAGACCGGGAACGCCGGCGGCGGACCGCGCCTTCCCTGCCGATCGTCGCCTTGGCCGCGAAATCCTCGCCAGACAATCCGGGGGCCGCTTCCGGCTCCGACGCCGTCTGGTTGCGCCTTGGACAGGCAGAACAGGCGGCCAACATCCGGATCGAGCCGGCGGGCGGGCCAATGGCAGTGCCTTCGGCCGGCAACGTCCCCATCATGTTGGACCCCGGCGGCGCACTCACCACCGTGGCTGGCCCGCCACTTGCCGTCGATGGTTTGCTCAGGTCCTTTGTCATGCAACTGGCAGGATACCCCCTGGGCAAATCCACCCGTGTCATCATCCATGGGCGGCCCGAGGACCTTCCCTTGTCTGCCCGGTATCTTCCCGGCGTGACTCTCACGTCCACGACATCTGCCGGGCTCCGTGCAATCAAAAAGGGCCAGTCAGGCCACCAAGAGCGCCAGGTGGTAATTCTTCGAAGCACGTCGAATTGGCTGGACGACAGCGACACTGTCCGCGATGCCGCCTTGGAGCGGGGGTGCCAGGTCATCCACATGGCGCCCGGAAATGCAGCGTCTGTGAAGTCCGGTGTGGTTCTCTCCGAGCGCCGGTCCGTCCTGCGGCAGGCGCACGGAGAGACGGTCTTTGTCCCCGACCTGGCGCCGGAGGAAGTCTTTGCCAGCTTTTGCCGCCGCATGGCTGACGCGAAGCCACGGGACAACCGGAACCAACACGTCCCCACCACATGCGCCCTGGACGAAATACTGCCGTTGTCGATGGCGGATGTCAGGAGCCGCTGGGACTCCAGCCACCAAGGCTGCGGGCTGACAATTCCACTGGGAATAGGCGCCTTCGGGGTACGGGACATCGACCTCCAGACCGACGGCCCCCACCTGCTGGTGGCCGGTACCACCGGATCAGGGAAATCCGAGCTGCTGCGCAGCCTGGTGCTGGGCCTGGCTCTGACCTACCCGCCGGATAGGGTCAACTTCTTCTTCATAGACTTCAAGGGGGGATCGGGCCTGGCGCCGCTCACCGGGTTGGTCCATTGTGTTGGGCTTCAGACCGATATTTCCGGACACGAACTGGAGCGGACCCTGACGTCGCTCCGGGCCGAAGTGCGGCTGCGGGAGGAACGCCTCGCAGCAGCCAATGTCCCTGACGTCACCACGTACCGCTGGCTGCCCCCGGCGAAGGGCTTCCCACTCCCCCACCTCGTGATCGTGATCGACGAATTCCGCATGCTCGTCGATGACGCGCCCGAGGCGCTCCGGGAGTTGATGCGGATAGCATCGATCGGCCGTTCACTGGGCATCCACCTGGTCATGGCGACACAGCGGCCGCAGGGCGCGCTGACGGCCGACATCAGGGCGAACGTCACTTCAAGCATCGCGCTTCGGGTGCAGTCCGAGATGGAGTCCGCCGACATCATCAATTCCAAGGCCGCCGCCTCCATCGGCGTCGATATTCCCGGCCGGGCCTACGTGGCGCGCGGCATGGAGCCGGCACAGGAATTCCAGGCTGCCTCCCTGGGGGCAGTACGCGCCCGCGGTCCCCGGACTGACGTCAACGTGCAGCTAACGACGGATTACCTCGCCCGCCCGGAGGTCGCCGCGCACCCGGGAACTGCGTCGCTGCAAACACCGGCACAGGCCGTGGCCCCTTTGGCGGACATGGTGAAGGACCTGTGTGCTGGGCGGGAAGGCCAGCTGCCGCGGCGGCCGGTCGCCGCACCCCTGCCGGATGTACTGGACGAGCATTCCCTCGTGCCTCCAGGCGCCGCCGCCGTCCCGGCAGAGAACGGCCGGACCGTTCGCCTGGGTTTGATGGACCTGCCCGCGAAGCAAATGGTCGCGCCGCTGGTCTGGACCCCGGACCGGGACGGCCACGTTGCTTTCATCGGAGGTCCCGCTTCGGGCGCCGGTGACGGCCTGGAACTGCTGGCCAGCCGGCTGATGGCCGCCGACGCTGAAGCACACTTCTACTTCCTGGATTCGGCCGGCGCGTTCTTGCCCTACGCGGCCGCCGGCCGGACTGGCGCCCATGCCGGGCCACACGAACTGCGGAGGGCAGTTCGAATCCTGGAGCGCCTCACCCAGGAGCTGGGTCGGCGCCTTAGCCGTCCCAGCCCGGACGACGTCCCCTTGGCATTGGTTGTCAGCGGCTGGGGATCCTGGGTGTCGGCATTCCGCTCGGGCCCGCTGGCCTGGGCAGAAGACCTCGTCCAGGACCTTGTCCGTGACGGCGCACGAGCGAAGATCACACTTCTGATTTCCGGGGAGCGGGAACTTGTGACCGCCCGGTTTTACGGAACAGTCCCCACGCGGTTCTACTTTCCGTGCGGTTCCACTGAAGAATCCCGGACCGCCTGGCCCAGGCTGCCCTCGGTCCCGGCGCTACGGGGCAGAGCGGTGGTCTATGGGCCGGTGTCGAAGGGTGAACCGGTGGTCTGCCAGTTCCATCGTCCGGCCGCCGCGCCCGCTGGAGCGGCCTGTGGCGGCAGTACTGGGCGCCCTGCGGGGCCGCACCCGTTCAGGATTGAACCACTACCGGAGAAGATCGCGGCCAGCCGGGTCCCGGGGCTCGCGCCTCCCCGCGGCCTGTTGCCGGCCGATGAGGGACGCCACGCCGGGCAACGGGGGAACGTGATCCTCGGCGTGTCAGGGAATGAACTTGCCGCCGCCTCCCTTCGGATACCCGAAGGCGGCGTTATAGCCATCCTTGGCGGACCCGGGAGCGGCAAAAGCAATGCCCTGCGGGCCCTGCGTGCCCTGAACCCCGGAACGGCCTGGGCATCCCCTGCGCCGGGCTGCGCACGTGACGCATCGTGGAAGGATTTCCTGTGCAGGGCAGACTCCGGGTCCCTGCCGAAGGAAACCGTGGTGCTCGCGGATGACGTCGACCTGCTCACGCCGGCCGCCGTGAGGGACCTGGTCCAATTGAATGCCCTGGGTCACGCGCTGGTGGTTACCGCTGGGTTCAGCCCCCTGGTCCCCCGGAATCCGCTGATCATGGAGGCCCGGGCCGCGGGGACCGGGCTGCTGCTGGCGCCCCGTTCGATGGGCGACGGGGATCTGTTCGGGATCCGCTTCGAGGTCGAGCCGAACGCACCGCCGGGGCGGGGGATCCTCATCGCGGCCGGACAGTCCTCCCCGGTTCAGGTCGCGTGGGCCGGCGATGAGAACGCCGGCCACGGCGGCGCCGGCTGTGACAAGGACGCCGTCTGCCACGAGGATGCCGGCAAGGTGGACTGAGGACGGCAGGTCACAGGTACCGGGACCGGCCGGTTCGCGTCTCAGAGCGTGGGCGGCGCGCTCCCCGTTCGGGAGGCATAGCTGATCACTGTGGTTGAGAACAGGAGAATGATCGCAGTGGCCGCGGGAACCAGCATCGCCAGCCCTGGGAGAACCAGCCCGCTGGTCACTGTGGGAACCCCGATGGTCAGCACAAACAGCTGCGCCACGAGCGCAGCGGCCCGTGTCCATCGGTACCCCCGGTAGAGGAAGACTGCCACCGCATACAACCACGCGGAAAACGCCAGCAGGAGCCCCAAGGTAAAGACGGCGCCCCAGAAGGACAGAACCGGGCTGCCGGTGAACAGTTCATAGGCGTACCAGGCTGCCGCGACCATAAGCGCGGTGGCCTCTGCCGCTGCGACGACTGCCACGACGACAGCACCAGGAGGTACAGTGCGCCGTCCGGGAGCAGCGCCGGATTCATGTCGGGGGTCGTTCGAGTGCGGCGGGGTGCCTGCAGGGTTAGCCGGGGGTCTTGACACACTGGCACCCTACCGGACATAGTCGGACACTGGTGAGGGCCCGCGCCGCCAGTGTGATGCATCGCTCAGGATTCCCGGGATATCAAGCGCTATTACCCCTTGTTTACACAGCGTTAACATGACAGGCTTGATTCAGATGACCAACGGGGCCCCGAAGGGCCCTTTTCCTTTGTAGCCACTAGTGAATAATTTCACAAAGGCATTTCCCAGAAATGGAGCAACTGATCAGCATGGATTGGCGTAACCGCGCAGCGTGCCTCGACAAGGACCCGGAACTGTTCTTCCCCGTCGGAAACACCGGCCCTGCCCTTCTCCAGATCGAGGAAGCCAAGAGCGTCTGCCGCCGCTGCCCCGTCGTGGACACGTGCCTGCAGTGGGCCCTCGAGTCCGGCCAGGACGCCGGCGTCTGGGGTGGCATGAGCGAAGACGAGCGCCGCGCCCTGAAACGCCGGGCCGCCCGCGCACGCCGCGCTTCCTAAGCAGGCACACGACAGCAGGCTCACGACGCCGGGCAGCGCGGGCGCCCGGCACTGGATTGAAAGAGGCCCCTGGGACCAATCCGCAAGGATCGTCCCAGGGGCCTCTTTACGTGCTCCGGACGCGGAGGCCCGGGAACCGGTCCCGTCGCTACTTGCCGGCCAGGCTGAGCCGGATCTGAACCGCCGTTCCGCCACCCTCCCGCGGTTTCCACTGGATGGTTCCGCCGAGCTCGCTGGTGACCAGCGTACGTACGATCTGCAACCCCAGCCCTTCCACGTGCGGGATCTCGGGAAGTCCCACACCGTCGTCGGCAATAGTGACCGTCAGTTCTTCGCCGTCCTCGCCTTCGGAACGGTCGGCAATCAGCCACACTGTCCCGGCCCGTCCCTCAAGGCCGTGCTCGACGGCGTTGGTCACCAGTTCATTGATGACCAGGGCCAGCGGGGTGGCGAGGTCGCTGGGCAGTTCGCCGAACGTGCCGGAGCGTTCGGTCCTGACCTGCTGCGACGGGGAGGCGACCTCGGCGGAAAGCCGGAACTGCCGTCCGATGAGTTCGTCAAAATCGACACTCTGGGTCAGGCCCTGTGAAAGAGTTTCGTGGACCAGGGCAATGGTGGCGACGCGGCGCATCGCCTGTTCCAGCCCCTGCTTCGCCTCGTCGCTCACCATCCGCCGGGACTGCATCCGCAGCAGCGCGGCGACCGTCTGAAGGTTGTTCTTGACCCGGTGGTGGATTTCCCGGATGGTGGCGTCCTTGGTCACCAGTTCCATTTCCCGCCGCCGGAGCTCTGAGACGTCCCGGCACAGGACCAGGGCGCCAAACCGCTGCTGCTCGTCGCGGAGCGGGATGGCCCGAAGGGAGAGGCTGACGCCCCGGGATTCGATTTCGCTGCGCCAGGGCATCCGTCCGGTCACGACAAGCGGCAGGGTCTCATCAACCATCCGCCGGTCCTTCAGCAGTCCGGCGGTGACTTCGGCGAGGGAGCGTCCCTCGAGGGATTCTCCGTCACCAAGGCGGCGGAAGGCGGAAACCCCGTTGGGGCTTGCGTACTGCACCACACCATCGGCGTCCAGCCTGATCAGCCCGTCCCCCACGCGGGGAGCACCGCGGCGCGACCCTGTCGGCGAAGCGAAGTCCGGCCACAGCCCCAGCGTGCCCATCCGCAGGAGGTCATAGGCGCACTGGCGGTATGTCAGCTCCAGCCGGGACGGCATCCGGGAACTGGACAGGTCCATGTGCGTGGTGACCACCGCAAGAGTCCGTCCGTTCCGGACCATGGGGACGGCCTCGACCCTCAGCGCCATCTCGCTGTTCCAGTTTGTCTCACTGGAGCGCTCGATGGACCGGCTGTTCCAGGCCTTGTCCACGAGCGGCTGCAAGTCCGAGCGGATCCCCTCCCCCACGAAATCGCTGTGGAACGCGGTATGCGTGGTGGAGGGGCGCACGTGGGCCAACGCGATGTAGCCAAGCTCCGGGTGGGGGAACCACAATGCCAGGTCGGCGAACGCCAGGTCCGCGACCATCTGCCAGTCCCCCACCAGGAGGTGCAGCCATTCAGCATCGCCCGGCCCGAAATCAGCATGCTCCCTGATAGGGTCCGTAAAGATTGCCACTGCACCTCCAGTTACGGCGCCGCCTTGCTAGCGCCGGACGATTGACCTCAAGAGCCTCAATGCTACCGACAGTGAGGCCATGTCGTCGGCCTCGAGGGCGTTCACCTCATCGAACATGCTCTTTGCCCGCCCCAACTGCTCGGCGTTCTGCGCCTCCCAGTCCTTGAGCCGGGACTCCGGCGAGTCGGACGCGGACGTTGCGTCCAGCACCGCCGTCGTCATATCCGACACCGTTGAGTAGAGGTCATCGCGCAGGGCTGCCCTGGCGAGGGCCTGCCAACGGTCCTGCCGCGGCAGGCTGCTGATCCGCTCCAGCAGCGAGTCCGCGTGGAACCGGTTGAACACCGTGTAGTAGACCGCCGCGATCTCCTCCACCGGGTCCTTGCGCGTCCGGGCGATCTTCGCGACATCCAGCAGCACGAAGCTTTCGAACAGCTCCGCCCAGCGCAGTGCAAGGACCTCGGGAAGCTCCCACTCGCGCCCCTTCTCGAGCCACTCCGCCACCCGCTCGCGGTCATCGCCGCGCAGGTAGTCCAGCAGGCGCGCCCGCATCGGGTCCATGAGCGGCTTGAATTCCGCCACCACGTCGGCGATGGGCCGGGAAACACTCTCCTGGCCCAGCAGCCAGCGCACCGCGCGGTCCAGCAGCCGCCGGATGTCCAGGTGGACCGTGCTCCAGTGCTCTGTGGGGAAGGAGGCCGGAAGGCTGTTCAGCTCATCCACCATCGCGTCCAGCTCGTACACCTCGCGCAGCGCAACGAACGCCTTCGCCACGGCCACTTCACTGGCCGAGGTCTCCTCCATGACCCGGAAGGCGAACGTGATGCCGCCGAGGTTGATCATGTCGTTGGCCACGACCGTGGCGATGATCTCGCGGCGCAGCGGGTGGGTGTCCAGCTCGGTGTCGAAACGTTCGCGGAGCTGGTGCGGGAAGTAGGACCGCAGCGTGCTGCGGAACCACGGATCGTCGGCAAGGTCGCTGTCCCGCAATGCCGAGGCCAGCTCGATCTTGGCGTAGGCGGCCAGCACCGAAAGCTCCGGCGACGTCAGGCCCTGCCCCTGCTGCAGCCGTTCCCGCAGCGTCTCCGTGCTGGGCAGCGCCTCAAGATCGCGCTTCAGGTCCGCGGACTTCTCCAGCCAGTCCATGAGCCGCTCGTAGCTTGGGCTCCACTCCGCCACGCGTGTCCGGTCATTCAGGAGCAGGATGTTCTGGTCGATGTTGTCCTCGAGGACCAGCCGGCCCACCTCATCGGTCATGGCCGCAAGGAACGCCGCGCGTTCGTCGGCCGGGAGCTTGCCGGCAGCGACCATTCGGTCCACGAAGATCTTGATGTTGACCTCGTGGTCGGAGCAGTCCACGCCCGCGGAGTTGTCGATCGCGTCGGTGTTCAGGATGACACCCTGCAGCGCCGCCTCGATCCGGCCGCGCTGGGTCATGCCCAGGTTTCCACCCTCACCGACGACTTTGACGCGCAGGTCCCGGCCGTCCACGCGGATGGCGTCGTTGGCCTTGTCCCCCACCGAGGCATTGGTTTCCGAGCTGGCCTTGACGTAGGTGCCGATTCCGCCGTTGTAGAGCAGGTCCGCGGGGGCGAGCAGGATGGCGCGCAGCAGTTCCGGCGGGCTGAGTTCTGTGGTTTCTGCCGGCAGCCCCAGCGCGGCCCGTACCTGGGCGGAGACCGGAATCGACTTGGCCTGCCGGGGATAGACCCCGCCGCCCTCGCTGATCAGCGATTTGTCGTAGTCGTCCCAGGAGGAACGGGGCAGTTCGAAGAGCCGCTGCCGCTCCACGAATGAGCTTTCCTCGTCGGGGTTGGGGTCGAGGAAGATGTGCCGGTGGTCGAATGCTGCCAGCAGGCGGATATGCCGGGAGAGCAGCATCCCGTTGCCGAACACGTCGCCGGACATGTCCCCGACGCCGACCACGGTAAATGGCTCGGTCTGGGTGTCCAGGTCGAGTTCGCTGAAGTGGCGCTTGACCGATTCCCAGGCGCCGCGGGCGGTGATGCCCATGGCCTTGTGGTCGTAGCCCACGGATCCGCCGGACGCGAAGGCGTCCCCCAGCCAGAACCCGTACTCCGCCGACAGTCCGTTGGCGATGTCGGAGAAAGTAGCCGTCCCCTTGTCCGCGGCGACGACGAGGTAGGAATCGTCGTCGTCGTGCCTGACAACGTTCGACGGCGGCACGAGCCGCTCGCTGTCGCCTTCCGTTAGGAGGTTGTCCGTGAGGTCAAGGAGCCCCCTGATGAAGGTCTTGTAGCTCTCGACGCCTTCCGCCATCCAGGCGGCGCGGTCAGCGCTGGGGTCCGGCAACTGCTTTGCGAAGAAGCCGCCCTTGGCGCCGGTGGGAACGATGACCGCGTTCTTGACCGTCTGGGCCTTAACCAGGCCCAGGATCTCGGTCCTGAAGTCCTCCCGCCGGTCCGACCAGCGAAGGCCGCCGCGGGCCACCTTTCCGAACCGCAGGTGCACGCCCTCCACGCGGGGCGAGTAGACCCAGATCTCGAACATCGGGCGCGGGAACGGCAGGCCTTCAATGTGGGCCGGATCCAGTTTGAAGCTCAGGTGCGGCTTGTCCTGGTAATAGTTCGTGCGCAGCGTCGCCTCAATGAGGTTGACGAAGGTCCGCAGCACCCGGTCGGCGTCGAGCGTGGCAACTTTTTCGATGGATGCTGCCAGGTCCCTGCGCGCGGCGGCCTGGGCTTCAGCACGCTCGGCATCGCCCAGGGAAGGATCGAACCGGGCTGCGAAGAGTGCAATCAGCCCCCGCGTGACATCCGGATTCGCCAGCATGGTGTCCGCCATGAAGCCAAAGGAGCTGGAATTGCCCATCTGGCGCATGTAGCGGGCGTAGGCCCGGAGCACGGTGATCTGCCGCCAGTGCAGCCCCTCCCGCAGCACCAGCCGGTCGAAACTGTCCGACTCGGCCGCGCCGGTGACAGCCGCGCCGAACGAGTCGGCAAGCAGGGCGCCCGTGGATACCGGATCCACCCGGGCCGGGTACTTCAGTCCCAGGTCGTAGAGGAAGAAATCACGGCGGTCCGCCGTCTCGATTTCGAACGGGCGTTCGTCCAGGACCTCGAGGCCAAGGTTGTGGAAGTACGGCAGGATCTGGCTCAGGCTCTTCGGCTCCAGCATGTAGAGCTTGACCCGCGCGTCCTCCTCCAGCGTGGCTCCGGCTCCTTCGGGAAGGTACACGTGGACGCCCGGCCGGTCCTGCGGGACACCCTCCGTACGCTCGGCGGCTGCGCCGTACTTTTCGAAGCGTGCAATATCCTCAAGCGCGTCCTCGACTTCGTAGTCCACCCGGTAGCTGGCGGGGAACGCCTCGGCCCAGATGGCTGCCAGTTCCTTGGCCTCGGCGGGATCGCGTCCCTCGCGCAGGACTTCGGCGATGCCCTCGCTCCAGGAACGGGCCGCCCGAACCAGCCTCTTCTCCAGTTCCTCGCTGTTGACGTGGCTGACGTCCGCGTCCTTGGGCAGCCGGATGCGGAAGAACAGCCGTGCGAGCGCCGACTCGGTCATCCGGGCTTCGTAGTCGATGGACACGGCTTGGAAGGTTTCCCGCAGCTCCTGTTCGATGCGGAGCCTGACGTTGGTGGTGTAACGGTCGCGGGGCAGGTAGACGACCGCAGACATGAAACGGCCGTAGATGTCCGGCCGCAGGAACAGCCGGGTGCGCCGCCGCTCCTGGAGCTTCTGGATTCCCAGTGCGGTTGCGGCGAGATCGGGGATCTCGATCTGGAAAAGCTCGTCGCGGGGGTACGTTTCCAGGATCCCCAGGAGGTCCTTTCCGGAGTGCGAGTCCGGCGGGAAGCCCGCGTTCTGCAGGACCGCGTCAACTTTCTCCCGCACGATCGGAATGTCCCGGACGGATCCAGCGTAGGCGCTGGTGGCGAAGAGCCCGATGAAACGGCGTTCGCCATTGACGTTGCCTGCCGCGTCGAAGCTCTTGACGCCGATGTAGTCCAGGTAGGCCGAACGGTGGACCGTGGAGCGCGAGTTCGCCTTCGTAATGACGAGCGCCCGCTTCTCCCGGGCCTTCTTACGGCCGGTATCGGTGAGGTGCTGGATGTGCGGCGAGTCGGCGGCGGCCCGCAGCAGGCCCAGGCCGCTGTCTTCGCGCAACTCAAGGACGTCCTCCCCGTCCACGTTGACGAGGTCGTACTCGCGGTAGCCCAGGAAGGTGAAGTTTCCGTCATCGAGCCACCGGAGCAGGTCCTTGGCCTGCCGCAGTTCCGCGATCTGGCCGGGGTGGGCCACCTGGTCGAGGCTTTCGGCGATCTGCAGGGCCTTCTGGCGCATCTTGGGCCAGTCTTCAACGGCGGCCCTTACGTCGTTCAGGACACGGGCCAGCCCGGCCTGCAGCGACGCCTTCGCCTCGTCCGGGACACGCTGGATCTCGACCGCGATCCACGACTCCATGTGGGAGGCGTTTTCGCCCTCGGCGATGAGGTGCGAGAGGTTGGGCATGGCGGCGGTGTCGCCACTGGAGATGCCCAGGTGCGCCGGAACCTTGTTGACCTTGACCAGTTCCCCGGTTTCCCGGTTCCTGGTGGCAACGAAAAGGGGGTGGACCACCAGCTTGATGGCGGCATGCTGCCGGACCAGCTCAGCATTGACCGAATCGACGAGGAACGGCATGTCATCGGTGACGACGAACACGACGCTGCTGTCCTCTTCGTCAACGATGGACACTTTCGCCTGGCCGCGCTGGCGCACGGACGCCGTCTTCCGGTGCTCTTCCGCGCGGGCCACCAGCACGTCCCGGGGGTAGCTCCGGGCATCCTCCTCGGCTAGGTGCTGGTAGTAGTCCCCCATGAAACCTTCAAGGCCTTCAATGGAGAGGGGCTGATCCTCCACACTGGATCCAGACGACATCGACAACGCCTCCATCACAAGATTTTCGCCGCACCTTTGCAGCTCTTATGGCGAGCCTAGTCCTTTGCCCTTCGCCGCGGAGTGGAAGAAAATACAGAGGATTTCTGATTCTGCTGGACGGGTGCACAAACAAGTTCACGGATGGAGTGGCGGAGGGGCGACTCCGGCGCGACCTCCAGCAGCAGGGATCCGCCCAGGAGCGCGGCGTCCGCAGCGGCGGGTTCATACGGGAGGAACGCCGTGAGCTGCGCGGCAGGCCCAAAACGTTCCCAGGCATCCCGCAGCTGGCGTTCCGGCGCCCTGCCCACCGCGGATGCGCGGACCTTGTTCATGACGACGACGGGTGCGGCCTGGGGTACCGCGGCCTCCAGTTCGGCGAGCGCCCGGACCAGCCGGGGCACCCCCACAGGGTCGGCCGCCCCTACTGCATAGACCGTGTCGGCGAGTTCCAGCGGGCGCAACGTAGCGGCGTTCCGCCGGGGTGCCATGGTGTCGAAGCTGAGCTCTTCGTCAGCCTCCAGGCAAAAACCGGTGTCCACCACGACGACGTCGACGACCGACCGGGCCCGTTCAAGCACCAACGCCAGGGACGTGGCCCGCAACTCCGTCCAGCGGTCAGCCCGGGTGATCCCGGTGAGCACCCGGAACGTCCCGGCTGCGGTTGCCACCGTACTGGCGATCTTTCGAAGAGCGTCCGGATCAAGCTGGCCCTGGTCGGCGAGCCGGCACGCCTGCGCAAGTCCGGCTGACTCATCCAGAAGCCCCAGGACGGCTGCGACACTGGCACCGTACGTGTCGGCGTCGACAAGCAGCACTTCCTGCCCGTCGGCGGCGAGCTCACCGGCAATGTTTGCCGCCACCGTGGTCCGGCCCGGCGATCCGGCCGGGCCCCAGACCGCGATAACCTTCCCGGCCCCGGGCCCCTCCGGCTCCGCCCGCGGCTCCGCCGGTTCCATGCCCAACGCGTTTCCAGTGTCGGCGGCCGCGCTGAGGTCCACGGGACGCCCGGCACCGGTCAGCTGTGCGACGGCATCGGCAATCCGGTCAGACAGTTCCGCCGATTCCACGCCCGTCAGCGCTGATGCCACCCCGATCCGGTGGAGCCTGGCGGCCTCCTCGGGGCTGTCAGTCAGGGCGATAATGGCGACTCCGACCGCCCCGAGCCTGTCCACAAGGGAGGCGCTGAGGCCCTCCGACCCCTCTGCCACCACGGCGGCCCGCGCCAGTCCGCTTTGGCACGCGGCCAGCAGCTCGGGAAGTTCAGTGCACCTGCGCACCACGGTGACCGGGCCATGCAGCCTCTCCAACCCGCCGACCAGGTCTTCCCGGCTCTGGCCCACGGTGACCACAGGAATGCTCATCGGGTCCCGCCGGGGTTCCACACAACGGAGATCTTCGCGTCGTTGGCCTGCGCGCCGAGCAATGCAGGCATCTGCCTGTCTTCGACGAGCACCATCAGAACCGTGGTCCGGGACGAGCCAAGTGTGGTCGACCCCGTGGTCACCTCGGCGATCTCCGCACCGGGAAGGATAAGCTTTGGCTCACTGAATCCGTTCTTTGCGTCAGGCTGCGCCACCCAGACATCCACCCGAGCACCCGGCACGGCCTGGGACGGCAAACTCTGCTCGACGGTGAGGGCTACCGGCTTTCGGTTGAGCTGGTCCACGTCGCCCAGGCTCGCCCGTGGAACCAACTGGTCCTTGGCAATCCTTTGCACGGCCACTGTTCCGACGGGAAGACCCTCAGCGGCCGTGATGTAATGCTGTTCGGAGTCACCCAGGCGCACTCTGACACGGACCACTTTTTCCGGAGTCAGGCTTTCCCCCACCGCTATGCCGTCCCGGGCCGCATACACCTCCGTGGTGCGGTCTGCGCTGCCGACCAGGAAAACAACGCCGGCCACTGAGACCAGGACCAGCAAGATTCCCACCATCAGCCGCGGGTCCTTCCACGAGGGCCGTTTGAGGCGTGCCGCAGTGGCAGTTGATTCAGGAACCATACCGTTTCTCCCCCCAGGTATCCCGGCCTGCAGCCTGGACCGGACACCTCATTGTTACGGCAAGGCCGCAGGAACAAAAGTCATTTGCCTAAATACCGTCAATCTGTGGATAACACCGGCAAACTGCACCATGTGGTGGCAAAATGGAACCATGCCCAGGTTCCTCACGCTCGCGGACGTCGCAGAGCAGCTCCAGATCAACTCCCCTGCCGCCTACGCATTGGTCCGCAGCGGCGAGCTGAAGGCCATACAGGTCGGAGGCCGCGGGCAGTGGCGCGTTGAGGAAAAGATGCTGGAGCAGTACATCGAGGAACGCTACGCCGAGGCCTCGCGCATGATCCAGGAGTCGCGCTCCAAGTCAGTCTGATGGCCGCAGGAATGCTGCGGAACATCCGGATGGCCCGGCAATGGGTGCGGCGCTAAAGCTCACCCTGCCTTTGCGAGCGGACCATGGCCAGTGACGTGAAGGGTATGGTCGAGACCTGGCCAACGTTCCGGCCGCGGCGGGCTTCCCCCGGACTGACTGTCGCGAGGTCGAGGTAGTCCTTGCCCACGCGGTCGATCACCCCGGAAAGCCGCTCTCCGGCTCCACCGCCCAGCATCACGGATACGTCTGCGCGGTCACGGGCCAGGCAGCGCAGCGAATGGGCCAGTCCTATCGCCCGGCGGACGGTCGATGCTTCCGCACGGACATGCCTGCCCAGACCCACGTACCGGGATGCTGACGCAAAAGGGACGAGCACTTGTTGGTGGTGCTCATCATTGAGCAACAACGCATCCGCTCCGACGTGCGCCACTTCGCCCTGCACGGATTCGCCACAACCCAGGTATACGCCGATCCTGTAGCCCAAAGCCGCGCGCAGCCGGTCTTCCAGCGGGAAGTTAACCAGTTCGGCGCGCGTCCGATCGTTGATTTCGGCATCCAAAGCCAGCCTGTCCGCCTCCGCAAACTGGCTTTCGACGTCGTTGAAGAGGGCATCCCAGCGCATCCGGCCAGCGTAGAGCCCTGCCGGGACACGGTCAACACTCCGCGAAGTTCCCTCCAGCGTATGGACAAATAGAGTCGTAACGGTTCACACTGATGCAAACGACATTAAACTGCATCAAACTGCACCAAAAGATCCGGAGGCATCATGGAGACCCACAAGCCAAACCGGGGAGACATCGGGACCGCGCTCGCCCTACTAACCCTTGGAGTCGTGCTCTGCCTTCTTGGGCGGGGCCTGCTTGGGCAGTGGGAGGCGTCCGCCGGCCTTCAGCAGGAGCCGTCCCTGGACAGCCTTCTTGGGCTCGCGGCTGCAGCGGCGGGTACGGCCCTGCTGCTTTGGTGGATCACCTCACTGATATCGGCTGCGGCTGGCGTCCTCCTGGAGCGCGGCGGGCAGCGCAGGGCCGCGGCAGCGGCCCGCCGGTTCTCCCCAGTCTTCATGCAGCGCCTGGCCATAGCAGCTCTTTCGCTCCAGCTCGCCTCAGGAGCAGCGGCACAAGCCGCCGTCAGCGCGCCAAGGCCACAGTGGGCTCCGACGGCGGCGCAGTCCTCGGCTGCCCCTTCGGACCCGGCGGGGGCTCCCGCGCTGCCGCACACGCAGGACGAGAGCTGGGAGGAAACCCTTTCTGTCGCTGGGCCGGATCCTGTCAGCGGGGCGGCTTCCGTGGAAAGCGCAGTGGATGCCGGCGCGGCATTGCCCGGGGCCACGCTGGACCTCAGGTGGCAGCCGGTTGCTCTTCCGGTCGAACCGGGCCCGCTGGCAGGAGCACAGACCCGGCCAGCCTCGGAAGTTGGTGCGGGCGGCGGGAAGGACGCGGTGACGGTGCTGGCGGGTGACACCCTGTGGGACATCGTCGCAGCCCACCTGGGGCCGGGCGCCTCCGACGTACAGATAGCCCTCGAGTGGCCGCGCTGGTATGCGGCCAACCGGGCGCTGATTGGCCCGAGCCCGGATGTGTTGCTTCCCGGCCAAATTCTTCTGGCGCCGGCGCCGGCGTAAAACACAGCCGTGCCACCTGGTCCGGCCAATCAAACAAAGGGGAAACAACATGAGTGCAGCAACGCCTATCCGCGCCGTCCACATGCAGACCGCCGAGGCGGGGGAAGCCGGCAAGCCACCCGGCACGTCCGGTGAACCACGCCCGGGCGGGGCTTTCCCCCGCACCAGCCACCCGTTAAGGCCTGCCTCCCTGCGGACTGCCAGTGAGAGCGCGGAAGTACTTGCTATCACCCGTGGCACGGTGCAGGCGGCCATGGAGGTCCTGGCCGGGATCCGTCCAGTCCATCAGCTCGCACGGCGCCTCGACCCACGCTGCCTGGCAGCGCTGCAGCACCGTGCGGCGCTCATCCGTCGCGAAATGACCCGGACAGGAAACCCTGCCCTGGCCCGACTCCACCGCAACTCCATTGTCAGGTCCGTCAGGGTGTGTGAGGTGGCTGACGGGATCTACGAAGCCAGTGCTGTTGTGGTGGATGATGTCCGTGCCCGCGCAGTTGCCGTCCGGCTTGAGCGGAGCAAGCACATTTGGCGGGTGGTTGAACTTGTCATTGGATAGCCGTGACGGGAACGCAAACGGGGCAGGAATGCTGCGTCCCTGCCCCGTACTGAATGGTTGGCTCCAACCGGCAGCTAGCGCTTCCTCTTCTTCGCTGGGCGCCTGGCAGCATCCTGCGCCGCTGCCTTGGCCGGGTTCCCCGACCGTCCGCCGGAACGGGTCTCCACGCGGGTCTCGGTTTCACCGCTTTCACCGGGGGCGGTGTACTGCAGTTGGGCAGGCTTGTCCGGAGCTTCCAGGCCAGCGGCGTGAACCTGCGGCTCCACATGCTCGGTGTGGCCGCCGGCGGCGTCCTGGACTACAACATCCTGGGCCGGGGTGACTTCCACCTCAAGGTTGAAGAGGAACCCGACGCTCTCCTCGCGGATGGCTTCCATCATGCTCTGGAACATGGCGAAGCCCTCACGCTGGTACTCGACCAGCGGATCACGCTGGGCCATGGCACGCAGGCCGATTCCCTCCTTGAGGTAATCCATCTCGTAGAGGTGCTCCTGCCATTTCCGGCCAATGACGGAAAGGACCACCCGGCGTTCAAGTTCCCGCATGCTGTCCGAACCGATGGCCTCCTCGCGGGCCTGGTAGACCAGGCGGGCGTCGGAGAGCAGTTCTTCCTTGAGCAGTTCGACCGTCACCCGGGACTTGCCGCCGGCTTCGTCGATAATGTCTTCGGCGGTGACGCTGACCGGGTAGAGGGTCTTCAGGTTGGTCCACAACTGGTGGAAGTCCCAGTCGTCCCCGTTGCCCTCGGCGGTGGCGGCATCGATCAGCGCGGTGATGGTGTCCTCCACGAAGAACTGCACCTTCTCGTGCAGGTCATCGCCTTCCAGGATGCGCCGGCGGTCGCTGTAGATGGCCTCGCGCTGGCGGTTCAGGACGTCGTCGTATTTCAGCACGTTCTTGCGCTGCTCGGCGTTCCGGCCCTCCACCTGGCCCTGAGCCGAGGCGATCGCCCGGGAAACAAGCTTGGATTCCAGCGGAACGTCGTCCGGAATGGAGCTGTTCATGAGGCGCTCTGCCGCCCCCGAGTTGAACAGCCGCATAAGGTCATCGCGCAGGGAAAGGTAGAAGCGGGATTCCCCGGGGTCACCCTGGCGTCCGGACCGGCCGCGGAGCTGGTTGTCGATGCGGCGCGACTCGTGGCGTTCGGTTCCCAGAACATACAGTCCGCCGAGGTCCAGGACTTCCTCGTGCTCATCCTTGACCGCCTGCTTGGCCGCCTCGAGGGCCGCAGGCCACGCTGCTTCGTACTCTTCGGAGTTTTCCTCGGGATCCAGGCCCCGCTTGGCAAGCTCGGCGACAGCGGTGAACTCCGCGTTGCCACCCAGCATGATGTCGGTACCGCGGCCGGCCATGTTCGTGGCCACCGTGACGGCACCCTTCCGGCCGGCCTGCGCGACGATCGCCGCTTCACGGGCGTGGTTCTTGGCGTTCAGCACCTCGTGCCGGATGCCCTCCTTGGCGAGGAGCTTGGAAAGATACTCGCTCTTTTCCACGCTGGTGGTGCCCACGAGGACCGGCTGGCCCTTCTCGTGCCGCTCGGCGATATCGCGGACCACGGCATCAAACTTGACCACTTCGTTCTTGAACACCAGGTCCGGCTGGTCGACACGCTGCATGTCCCGGTTGGTGGGGATGGCCACCACGCCCAGCTTGTAGGTGCTCATGAATTCGGCGGCTTCGGTTTCGGCGGTACCGGTCATGCCGGAAAGCTTCGTGTACATGCGGAAGTAGTTCTGCAGGGTCACGGTGGCAAGCGTCTGGTTTTCGGCCTTGATCTCGACGCCTTCCTTGGCCTCGATGGCCTGGTGCATCCCCTCGTTGTACCGCCGCCCGGCCAGGATGCGCCCGGTGTGCTCGTCGACAATCAGGACTTCGCCGTCGAGGATGACGTAGTCCTTGTCACGCTTGAACAGTTCCTTTGCCTTGATGGCGTTGTTAAGGAAGCCGATCAGCGGGGTGTTGGCAGACTCGTAGAGGTTCGAGATGCCAAGGTAGTCCTCGACCTTCTCGATGCCGGTCTCGAGCACACCGACGGTGCGCTTCTTTTCGTCGACCTCGTAATCCTTCTCCGGCTGCAGCCGCAGCACCACCTTGGCGAACTCGCTGTACCAGCGGTTGGTATCCCCCTGCGCCGGACCGGAGATGATCAGCGGTGTACGGGCCTCGTCGATCAGGATGGAGTCCACTTCGTCAACAATGGCGAAGTGGTGGCCGCGCTGGACCAGCTCATTGCGGTCCCAGGCCATGTTGTCGCGAAGGTAGTCGAAGCCAAACTCGTTGTTGGTCCCGTAGGTGATGTCGGCGGCGTACTGCTGGCGGCGGACGGCTGGGTCCTGGTTGGCCAAAATGACCCCGCTGGTCAGGCCAAGGAAGCGGTACACGCGGCCCATGAGTTCGGACTGGTATTCGGCGAGGTAGTCGTTCACGGTGACCACGTGGACGCCGTTGCCGGCGAGGGCGTTCAGGTAGGCGGGAGCGGTCGCCACCAGGGTCTTGCCTTCACCGGTCTTCATTTCAGCGATGTTGCCCAGGTGCAGGGCTGCACCACCCATCAGCTGGACGTCGAAGTGGCGCATGCCCAGGGTCCGTGACGAGGCTTCCCGCACCGCGGCGAAGGCTTCGGGGAGCAGGTCGTCGAGCTTTTCACCGTCGCGGTGGCGTTCGCGGAGGCGGTCGGTTTCTTCCCGAAGCTCGGCGTCGGTAAAGGTCTTGAACGAGTCTTCGAGGGCATTGATGGAATCGGCATAGTTCCGCAGCTGCCGGAGTGTTTTCTTGTCACCCGTACGGAGGATTTTTTCGATAAGTGATGCCACGTGAAGTTGCTCCCAGTCTGATGCCGCCGAATTCTGGCGTGTTCAGTCTACGGGAGAGACACCCTGGCGGTGCCCGTTTTCCCTGAGAGCGATACGCCTCAGAGACGCCGGAGGTCGTGCGCCAGCCCGGCGGCAAGGTCCCCGGCCTGCCCCACTTCGACCCCGGGCAGGCCGAGCCAGCCGGCCATCAGCGTCAGCTCGGCGGCAAGTTCGACGGCGGTGTCGGGCGGGGCATCCGGCTCGGCGTAGGCGGACTTCACCAGGAGCCGACCGGTGGAGCGGTCAGCTTTCAGGTCGACGCGGGCCACCAGTCTGTCCCGGAGCAGGAAAGGCAGCACGTAGTAGCCATAGCGCCGTTTGTGCTCCGGGGTGTAGATCTCGATTCTGTAGTGGAATCCGAAGAGTTCCCACAGCCTCCTGCGTTCGAAAACAAGGGAGTCGAACGGGCTCAGCAGCGCCCGTCCGACAGCGCGCCGTGGCATGGCCGCCTCCACGTGCCGGAAGACCTCCCGGCCCCAGCCGGCAACCGGTACCCGCTCGAGCCGGCCTTGCTCCACCAGACGCCCGACGGAAAGTGCCGTCGCCTTGACGGGGGTACGGAAGTAGTCGGCGAAGCACTTGATGCTTCCGATGCCGTGCGCGCTGGCGGCCGCCTCGGTCAGCCGGTCCAGCGCGGCCGCAGGATCCGCTTCGCCGCCCGCAGGCAATTGTGGGAGGACCTTCGCGGTCAGTGTGTAGCGGCGCTCGAATTGTCCGGTCCGGGAGGCCGCCGATACCACCCCTTCTTCGAAGAGGTGCTCCAGGACCCGCTTCACCGCGTTCCAGTTCCAACCCCAGTTGTCGTTCTGTTTCTCCTCGACGTGGCCAATCCGCGCCGTCAGTTCGGCAGCCGTCAGCGGCCGGGACCGGGCAAGCACCGCGAGGATTTTCTCCGATACCGAACTGCGGACCTCAGGATCCAGGCGCGAAGCCCCGACCCAGGCCCGCTTCTGCCACAGGAGCAGATCCTGGTAGTGCTCAGGCCGGATGTAGCTCGCTTCGTGGGCCCAGTACTCCAGCATCCTGCGGGGATGGCTGCCGGACATTCGCTGCAGGATCGAGCGGTCGTAGTCGCCAAGCCGGGAGAAGAAAGGCAGGAAGTGGCTTCGGATAAGGACGTTGACGGAGTCGATCTGGACCAGCTGGAGCCGCGCAAAAGTACGGCCCACCGTCCGTGCTGACACGGGGCCGGTGGGCCGTCCTTTGTGGAGTCCCTGCGCTGCCAGTGCGATCCGCCGTGCCTGGTCCAGGCTCAGCGATGCCGGCACTTCAGTCCTCTCTGTTGGTGGATCACACCACCCTAAACCTTCGCGGGCGCGTCGTCGGAGCGGTATGCAAGGACCTTTTCCTCCACGACAGTGTCCCCGGGCTCGCATTCATGGTCCAGCGTGATCACCCCGTAGGTCCAGCCGCGGCGGCGGTATACGACAGAGGGCGTGTTGGTTTCCTTGTCCACGAAGAGGTAGAAGTCGTGGCCTACGAGCTCCATGTTGTCCACGGCGTCGTCAAGGGTCATCGACGCTGCGGGAAAGACCTTGCGCCGGATCAGGACCGGCGACTTGCCGGCCGGAATATCGTTCTCGATGTCGTAGGGGGTCTTTTCGTCCGTCGGCGCTGCGGCTTCACTGCGGTGGTTGGCCTCGAGGTAGAGCGGCTCATGGGCACTGGCCGGCTCAAGGGAGGCGGTTGCCTCGCGGACGGCCTTGGGCGTGTGGCGCCCGTGGTGGACCTTCTTCCGGTCCTTGGCCCGGCGGAGCCGTTCAAGCAGTTTGTTGTACGCGAGGTCAAAGGCGGCGAATTTGTCTGCAGCGCTCGCTTCGGCACGGATTACAGGCCCACGGCCCAGGACCGTCACCTCAACGGTGAGCTGGTCGCCGGTTTGCCGGGCGTTCGTCTCCTTGGAGACCTTCGCGTCTACCCGCTGGACTTTGTCGCCCAGCGATTCGATCTTTGCGATCTTTTCCCCGGCATATTCGCGGAACCGGTCTGAAACTGTCAGATTTCGTCCGCTGATCATAAACTCCATGGTGCCCTCCAAATGACTTCGGTGACACGACGGCGGCACTTCCATGGGCCGGGCTGTTTGACAGTCGAGCCCCTTTCCGAGCCGCCATCGAAAGGTACATTCTGTCTTGGTACCCACCACCGACGTTAGTTCATAGACACCCGTTATTCATCCTTTCCCGGTTTATTTTTTTCTAAGTCATGGGTGGCCGCTGCAGGCGGGTATGCTGCCCCGGCGGGCACGTCCGCACCGGGTGGCCGCGTCGCAGCCAGCACGACGGCGCCCCTCACCACCGCCCCTGCCAGATGGAGGGCGCGGGCTGCTTCGCCGAGCGTGGCTCCGGTGGTCAGGACGTCGTCGACGATGATGCAACCACGGCCAGCTACCCCCGGGCGTGCCCGCGGACGGACCCTCATGGAGCCCCGGACCCGCTGCGAGCGGGCACCGCGGCCCAGGCCCTTCTGCCCTCCCGGCAGCTGCAGGTCCGGCCGGCCCGCCTTGCGCAGGCAATCCGAGACGGGAAGCCCGGGGAGCCGCCGCGCGGTCTCCTTGAGGAGCAGGTGGACGGGGCTGAACCCGCGGCGGAGGTAGGCCTCGGTGCTGGTGGGCACGGGGACCAGCAGGAGCCCACCGCCGCCCCCGGCCGCAGCCCCCACTGCTCCCGCCAGGGCACGCCCAAGGCTGGATCCCAGCTGGCGCTGGCCGTGCCGCTTGAATGACAGCAGCCCCTGGGCCAGCTCGTCGCGGTAGACCCCGGCCGCCACCACCGGCAGCAGGACGTTCCCGCCGACGTCCATCAGCGACGGAGCCGCGCTCTCGGCCCGGAACGGGTGCCTGGTGAGCTGCCGGATGCGCCGGGCGCATGCTGCGCACAGTGCACGGTCCTCCGCTCCGCAGCACACGCAGTCCACGGGGGCCGCGAGGGCGAGGAACTCATCAACGGCCCCGGCAACCCAGTCAAGGAGCCGCAGCACGACGGCCTGGTGATCCTGCCGGTGTTTGGCCGGAGAGGCGGGCGGCGGGTGCAGGTCGGGGTCGGGCTTCGGCGGCCTTCCCTGCCCGGCGCCGGCATTGCTCCTGGGGACGATGATCACCCTTGTACCCTGGGGCTTTGTCTCCTCACGGGAAAGCCCCAGGTGGCGCTATGTGGGCAACAGGTCTCAGCCGGGGAAAGCCGGATCGATTGGGCCCTTGATTTGCGGGGACCAGCCGTTGCCCAGGCGCTGGAAGATGCCTTCCGCGGACTGTGCGTAGATGTCATCGGCCCCGTTGCCGGCACTGATGGCAACGAGCCCGGGCCACGCCGCAAGCTGCTGCGGCTGTCCCGAGGCCAGCGACAGCAGCTCGGGCGTCACGTTGGAGCCGGCGGATCCCTTCATCACGGCGACTGTGGTGCTGCTGACCCACACACCCTGGTCCGGGTCCGTTGAGGAGACGAGCGAAACGGGGGTGGTCAGTTCCCGCGGCGTACCGTCGCCGGCCCTGATGATGCCGGCCACCTGGACGCGGGATTTGCCGTTCTGTTCCGAGATGACCAGCGCACGGACGCCGTCACGGGACACCCTGAACTCCTTGACCGTCCGGCCGGCCAGCCAGGACGGGGCCAGCGTAACGGACGGAACCGCCGCGCCTTCAGCCACCCCTGAAGGGTGGAAGGCCACGACCTCGGTAGCCCCCGTTGCCCCGGGACCGGCAGTCCACACCCAGTCGTTGACGCTGAACGAGGGCCTGCTGAGTATGCTCCTGGTGGTCAGGGCACGCGCGGGCTGGCCGGGGCTGATGCTGTAAAGGGTGGTCCTGCTGTCGTTGAGGAACGCCGCGGTCTGGGATACCGGGGATTCGGCCGGGTACCGCGGGCTGAGGGCGGAAACCGGCTGCATGTCGGGCAGCGGGGAGACACGGTTGTTTTCGTAGCGCACCAGCTCATTGCCGCTGATGGCGATCTGGCGGGACGGCACGGTCTTGTCCAGCACCGGAGGAAGCACAGCCCCGTTGTCCTCGACCCGCACCAGGTCCTGGTTGGCGCGGAGCTCGACGTTGACGACGTCGGGCTGGCTGCGGAAAGTCAGGGTCAGCTGCATCTGCATCCGGAGCCGGTCTTCGGCGGATGTTTCCATCAGTTCCTTGGCCGTGAGGTCCACCTGGGCGGCGCCGGAGACCACGGGCACGGATTCGCGCGCCAGCTTGATCCCCGACGGGAAGGCGCTGGCCACGGCACCGCGCAGGTAGGGGGCGGGGCCGGCGAGCAGGGCACTGGTCATGGCCTTGACCGTCTTGTTCTTCAGGAACCAGCGGACATCGGGAATGGCGTAGGTGAAGGTGGGGTCGTAGAAGTAAATGGGGTAGGCGCCGTAGATGACCTTGAAGGTTTCCTCCGCGATGGCCGTTCCGTCCGGGATCGCCGAGATCCGCCATTCCCCGTCCACCTGGCTGACCGTCACCGGGATCCGTTCCACGGTGCCCGGCGGGGACTGGGTGGCGATGCCGTCCGCGTCCACGGTGTAGGAGACGTCGAGTTCGTAGTTGTAAACGTTCTCCGTGTCGGTCGGCACCACCCTTGCTTCCCGGTAGACCAGCGCCCGCTTGTCCGGTTTCCAGGACACGGCGGACGCCTGGGTCAGGTATTGCCTCGCGACGGCGTAGTCGTCCTCGTAGCCGCTGCCGGCTCGATAGAAGTAGTCGATGATGGTTTCCGGCGAGGCACCCGGCTGCGGCGCGGCCGGCAGGAAGACGGGGGCGCTGACGTTGCCGGCACTGCTTTCGCTGCTCTTGCCGACCGGGCCGGACGTGGGGATCCGGGCACAGCCTGCCAGGAGGACCATCACCAGCGCCAGCAGCGCGGCAGTGGACTTCGCCCGGGGCGGATGGCCGGTCATGGTGTCTCCTCGGGGGCGGGCGCCGGGCCGGGCCGGGCGGCACCGGTCTCCAGCACCAGCATGTTGCTGTAATCCTGTTCGGCCGGGATATTGCCCGGCGTCCCTGGTATGACGGCGTCACGGGGTTCGAGCTGGACGGGGGACTCCGCGACTTCCTCTTCCTGCCGCAGGGGAAGGGTGAGGCGGAAGTTCGCGCCGTTGCCTTTCCTGCCCCAGGCCTGCAGCCAGCCGTGGTGCAGCTTGGTGTCCTCCATGGCGATCGAGAGCCCCAGCCCACTTCCTCCCGTGGTGCGGGCCCGGGCGGGATCCGCACGCCAGAACCTGTCAAAGACCCGTGCAGCCTCCGCCGGTTCCATGCCGATGCCATGGTCCCGGACCGCCACTCCCACGGCAGTCTGGTTCGCCGCGACGGTGACGTTCACCGGCTTTCCTTCACCGTGCTCGACGGCGTTAAGGATCAGGTTCCGCAGGATCCGGTCGATCCGGCGGGCATCCATTTCCACGATGATGGCCTCGTTGGGCGCAGTGAGGACGATGTCGGAGCCATACTCGGCCGCCACCGGTGCGGCGCCCTCGATGACGTGGGCGATGACCTGGACGAGGTCCTCGGGCTCGGCGTCGAGCACGGCCACGCCGGCGTCGAAGCGGCTGATTTCCAGCAGGTCTGAGAGCAGTGACTGGAAGCGTTCAACCTGGTTGTAGAGCAATTCGGCGGAGCGTTTGTTGATTGGATCGAAATCGTCGCGGGCGTCGTACAGCACCTCTGCCGCCATCCGAACGGTGGTCAGCGGGGTCCGCAGTTCGTGGGAGACGTCGGAGACGAAGCGCTGCTGCATCTGCGAGAGGGTCGCCAGCTGGGTGATCTGCTCCTGCAGGCTGGCGGCCATGTGGTTGAAGGAGGCGCCCAGGCGTGCCACCTCGTCCTCGCCGCGGACCACCATGCGTTCCTGCAGTTGGCCGGCGGCGAGTTTCTCCGACACCATGGCCGCGTGGCTGACAGGGCTGACCACGTTGCGGGTGACGTACCAGGCGACGGCTCCGATCAGCAGGACGAGCACCGCTCCGCCCGCCCACAGCACGCTTTGGATTTCGTTGAGCGTCTGCTGCGCCGTGTTGAGGTCGTAGATCAGGTAGAGCTCGTAGACGGTGCCATTGAAGGTCACCTTGTTGCCCACGGCGATGCCGGGACGGTCCTCGGTACCCACGGGAATGACGGTGGAGGCCCAATACTGGTCCTTGCCGGACTGCTGGACGGCTTTGCGCAGTTCCGGGGGGGATGACACTGACAGTCAACTGGTCGGAAGCGCGCGACTCCACCCACCTGTTCCGGGGCTTGGTCTGCTCCGGCATCGCCTCGAAAACGTAGCGGCGCTGGATAACCGAGCCCCGCCCCTCGACCGCGTTCAACGTGTCATACACCAGGGTGATGACGCTGGACTGGTCGGTGACCTGGGCGCCGTCGAACGTTTCCTGCACCTGTTTGACGTTGTAGCGGGTCTCGGACTCTGCCTGCGTGAGGCGTTCCTGGAACAGGTTGTTGGCAATCTGGTTGGACAGGTAGGCGCCAACCACGGCAAACGACGTCACCGCGAGCAACAGGGTGGTGAGGACCGTGCGGAACTGCAGCGAGCGGCGCCAGCGCTTTTGGAGCGCACGTCCGAGGTACCTCAGGCCGGGGAGGAACCGGCGCACCCCCATCCGGACCAGCCTGGCGACCCGCAACGACACGATCAGGGCCCTGCGCTGCCAGATGCGGGCACGGAATGCCACCCGGCGCACGCCCGGCGTCACGGCCGTGCCGTCATCCTGCCTTTCGGCGCCGTCCCCGGGCTTCGGATCGGCTGCACCGGGCTCCGCAGCACCACCGGGCCGGTGTGCGTCCGCGGGGTCGGGACGGGCCACTCCCCCGTCATGGGAGGCGGGCTCAGACCCCTGCTTTGTAGCCGACACCACGCACCGTCAATACGACTTCCGGAACTTCCGGGTCCTGCTCGATTTTGGAGCGCAGACGCTGCACATGGACGTTGACCAGCCGGGTATCGGCAGCATGCCGGTAGCCCCACACCTGCTCAAGCAACAGCTCCCGGGTGAAGACCTGCCAGGGCTTGCGGGCAAGTGCCACGAGGAGGTCGAATTCCAGCGGTGTCAGCGAGATCCGGTCGTTGCCCCGGCTGACGGTGTGCCCCGCGACGTCGATGGTGATGTCCGCGATCTTGAGCGTCTCCGGTGCCTTCTGGTCACCCGGGCGGAGGCGTGCCCGAACACGTGCCACCAATTCAGCAGGCTTGAAGGGTTTGGGCACGTAGTCGTCCGCGCCCGATTCCAGTCCCCGGACGACGTCGGAGGTGTCGGACTTGGCGGTCAGCATGACGATGGGGACGTCCGACTCGGCCCGGACCTGCCGGCAGACCTCGATGCCGTCCATGCCGGGAAGCATGAGATCGAGCAGCACAAGGTCCGGCCTGGATGACCTGAAGACGTCGAGCGCCTTTGCACCGTCCGCACAGAACACCGGCTCAAAGCCGTCGTTGCGGAGGACAATTCCAATCATCTCGGCCAGCGCTTCGTCATCATCAACCACCAGAATGCGTGCCTTCATAGTTATATATTCCCTTATCAGGATGGCTTTGTCCTGTTCAGGGGCTTCCGGCATGGCGTGGTACTAGGCCGGCCGACGGCGGAACTATAGTCTGGGGGCATGCGCCGCGAGGCCTGCGCCGGCCGTTGATAGCGGGGCGCCGCGGGCGGCAGGCGCACTGGCATGGGGGAGGAATCAGTGTCACCACAGGAGTCCGGGTCCGGGGATCCCGCGCGGGAGCATCCGGCCGGTGGACAGTACGACGGCGGGGCCGCGCCTTCCGGCGGCATGGGACCCGTACCGCCGGCGGACCAGCAGCCGTGGGCGCCGCCGGCAGGAGGGCAGGCGTGGCAGCAGCCGGCGGACCAGCACCCGTGGCAGCCGCCGCGCGCGTGGCAACAGCCGTCCCCTGGCTCCCCCTACGGCACAGCACCCTACGGCACAGCACCCTACGGCACCGCACCATATGGCACCCCGCCTTACGGCATGGCACCAAACGGCTACTCCCCGTACGGCCAGCCCCGCTACGCTGCCCCGCCCAAGCCGGGGATTGTTCCCCTGCGGCCCCTGATGTTCGGCGAGATCCTGGATGGGGCGTTCCATGCCATCCGGCGCAACCCCGGCGCGATGCTCGGCGCGGCCCTCCTCGCCCAGTCCCTGGCCGCCATCGTCGCGGCGGTCGTCACCACGTCCAGCGCCGTCTCCGCCGGTTCCATCGAGGCCTGGGCCGAAACCGCGCCGCCGGCGGCCCTTGCCTCCGCGGGCCTAGGGTTCCTGGCCGGCGTCGTCCTCTTTTCCATCCTGGCCGTGTTCGTCTCCGTTGTGCTCCAGGGGGCCATGGTGGTGCCCGTGGCCAGGTCGGCGCTGAACCGGCGTACGGGCTTCCGCCGGATGTGGCAGTTGTCCCGGTCCAGGACGTGGGCGCTGGTCCGGCTGGCAGCGTTGCTGATGGCGGCAGGAGTCCTGGCGGTGGTGCTCCTGGGAGCGGCCATGGCGCTCCTGTTCTCCAATGCCCGCGGCATGGGCATCCTGCTGGCGATTCCACTGTTCTTCGTCGTCGTGCTGCTGTTCGCCTGGGTGGCGGTCAAGTTCCTGGTGGCTCCTGCCGCAGTCGTGGTCGAGGAACTGGGCGCCTTCGGCGGGCTGCGGCGGTCCTGGGAACTGACCCGGGCCAACTGGTGGCGCATTTTCGGAATCACCGCGGTGGTAAGCATCCTCGTGGGAGTCATCAGCCAGCTGGCCCTGATCCCGGTGACCTTTGTGGCCAGCTTCCTCGCCACTGTCGTCTCCCCGCATGGCGGCAGTGGACAGCAGGCAGCAACGGCCGTGGCGGCGGGCATCGCCACAGCGGTGCTCGGGGCGCTGGCCGGCGCGGTGGGCTACGCCTTCCAGACATCGGTCATGGCCCTGCTGTACCTGGACCTGCGGATGCGCAAGGACGGGTTGGACGTCACCCTGCTGCGCCAGCACGAGTCCGGCGCCGACCCCGGCGTTCCGGGCCGGGGTGTCCTGCCGGGCGTGGCCGGACCCTACCCGGGCTATGGCGCTCCGGCGCAGGGATGGCCGGATGGCCGCTGAGCCCCCTGTGCTGCCCACCGCGGAACAGGCCCGGCGCTGGGCTGCGGAGGAACTGGCCAAACCCGAATACCGCGACGCCGGGCCCTCCTGGCTTGAGTCGGCCTGGCGGGGCTTCCTTGAGTGGTTGCGGTCCCTGGATGGTGGCTCGCCGGGCGACCCCGCCCAGGTGCCTGCAGCGGTCATCGCCCTTGTCATCGCGGCCATCATCGCGGCCGCCGTGATCCTCGCCCGCCCCCGCCTGAACGCCCGGGCCCGGCGGGCCAGGGAGGTCTTCGAAGGCGATGCCGCCCTCCGTGCCGCCGGCTACCGTGCCCGCGCGGAAGCCGCGGCCGCCGCCGGAAACTGGGGGGACGCCGTCGTCGAACGCTTCCGGGCGCTGGTCCGCAGCGCAGAAGACCGGGCCATCCTGGAGCCGCAGGCGGGCCGGACCGCGGACGAAGCGGCACGCGCGCTGGCCCTGCCGTTCGGTCCGGAAGCCCGGCGCCTGGAACGGGCTGCCGCCGTGTTCGACGGAATCCGTTACGGCAACCGGGCCGCGGGCAGCGCCGACTACCAGGAGATGGCGGCCCTGGACGCGTCGCTGGCAGCCAGCAAGCCCGCCCGTTCCCCCGCCCAAAGCACGGTGCCCCCGCAATGACCAGCGCCCTCCCCGCCGGCACGGATGCCGCCGCCGCGGACCAGCAGGACCTGCCTGCCGGGCAGTCGCCGGCGGCGACCACCCGCACATCCTGGTTCCGGCGCCACCGCCGGCTTGCGGCCGCAGGGGCCGTGGTGGCCGCCGCCCTCGCGCTGGCCATCGGGACGCAACTGGCCCCCCGGGGCGACAGTATTCCGCTCTCGGCCGGCAACGCCGGCCCGGACGGAGCCAAGGCCCTGGCCGGGATCCTGCAGCAGCACGGCGTCAACGTCCACACCCCGGACAGGCTCGGTGCCGCCATGGCCGCACTGCAGTCAGGTTCCTCCCCCACCCTCCTGCTCTATGACCGGAACGGACTGCTGGACGGCCCGCAGGTGCGTGCCTTGATGGAGCACGCTGCCCGGGTTGTCGTGGTCACGCCGCGGCTGGACATCCTCACCGCCATGGACAGCGGCATCCACCAGGCAGGCGTGGTTCCCGATTCCTTCCCGGTCCTGGAGCCGGGGTGCTCCCTGCCGGATGCGGAGGCTGCAGGCCCGGTCACGGGCTCACCGGGATTTGTGTACGACGGCGGCACCACCTGCTACCGTCCGGGCGGCAGTGCCGCCGGGCTGCTTGCAGCCAGCGCCGCCGGGCGGGTCACGGTGCTGGGCAGCACGGCCGTCCTCGCCAACGGCAAGCTGGCCGGGGAAGGGAACGCGGCCCTCGCCATCCGGCTGCTCGGCAGGTCCCCGGACCTCGTCTGGTACCTGCCCACACTGCAGGACGTGGCCCCCGACGGCGCCGGCACGACGCTCGATGACCTTGCCCCGGACTGGGCGCGCTTCCTCGGTCCCTGGCTCCTCGTCGTCGCGGCCGCGGCCATGGCCTGGCGCGGCCGCCGCCACGGGCCGCTGGTGTTCGAGCCTTTGCCGGTGGTGGTCAAGGCAGCGGAGACCGCCGAAGGACGTGCCCGGCTCTACCACGACTCACATGCCATCGGCCACGCCCGGGACAACCTTCGCGCCGGGCTGCTCACACGGCTGGCCGGCAGGCTCCGGCTCGGCCCGGGCAGCACGCCGGCGGACATCATCACCGCGGCCGCCGCGCTGCTGGGCCGTGACGCCGCCGGCATCGCCGCCCTTGTCAATGAACACCCCCGCACGGAGGCCCGGCTGGTCGCCTGGTCGCAGGCGCTGGACAAACTGGAGAAAGAGGTCATGAGCCAATGAGCGAACAGAACAGCGCCCCCGGGACACTCAACGCCTCGGACGATGGCCGCCCCCTCCCGGAAGACCCCGCCAGGCAGGCCCTGCTGGAGGTCCGCCGGGAAGTGGCGAAAGCGGTTGTGGGGCAGGACGGCACGGTCACCGGCGTGCTGATCGCCCTTCTCTCGCAGGGGCACGTACTGCTGGAAGGCGTCCCGGGGGTAGCCAAGACCCTGCTGGTGCGGGCGATGTCCGCGGCGCTAAGCCTCGACACCAAGCGGGTGCAGTTCACCCCCGACCTGATGCCGGGCGATGTCACGGGGTCGCTGGTGTACGACTCGCACACTTCCGGATTCAGCTTCCGGGAAGGTCCGGTGTTCACCAACCTCCTGCTGGCCGATGAGATCAACCGCACCCCGCCTAAAACGCAGGCCTCGCTGCTCGAAGCCATGGAGGAACGCCAGGTCTCGGTGGACGGACAGTCCCGCCGGCTGCCGTCACCGTTCCTGGTGGCAGCCACCCAGAACCCGGTGGAGTACGAGGGAACCTATCCCTTGCCCGAGGCCCAGCTGGACCGGTTCCTGCTGAAGCTCACCATGCCGTTGCCCGGGCGCAACGACGAAATAGAGGTCATCCGGCGCCACGCGGCAGGCTTCGACCCCCGGGACCTGGAGGCAGCCGGGGTCCGGGCCGTCGCGGGCGCTGGGGACCTGGCGCTGGCCCGCGCTGCAGTTGCGGATGTGGCGGTGGATCCGGAAATCGTCGGCTACATCGTGGACCTGGTCCGGGCCACCCGGGCCGCCCCTTCCTTCCTGCTGGGCGTTTCGCCGCGCGGTGCCACCGCGCTCCTCAACACCTCACGGTCCTGGGCGTGGCTTTCCGGGCGCCCTTTTGTCACCCCCGATGACGTCAAGGCCCTGGCGCTGCCCTGCCTGCGGCACCGCGTGGCACTCCAGCCCGAAGCCCAGATGGATGGCGTGGGCGTTGACGATGTTCTGGGCAGCATCCTGGCCACCGTCCCCGTCCCCCGCTGATGGCCATCTCCGGACGCTTCGTGGCGCTGGTCCTGCTGGGCCTGGTTCCGGTCCTGCTGTTTCCGGGGTGGGCCACGGTCCTGGTGACAAGCGCCCTGCTCCTGGCCTTGATGGGCGCAGACCTGCTGCTTGCCGGTTCGCTCCGGCCTGTCCTCCTGGCGCGCGGCGGTCCGGACAACGCAGCCCTGGGCAGCACGTTGGAGGTTGGGCTGACAGTCCGCAACGAAGGCGTGCGGCGGCTGAAGGGCACCCTTCGCGACGGCTGGCAGCCCTCCGCCGGTGTGCAGAATCCCGTCCAGGACATCGACGTCCCGGCCGGCGAAGGCCGAAGGCTCGCCGTCCGTCTCCGTCCCGTCCGGCGCGGCGACCTCAAGACCGCCCATGTGACGCTCCGCTCCTTCGGCCCGCTGGGGCTGGGCGCCCGCCAGCGCACCATCGGATGCCCCGGTGCGGTGCGGGTTCTGCCGCCTTTCCACTCCCGCCGGCACCTGCCGTCAAAGCTCCGTCAGCTGCGCGAGCTCGATGGCAGGGCCGCCGTCCAGATCCGTGGCGCCGGGACCGAATTCGATTCCCTGCGCGACTACGTCCGCGGCGACGATGTCCGCTCCATCGACTGGCGGGCCACTGCCCGGCGCCCGGCAGTGGTGGTGCGGACGTGGCGGCCTGAACGGGACCGGCGGGTGGTGCTGGTCCTCGATACGTCCCGCACCTCGGCAGCCAGGATCGGTGACGAAACCCGGCTGGATACCGGAATGGAGGCTGCGCTCCTGCTGGGGGTGCTGGCCGAGCGCGGCGGCGACCGGGTGGACTTTGTCGCCTTTGACCGCCGGATCCGGGCTCGGGCAGGTTCCGCCGGGCAGGGTCACATCCTGGGCCGGCTGGTCCAGGCCATGGCCCCGCTGGAGGCCGAGCTTATCGAGATGGACTGGACGGCACTTCCGGCGCAGGTCAGGGCAGTTTCCCCGCACAGGTCCCTGGTGGTGCTGTTGACGACGCTCGACGGCGGGGCACCCGAAGAGGGCCTGCTGCCGGCGGCGGAGCGGCTGGCAGGGCAGCACGTCGTGGTGGTCGCGGCCGTCCGTGATCCACAGCTTGGAACCATGCTTCGCGGGCGCGATGACGCCACCGGGGTCTACCGGGCGGCCGCTGCGGAGCGGGCCCTGCTGCAACGTGCCGCGTTGACCGCCGAGTTGCGGCGCTGCGGGGTTGAGGTGGTGGACGCCGAGCCCCACGAGTTGCCTCCCCGGCTCGCAGACATGTACATCAGGCTCAAGGCTGCCGGTAGATTGTGAAGCCGGATACAGCAGATGCCCATCGCCGCCACCAGGAGGTCCTTTCCGTGAACACCCCGATCTACGAGCAGGCCCTCGGCGCACGGTTCGCGCGGCTGCAGCCCGAACTGCAGGAGTACTTCTCCCTGGCGCCAGGCTCCGGACAGTACGGCGTGGGGGAAGGGACGTTCGACGTCGTCGGGTGCCGCCAGCGCTGGCTTCGCCCCCTGCTGCGGCTCACCAGCGGCGAGGAGGCCTTCTTCCCGGAATACGGCGAGAACATTCCGTTCAGGATCGAGAACCACGCACACCAGGATCCGTTTGGCCGCTCCAGCCTGACGGCCCGGCGGGAGATCCGGTTCCCCGGGCGCACCCGGCTGTTCCAGGACACCACCAGCGCCACCACCAGAGGCGGCGCCACCCAGCTGGTGGACTACGTGGGCCGGTTCCGGCGGCTGGTGACGGACCTGAACCTCAGCGTCACCCCGGAGGGAAGGCTCCGCGGTGTCTCCGAGGCTTCACGGCTGTTCATCGGCCCGCTGCGGATACCGCTTCCCGCCGCACTGGATGCCAAGGCGTACGCCGAACAATGGTGGGATCCGGCGGCGGGCAGCAGCGGAAGGCACCGCATCCAGGTCAAGGTGATCCAGCCGCAGATTGGCCTGGTCCTGGTGTACGCCGGGGCCTTCGACTACAGGCTCCGCCCCTACACCGGCGGCAGCGCCGCGCAAAGCTTCCTGCCGCGCTACGCCCAGCCGGACCGCTGGGAAAACCGGGTCTGAGGCCTACCCCAGCGCACGCTGGTTCAGTCCGTCGGCAAGCTGGGTGAGCGTGCCCAGGACAGCCGTGGCCTGCGCGGGCGTGTGGCCGGCCAGCCCGGCCGCCGGCGTCACCCGGATCGCGCCGAGCAGGGATGCGGAAAGCCCCAGCTGGCGCCACGGGCGCCAGACCGAGTCCACGCAGTCGGCCACCTTGGGCAGCGCACCGCCGGAGACGTCCAAGGCGCCGGCCCAGAGCCGTTTGCCGGCCTCCACCGCCCCGGCCAGCTGCTCCCATTGACGGTTGGTCAGGGCCTTCAGCGGCACCGCGATGCCGTCCGCCCCGGCCGCCAGGATCTGCTCGAACGGTGCTTCTATCTCCGGCACAGACACCACGATTTCCGCCGCCCCGGCGGAGCGCAGCGCATCCAGGACCACACGCCAGGACTCACGGGCCTCAGACGCCGGAACGGCCCTGAGCGTGCGGTAGCCGCTGGCGGTGGGTATCGCCCCCGCCAGCACCGCCGCGATGTCCGGCTCGTCCATCTGGACCACCAGCCGGGCGCCGGGCACGGCCGCCGAAACCCGGGCGAGGTAGCTGCCAACACCTGCCGCCAGCGACTCGGCAAGGTCCCGGCGGGCGCCGTGATCCACCACGGCACGCTCACCGTTGTGCAGGTGCAGGCCGGCTGCCAGGCTGAGCGGGCCCACCAGCTGGACCTTGAGCTCCGGGGCGGAGGACTCCTCCGCCCCGGCTACGTCGGCCAGGACGTTGATGTCCGTGGACAGCGCGGAAGCGGCCCTCCGGCTGTCCTTGCCGGGACGGTCAACGAGCCGCCAGCCGTAAGGCTGGACGTCGGCCGCAAGCTCCTCCAGCAGCGAAGCGGTGCGGCCCACGGCATCAGACCCGACACCGCGGTCCGGCAGCTCGGCGAGGAACGGCAGGTGCGGACTGCCCAGCTCGCCCCTGATGATGCGCGCGGCTTCAAGCGGATCCTCGCCGGGCCACGGGCCCAGCCCTGTGGCAGTTACTTCGGTCGGTGGGGCAGCCGTGGTCGGAAGCTTCCCGCTGCCGGGCTGCCGCTGTTCCCCGCTCACCTCAGTGCGGAGGCCTGCGGTCCGGATGCGGCCTGGTGGTCCTCCGCGATGGCCTCATGGTGGCGGATCACCTCGCCGATGATGAAGTTCAGGAACTTTTCCGCGAACGCGGGATCCAGGTGCGCGTCCTCCGCCAGGCGCCGGAGGCGGGCGATCTGGGCCGCCTCCCGCCCGGGATCGCCGGCGGGCAGCCGGTGGGCAGCCTTCAGGAAGCCCACTTTTTGCGTGGCCTTGAAACGCTCCGCCAGCAGGTAGACCAGGGTGGCGTCGATGTTGTCGATGCTCGAACGGATGGACAGCAGTTCAGCCATCACCGAGTTGTCCACCTGGCCGGCCAGGGAACTGGCGGAGGGGTCGAAATCGTCAGGGCCGGGAGAGCTGAGGTTCTGCTGCGTCATGGTCCCAGTCTATGGGAGCGGCCTGAGTCGACGCTGGTGTTAAGGGCCGGTGCGGCTGACCGCCGCACCGGCCCTGTCAGGCGCGGCCGGGCAGGTGCCCCGACCGTTCCCCCCGATGTCTTTCCTCGTTCTTCGGTTTCTACCAAGGCGCGGTGTCTCCTCCCCCT
>NZ_JBTZSU010000008.1:0-182161 GCF_054890965.1 Arthrobacter sp. C152
CCGAGGAGAAGCCGAGCAGGTGCTGGGCGACGGCAAGGCAGAGCAGTTCGGCGTCACTCAGAACTGGTTTCCGGCCCGGCCGGCGGTCCCTGGACATGCCAAGGTCAGGCAGGACATGGTCATCCAAATAGACGTACAGTGTGGTCAGGAGAGTGTTTAGTTGAGTGTTCACAGACCCGGCTTAACACTCTCCGCCTTATTTTAAAAGCGCCCGCGCCCCGCCAAGGCAATAGGACTTACTCATCTAGGGGCGCCGCCGGCGTGCGCCGTCCCGGAGAGGTTCCGGGACGGCGCAGTCCTCCACTCTTGCTGGAGTGGTGACGTCCTCAGCTGCAACGTGCGGCCGTTTGCCTCAGGCAGTGATGGCAACGTTCAACATCAAAGAGACCAAACCAAAGGCAGCAGCAAGGCTGAGATACCACATGGCCTTCCGGATGGCCAGGTATTTCGTTTGGACCGTATTGGATATCTGGATGATTTGATCAAGGAAACGATCTTTAGGATTTATGCTCGATGCCTCTATGAGTTCTGCAACCCGCTCCCGATCGCGTGCGTCCACAACGTCGCCGTAATAGGCGACAACTTCGGGCCGTGGCCCCTTCGCCCGGATCCTTGGGTAAACCGCTGAACCAAGCCAATAAACTGCGACTGCTGCCGAGGCGGAGCCAACCCACCACAGCCATTGAATTCGGACATCCAACTGGAAGGGAGTCCAATCACCTCCCAAAATCGCAGCCAGCAGAGCTCCAAGTGCCACGCCAGAGGCTGCCAGAAGAATCGACGCTTTGTTGTCAGCGCGGACAAGTTCTTCCCTTGTCTCAGTAAGAAGTGCTTTGGAGTATTCGATAACGGGGTCGTTCATGGGCGTTGCACTCCTCTTGAGGACTTGGCGGGTTGTAGCTTCGATTTGTCGCGGTCCCGGCCAGTTGTAGTCGTTTTATGATGTGAAAACATTCGAGAAGGGCTAGCGACCCGCCTCGGCAAAGCGCGGGGCCATGGACTCCATCTGCTCCATGACGAGCTTGATAGCCTCCGGTTGCTTGTCCGGCGGGTACCCAAATCGCACAAGAAGCCGCTTGATCGAGGAGCGAAGCTTCGCCCGGACGTCGTCGCGCACGGTCCAGTCAGTGCGGACGTCGCGACGCATGACGGCTACCAGTTCACGGGCGATGTCAGCCAGAACGCCTTCGCCCTGGACCTCCACGGCTGACTCGTTCTGGGCCACGGCGTCGTAGAACGCGAGTTCGTCGGAGTTCAGCGGGGGAGTGAACTGCTCACCGCGCTTACCCTCAGCGGCGACTTCACGCGCCAGCTCCACCAGCTCAGCGATAACCTCAGCTGACGTCAGCTGCTGGTTCGTGTACTTCTTCATCAGTTCGGTGATTCGTTCCGAGAACGCGCGCTTCCGGATTACGTTATTCCGCGTGGAAGAGGCAGACTCATCGGCAATAAGCTTTCGCAGCGCCTCGATGGCTAGGTGTGGGTTCCGTGCCTTCTGCGTCTTGGCGATGAACTCTGGTGTGAGGTCATCCAGAGACGGCTTGGGCATGCCTGCAGCATCATAGATGTCCAGAACTTCGCCAGAGGATGTCGCGGAAGCAATGAGGTGTCCCAGCAGCCGCTGGATCTCCTCTGGCACTGGTTCCCCGCTCGCCTGCCGGTCGGCGGCGTCGTACTTGGCCATCCAGACGCGGATTTCCTCGTACGCCTGGATCTCGGGACGCAACTCGGCCAGACTTTCCGAGCCGGAGCACAGCGCCCACGCCCGGGACAGCTGCCCGGAGAACCTGCGATACTTCGCGGCAAGCGATTCCTCACCATCGGCAGGCTGATTACCCGGAGTGGCAGGATTCCGCAGGTAGCTGACAGCTCCGGTGACGGCGTTCAGGAAGGATTTCGGTCCGCCTTTCAGCAGCACGGATTTCCAGTCATGGCCGGCCAACAAGGAGCGCAGGTTCTCCACGAGGGAAACCGTCAGCCCCACAGCCTCGTCCACGTTGCGGCCAACCGGCTTGTTCGCCCGGTCAGACTGCGTGTACTCACTCAGCGCCTTAGACAGGTTCTCGGCCAACGGCGCGTACGCCACCAGCAGCCCGTCTTCCTTGCCGCGGAACGTGCGGTTGACCCGGGCAAGTGTCTGCATCAGCAGCGCTCCCTTGAGCGGCCGGTCCAGGTACAGAGTGTGCAGCGGGGGAGAGTCGTAGCCGGTGAGCATCATGTCCTTGACGATCACCATCTCCAGCTCGTCGTCGACGTCCTTGAGTCGCTCCTTCACCTGGGCGTTCAACGAATCGCGGCGCACATGGTCGGACACTGGCGGCACATCTGTAGCATCGCCCGAATAAACCACTTTGATCTTGCCCTTGGACAGGTCGTCGCAATGCCACTCCGGCCGCAGTGCCACAATGGCGGAGTAGAGGTTTGCGCAAATCTCCCGAGTGCCGCCCACGATCATCGCCTTGCCTGGCACCTCAATGAACTTGAGCATCCGATCACGCCGGTTTTCCCAATGCGCCACCAGGTCCTCTGCCAGCGCAGCGATGCGCTGCGGCGCACCGTACACAGCATTGACGACGGCGACACTCGCCTCAATGCGCGCGCGTTCCGTGTCGTCGAGCCCAAGCGTCAGTTCATCCGCGGACTTGTCCAAGTCTTCCTCGGTTACGCCTTCGGAAAGTCCCACCTTGATCAGCCGCGGTTCGAAGTACACCGGCACTGTTGCGCCGTCCTCCACCGCACGTGATAGGTCGTAGATGTCGATGTAGTCGCCGAAGACTTCCTGGGTGTTCCGGTCGTCGAAGGAGATCGGGGTCCCGGTGAAGGCGATCAGCGTGGCGTGGGGGAGTGCGTCACGCAGGTGGCGGGCGTAGCCGTCCAGGTCGTCGTAATGCGAGCGGTGCGCCTCATCCACCACCACGATGATGTTGCGGCGGTCGGACAGCAGCGGATGGTCGGCACCGGCTTCCTTCTCGGACCTGCTTCGGCCGAACTTTTGCAGCGTGGTGAAGTAGATGCCACCAGTCGTCCGGTTGCTCAACTCGTCCCGAAGCTCCGACCGCTTCTTGATCTGCTTGGGTGACTCCGCGAGGAGTAGGCTTCGGTCGAAGCTCTCGAACAGCTGGCCGTCCAGTTCGTTCCGGTCGGTAATGACCACGACGGTGGGGTTTTTGAGCTTTGGCTGCCGCGCCACCATGTTCGCGTACAGTTCCATCTCCATGGACTTGCCAGACCCCTGCGTGTGCCAGACAACTCCTGCCTTCCCATTGCTTTCCACCGCCTGGATGGTGCTGGCCACCGCTTTGGTCACTGCGTAGTACTGGTGCGGCTTGGCGATCCGCTTGGCCAGCCCACCGGAGCCTTGGTCGAAGGCCGTGAAGTTGCGGACCAGTTGCAGGAAACGTTCCTGGTTGTAGAGCCCGTCCAGCGCGGTGTCGAGCGCGGTGACCGCATCGCCATCCAGGATGTAGCCCTGCGGAACCGGCACGCCGTCGTCGTCAACGTTCCACGGTGAGAAATGGTTGAAGGGGGTGAAGGGAGTCCCGTACTTGGCCTGGATTCCGTCACTGGCGAGCGTGAAGACGCAGAAGCGGAACGCCATGGGAAATTCGCGAAGGTACGTCTGCAGCTGGGCGTGGGCCCCGGGGAGGTCGGCGTAGGCGCTGCCGGCCTTCTTGAGTTCAATGATGCTGACGGGCATGCCGTTGCAGTAGAGCACAATGTCGAAGCGCCGTCTGTAATCGCCCTGCACCAAGGTGACCTGGTTGACGGCGAGCCAGTCGTTCTGGTCCGGCGCCTGGCTGAGCAGTCCGATGGTCGGGTTGGCCTCGTTGCCATCGGAGTCGATGTAGGTCAGTCGATAGCCGTCGACCAGGCAGTTGTGGATGCGGTGGTTCTCGGCCAACGCGTCGTTCGACTGCGGTGATGCGATTTCCGCCAAGGCCTGCTGCAGGTACTGGGCCGGGACCTCCGGGTTGAGCCGCTGGAGGGCTTGAAGCAGGCGTGGCCGGATCAGCAGCTCGGCCCACGCCTCGCGTTCCCCGGTGCCGGGTGCAATCGCCTGGCCCTCCATGGGCTTCCAGTCCAACTCCCCAAGCCGCTCCTTCGCGGCGCCCTCCCAGTCGGCTTCCGAAAAGGCCACTGCTGGTGCTGTCACGGTGATTCCCCCCAAATCGATTTGTTGTTCAGCTTACTCAGGCTTCGGACGGTGATCCCCGGTTGCCCATCAATCGCGCCGCGCGTTTACACTCCGGCGTTCTCCAGGACTTTCTCTGCATCCTTGACCCGGAGCTTTCCGGACATGAGCTGGGGGAGGAGAGTGTCGCGGGTCGCGGCGAGCGATTCATTTTCGGTTTCGCTGCTTGCAATCAGGTCAAATAGAACGGTTGCGGTGGCGGTGAATGTATTCAGACGGTCCTTCGACGGCACGCGAATCCGGCTTGCGTGTGCCTCGTTGCGGTTAAGACCGGGCACTGCCGAGTCATTATTCATCTCGTCAAGGCGTAGAGTTCTAAGGAGGAAGTAGCTGAAGATCTGGCTGATGTTTGCAGATCTCGGCACGACATAGAACGTAGTGTCGATTGGGAAGAAGGGCCGGCGAGACCAGTGGACTGCACCGGCAGTTCCCTTTCTTCCGACGACGACGCCAGGGTTTTCGCAAAGCGCCTCGGTGTGCGTACCCGAGACTCCGCCGCTCCCGTACACGTCCACATTCCCGGGTGTCCGCTTAGAGGCTGGCAACGACTTGCCATATTCGAGGGCCAAGATGTCACCGAGCACCGCTTCCTCGCTGGCGCCGCGCAGTGCATCAAGAAAGTACGCTTCCGCGAGGTTCTTAGCGGTAGCGGCAAGCTTGGTGTTGTCGGCGATCTTGTCGTCGAGGGCGCCGAGCACCTCCGCGATTGCCTGCTGCTCATCAAGGCTCGGGATTGATACGGGCCACGCGCCCATAGTGGAGAGGCTGATGCGGTTTACGGTTGCGCCGTGGATGGTGTGTTGTTCAATCGTTCGCTGGAACCCTGGGCTGAGATAGTAGTAGAGAAGAAACTTGGGGTTTACCACTGAACGGTTCGGACGAATAAGTGCCATGCGCCTGCCGAGGCATGCGCGAACGTCCGCAGGCATGAGGGCTGCTTCCCCGAGTCGCGTCTCATAGGAGAAGAGAAGATCCCCCTCTGTGGGCTCAACGCGCTTGGTCCATTTCTGAAAGTCCGTTTCTGAAACGTGATCGGACTGATCCAGTTCCAATCGTCCGCCGTTTAAACTGGCGATGTTCAGGAAGTAGGGCCCTGATTCAATCCGCTTGGGTGTCGCGTGGGGGCCGTCAAAGAGCGCGCCAAGGTCACGAACGGTCAGATCAGACATCGACCCTCCCCAACTGCTCGCGCACAGCCGCTGCCAACCGCTCGGACTCCTCGAACTGCTTAAACAACTCCTTCGAAAGCCGCGCGATCTTTTCCTGGATCGGCTCACCGTCGTCCTCCACTTCCGCGGCGCCGACGTATCGGCCCGGTGTCAGTGCGTAGTCCGCTGCCTTGACCTCGGCGAGTGAAGCCGAGTAGCAGAAGCCGGCCTCGTCTTCGTACGTCAGCCCTGCCTCAACTGCCGACGCGGTGCCGCGCCAGGCGTGGTAGGTGTTGGCGATCTTTGCGATGTCGTTGTCGGACAGGGCGCGCTCGGCGCGGTCCACCATGTGGCCCAGGTTCCGGGCGTCGATGAAAAGCACCTGCCCGGTCCGGTCCATCGAGCCGCGCGGTCCGGCGGTCTTGTCCTTCGCGAAGAACCAGGTGCAGACCGGGATGCCGGTGCTGCGGAAGAGCTGGGTGGGCAGGGCCACCATGCAGGAGACGAGGTCGGCCTCCACCAGCTGGGCGCGGATCTCGCCCTCGCCGCCCGAGTTGGAGGACATGGAGCCGTTGGCCATGACCACGCCGGCGCTGCCGCCGGGCGCCAGCTTGGAGATGATGTGCTGGATCCAGGCGTAGTTGGCGTTGCCGGCCGGCGGGACGCCGTACTTCCAGCGCGGGTCCGACTCGGACCGGGCCCAGTCCTTGATGTTGAACGGCGGGTTGGCCATGATGAAATCCGCGCCGTTGTTCCCGGTCAGCTCCGGATGCTGGTCACGGGCAAACGTGTCGCCCCAGCGTGAAGCCAGGTTGGCGTTCAAACCGTGGATGGCAAGGTTCATCTTGGCCATCCGCCACGTGCGCTCGTTGAGCTCCTGGCCGTAGACCGAGATGTCCGAGCCCTCCAGGTGGTGCGCCGCCAGGAACTTCTCTGCCTGCACGAACATGCCGCCCGAGCCACAGCACGGGTCGTACACCCGCCCGCGGTGCGGCTCCAGCACCTCCACCAGCACGCGGACAACGCCAGCGGGCGTGTAGAACTCGCCGCCGCGCTTGCCCTCGGCCTTGGCGAACTTCTCCAGGAAGTATTCGTACACCTCGCCGAGCAGGTCCCGCGCCTTGCTGGCGCCCTGGCCGGTGAACCGTGCGGAGTTGAACAGGTCCAGCAGCTCACCCAGGCGGCGCTGGTCCACGTTGTCCCGGTTATAGATCTTGGGGAGCGTGGCGGCCAGGGACTTGTTGTCCTGCATGATGAGCTCCATTGCCTCATCAATCAGCAGTCCAATGGACTTTGGAGCCGCCCCGTCCACTGAGTCCAGGCCCTTGGCGTTCTCTGCCAAGTAGGTCCAGCGTGCCCGGGGTGCAACCCAGAACACGCCCCGGCCGGTGTATTCGTCAACGTCGTCAATGAGCTGGGCGATCTGCCCTTCGTTGAGGCCATCGGCTTCCAGCTCGGCCTGGATTTGTTCGCGCCGTTCCTCGAACGCGTCCGACACGTACTTCAGGAACACCAGCCCCAGGATCACGTCCTTGTACTGTGAGGCATCCATCGAACCGCGGAGCTTGTCCGCCGCCTTCCAGAGCGTGTCCTTGAGTTCCTTCATGGTGGACGGGGCGAGGTCCACCTTCACTTTCGGGGGCATTATGCAGTTCCTTCTTCTGGCACGGCGTGGGTAATAGGGTCTGTCAGGGTGAGGCTTCCGCCCGCTACGCCGTCCGTAATCAGGGTAGCGAGTTCTTCCAGCTGTTTGAGCCGTTCGCGGGCCTGGGCCTGCTCGTGTTGCAGTCGCTGCAGGGCGTTAGTGAGCGGCTGCCGTTGGGCTTCGCCTGTGCGCCGCAGCTGCCAGTTGCGCCAGGACTTGTCGGCCGGGTTGACGTTGTTAATGTCACTGGCGAGGAGGGCGGGCAGCAGGCCGCCCGGGTCACCTTGGTCAATTCTCAGGATCCGGGCGGGAAAGACGACGACGCCGCCGCCCGCCGCGTCCACAATGGCCGAGGGCCGCGGGCTGGTACAGAAAACAACGTCGCCGGGTTCGGTGAGCCGCCCGGCAGGGTAGCTGGCGGCGAAGTCCAACAGGGTGATGAAGCGCGGGGGGGCATCATGGGGGTCCAGCAGTTCCTCCCGGCCAAGGATCCTGCTTCCCGCCGTCGTGTTGAGGTGCTGCTCTTCGACCCGGATGCCCTTCACGTACTTCAGGTGCCCAGAGCCCACAAGTTCTGTGACCGAGGCTGGGGCAGGGGAGGAGCGGTTGGCCGTAGGCTGAACACCAAGAAGCGTAGTGTCACCACTTCCCCTTGTAGACAGGGCCCTGACGAGTTCGTCGGCACGTAGTGCCGCCTCTGCGCCGGGCGCCGCCGTTGTCGTAGCCTTGGCGGGCAGCTCTACCAGGGCACCGGTTCGCGCAAGCAGAAGCCGGGTCTGCACCAACCGGGCGAACCGGAAGGAGTGCGCGCGGATGGTGGCGCGGTTGCCCATGGACGCGACGACGTCGCTGATCAGGTCCTGGCTCACGTCGACGGTCAGCGCGGCGGTGGTGAGGTCTGCCACCATGGTCCACCGGTCTGCGATGGGTACCTCGGCAAAAGAAGGCCCCAGCACCCACAGCGCCTGCGGCTCGCGTGGCTTTGCCCGGAGCAGCCCGGCCGTGAGCCGGATGATGGCCCGCACCCGGCCGGACCGGAGCAGGTCGGCGCGGACGTTGCCCGTTTCACCGGCAAGGGCATCAGACAACACCCGGGAGGGAGCGATCACCACCGCGCGCTGGGAATCATCCATTTGCAGCACGATGTTCTCGATACCGGACAGGATGCCTTTGGTGTCGAGGCTGGGTTTGCCGGGCGCGGGATATTGCGCAACATGGACGGCGGGACCGGTGACGGCGAAGGCGCCTTTGCTATCAACCTTGACGGGCCCACTGTCCGTGCCATGCACTGCCAGGCGCCGGCGGGCGAAACGTGAGGCGCCGCCGTCGTGATCCGCTGCCAAAAAGGTGGCGGACTCTGACTCGCTGAAGTGCTGCGCGATGCTGAGCATGACGTCGCTTCCGCCTGGTGTGGCGTCCACAAAGACTGGCCGGCTGTCCAGCGTGACCGCGAGCTCTATGGCTGCCGCGCTGATGAGGTTGAGGGCTGGGGCTGTCAGTGCGGTATCCGCATGCTCCCTCAGGCCCTCCTTGAAGCGGTGGGTCAGCAGTTTCTCAAACGCCGCTGGAGCGCTGTAGGCGCTGTCCGCCAGCCTGTCCGCGAAGCTGGCCAGCCCAGGAAGTGCGGAGCCAAGGGTCTCCAGTTCCGAGTACAGGAACAGATCATCCGGATCGGCCTCGTCCGCCTCATCTACGAGACGGGAGGCGCCTAAGTTACCCAGCACCTCTCCGGTGATGACTTTCAGGGCGAGCAGGGCTGTGAGGCCGTCGAAGGTCTTGCGGCCGTCCTTCAATGGCCCAGCGTGATCCGCGGGTTTGGCGTGGACGGCGACGTCGTTTCCTGCCTCAGGGTTGTTGCCCCGGCCGGTTGCCTGCAGCCATGCCGAAACTTCGTCGGCGTCGAAGAGTTCGACGCCGTTTACCGTTTCCGAGGGTGAGGGGAACGGCAGAGGCCCTCCGCTGCTGCGCTTCCGCCACATGGAGACGACGGGACGCTGAACCTGCGAGAGGGATGCCACGTCCGACAGCGTCATGCGCATTGAGCCCGTTGCTGTATCCATTCCGGTTCCCCCTTCGTCGAGTGTTCCCACAGCCTAGCCGGATGCCATGACATCGCCACTTTTCCGCTGATAACCCCCGTTATCAGTTACTCAGCGTCCGCGTACGCCAGCCCAGCCGTAGCTTGTTTCTGCAGCCACGAAGGAAATCTTCCGAAGCTGTGGCGGTGGCGGGAAACCGCACATTGGGGGGAGGTATCCCGCCGCCGACCTGCAGGACTCATGGAACGAGGAAGAGAAATGCTGAACAACGACATCGGCCCGGGGGAGATCCCCGACACTGAGCAGGCGTACCAAGCCGGGCATGCGACTCCTGCTCAGCTGACCAAGCGTGGCCGGAAGAAGCCTGCCCTTCTGGCGGCGGCCGCCGTCGTGCTGTTTGCCGGCGGAACGGCGCTTGGAACGGCATTGCCGGATCCCACGGAAAGCACCGCATATAAGTCCCTCGCTGGCGAGAAGTCCACCGTCGAGACCGAGCGGGACGCTGCACTTTCCAGCTACGCCTCACTGAAAGGCAAGTCCGACACGCTTGAAAACGGCATGGCTTCCCGTGAATCCAAGGTTGCGGCCCGGGAGGCCGAAGTCGGCAAGGCCGATGCTGCCGTGAAGACGGCTGAGGCAGCGGTCAAGGCCCGCGAAGACGCCGTGACCGGGGCCGAGAAGGCGAAGGCGGCGCGCACCGTGGGCGACGGCACGTGGACGGTGGGAACCGACATCGAACCCGGCACCTACCGGGCCGCGGCTGCCGTGGGATCCACCTGCTACTGGGGGATCTACCGCAGCGGCAGCAACGGCGGCGACATCATCGAGAACGACATCCCCGGCGGCGGCCGCCCGGTTGTCACCCTCTCCGCAGGGCAGGACTTCAACTCAACCCGCTGCGGCAAATGGGAAAAACAGTAGCCACGGCTACTCCGCAGGATCATCTAATCGCATCACTTGAAAGGCACCATCATGACCGACCACAACTTTGCCCCTGTCCCGCCGGCTGCCCAGGCACCTGCCGTCCGGCCATTTTACAAGAAAAAGCGCTTTGTGCTTCCGGCAGGCGTCCTGCTGGTGGGCATCCTCATGGGCTCCTGCTCCGGGGGAAGCAAGCAGGCTTCCGACTCCAGTTCGGTCGCCTCCGCCATAGAGTCCGTTGAAGCGGCTGCGCCGGCTGCCACTGCGCCTGCCGCCCCGGCGGCGACAGCACCGCCGTCGTCCGCTCCTGCTGCTCCCGCGGCGCCTGCAGTGGGCGTTCCATTCTCCGTGAAGATGCGCAACGGCAACGTTGCCAGGATCACTGTGGTGTCCGCTGTCCGGACTGACTCTGTCACCACCGGCGCGTTCGCTACACCGCCCAAGAACGGCACCTACCTGCTCCTGGACGTGCTCTGGGAAACCGAGTCCGGTAAGACCAGCTCCAACCCGCTCTACTTCTCGGCGAAGGATGCCAACGGGCGTAAGGCAGACATGAGCATGTTCGCCGATAACCAGCTGGGCTCAGGCGAGGTTCTGCCCGGCGACAAGGCGCGGGGCAACGTTGCCTTCGATATTGCTCCGGGTGCTGCCACCGTCATGATTTCTGATCCGCTGCTGCAGGAGGCTGCACGGATCCAAATTCCGGGATAAGTTCACTTCCGCCCGTGCGGTCTGATCGGCGGAGGTCCCGCAGCGTGGCGAGCAGGATCCTGCCGCGTCATGCGGGACACTGATGACGACGCGGTAGGGGAGCCCTGGGCTCCTCTGCCGCGAACCGAATTGCAGCGTTTATAGAAAGGCTCAGGGTTGAGCCTGTGGTTTAGAGGGGACAACGTAAATGACCGAAAGCGAAGCTGTCACGCTGGAGACCCAGTTGGATGATGAGGAAGCCAACGCAGACATCGCGAAGGCGGTCAGTGCGCGTCATTCAATCGCACGCAAGTACGTCATGCGGATTCGTCGCCGGCGTCCAGAGGCGACACCCGCCGAGGTGATCAGGCTGCTTGAGCGTCACTACAGCACGTCAATCACGGCTGCCGGGGCTGCGATCACCGCCGGGTCGATCGCGGCTGAGGTAGGAATCTCGTTGATCCCGGGCGGCAGCGTCGCGGCAACCGGTCTGAAGACAGCTGGGAAACAGGCGGCTAAGAAGACCGTGCAGGTAACGGCCAAGGAGGCGGCCAAAGTGGCCGCGAAGAACATGGCCATGGGGGCTGCGAAAACGGGTGCCCACCGAGTGGCCGCCCTCCTCCCTGCCGGTGATCAGCAGCTCCAGTTCGAGCTCACCGCAATTTTTGGGCTTGCCTTGGCCGACATCCACGGGAAGGCCCTTGACCAGGACCAGGCCCACGCGTTGGTCTACGGGCTGACCAATGAGCGGGTAAGCCAGGAGCAAATTGCCATCATGGCCAAGGATGTCGCGGAGACTTCCCCCGACGGTGTGGTGGGCGTTGGCCACAAATTTGCCGCCGCCAGCGGGGACTGGTCCCATTGGGCGACTACCCTGGCTGATACCCTGCCCAGCGGCGCCGCGCAAAGCCTCGTCCGGACCATGCAAACGGGTCAGCTGGACACCGTGCGGGAGACCTTGAACGGAAAACATCAGACGGCGATCGAATACGGCGTGGGTGCGTTGACTGGAGGCGTGAGCCGTTTCGTTTTTGGCCGGGACGTCGTTGAGTCCGCCCGTAAAGCATTCCCTGAGGCTCCGGCAGAGTTCCCGACACACCTTGCTTTGCAGAGCGAGTCGTCAGAAGCCGACGACCGGGAGTCCGAGCCCAACCGCGCACTTGCAGCTTTGGAAGACGCTGCGAAGTCCACAGGAAGCTGGATCACCGGGACGGCCAGCACTGTTGGAGAAGGAGTTGCAACCGGTGCCTCTGCCGTGGGGTCTGGGGTAGCGAGCGCTGCTGCTGCAGTGTCCCGGCCCTTCCGTGCCGTGGACGTCGACGGAGATGGCATCCCGGATGAGCCACAGGCCCTCACTGCAGTAAAGGGCCTTGGAGGTGCCCTTGCCGGAGCCACCGGCGCGGCGAGTGGAAAAGTTGCTGGCTTGTTCAAGTCCCGCAAGCGAGGCGCGGCCGATGAGCCGGAGGAGGCGCCTGGGGAATGAATCCGGACGATTACAGCGCAGAGTTGGCCGCGGTATCGGAGGCACCGTCGATGGCGGGGAAGCACGTCTGCGTCGTGGGTGGCGGGAACTCGGCGGGCCAGGCCGTCCTGCACCTGGCGAAGTATGCGAGGAAGGTGACGCTGCTGGTACGCGGGCCGGAGCTGTCCGCCAGCATGTCGGACTATCTGATCTCGCAGCTCGAAGCCACCTGGAACGTCGCGGTCCGGTGCAGCACCGCGGTGGTGGGGGCCCGGGACCGGGATGGTTTCCTGGCCGCAGTGAGGGTTGCCGCAGCCGGCGCCGAGGCTGCGTCAGGCGAGGAGATCGAAGCGGCAGGCTTGTTCGTGCTGATCGGATCCGTGCCGCGGACGTCCTGGCTGCCCGATACTGTGGAGCGTGACCCCGCGGGCTTCCTGCGCACAGGCGCCAGCCGGGACACCGGCCCTGCCAGGCCCACGCTGGCACTGGAAACCAGCCTGCCCGGTGTGTTCGCGATCGGCGACGTGCGGGCCGGTTCCATCAAGAGAGTTGCCACCGCGGTCGGGGACGGCGCCACCGTGGTCTCGATGCTGCACACATACCTGGCCGGGAACCCCCTGCCTGCCGCAGCCACTGGCCCCGGGGAGGCAGCCGGGACGGAGGAGATGCCCGGGGATGTCCACTCCAACTGATGCCACACCGTTGATCCGGCCGATGCGGTGGCTGCTCTACATCGCTGCTTTGCTCGTGTTCCTTGCCGGGCTGGTGTTGTTCGTTTTTCCGCTCCGGACCGCGGAATGGTTTGCCTGGACAGTCAATCCGCCCATGACCGCCGTCTTTCTCGGTGCGGCGTACTGGTCGAGTGCCGGACTGGAGATCACGGGCGCCCGCTCGGCCACCTGGGAATCCGCCAAGCTTGCAGTCTGGCCCGTGTTCGTCTTCACGGCACTGACCATGGGAGTCACCCTGCTGCATCTCGAACGCTTTCACTTGTCGCCAGCCAATGGCCCCGTTGCCCAGGCAGCCACCTGGGCGTGGCTGGCGATCTACGCCATTGTGCCCGTGGCGATGCTCCTCATCCGTCGGATGCAGGTCCGCTCCGGGCACCCATCGCTGGCAGCCGTAGCTGCGGGACGGCCGGTGCTGCCTGCTGCGCTCCGGGTGCTCCTGGCGGGTATCGCGGGCCTACTGCTGCTGTATGGCGCGGCGCTCCTGGTAGTCCCCCTGATAGCCGCGGCCTGGTGGCCGTGGCCACTGTCCGAACTCACAGCGAGGGCGGTGGGCGCCTGGCTGGTGGGCCTGGGCTGGTCGGCTGCGCAGGGCCAGTCCAGCGGGGACCTCCGCAGCGTCCGCCCCGTGGCCCTGACCTCGGTCGTCTTCGTCATCCTGCAGGTGCTTGCCCTGCTCAGGTACGGCGGCGCGCTCACCTGGCCGAGCGCGCAGGCGATCGGCTTTATCACTGTACTGCTTGCCATCGGGGCGGCCGGCGGTTGGGCCCTTGCCCTGTCCCGTCCGCCGGCAGCCCGGGCCGGAGCCAGGTGACCGGAGTGCTTTACCTTGTTTCCGGCCGCAGGGCGTACGAAGAACCCGAGGGCGTCCGTTCCAGCACGCCGAAGTCCACCATGTAGCGGCGGAGCAATACGACGTCATCCGTGTAGTGGAGAAGCCGCTCGTTGACCTGGCGTTCGGAGAGCCGTTCACCCGGTGCAATGGCCTCGCCTGCAATCCTGGCCAGCAGCTTCCGGCGTTCTGCCACGTTCGCCGGATACCTTTCGATCCGTCCCAGGCGCAGGAACCGGTCCAGCCCGGTCGTGGGCTGACGCCTGGGCTGCTGGTCGAGCAGGTTCCTGAAGACCAGCTCAGAGGCCACCAGCTCACCGGAGGCGCGCCGCTCCACCAACCCGGATTCCAGCAGGCTGGAGATCGCCCGGTTGCGCCGCTGTTCCTTCACGTCAGGCAGCAGGTGGGGCAGTTCCGTGCCAAGTACTATTTGCGCATAGGCCGTCCGGGCGTCACTGTTTCCCAGCGTCGCGATAACCCGCCGCCAGTGCAGGCCGGTCATTCCTATGTCTCCGGCCACGTCGATGACCTCCCTTGCTGCCGCGGACCTGGACTGTCACCCCACGTGGATGCCAGGGCGCCGCTCCGGATCTGGCTCGTTTTCGCGGATGATTTCACGGACCACCGGTGCCGTGTCGCCGCGGCCCAGCAGGAGGTAGCGCATGAGGTGTGCCACCGGGTTGCCTTCCGACCACTCAAAGTAGGCGTGCGGCTTGACGCCGGTGGCGTCGCGCAGGGCCAGCAGGATGGCTGCAATGGCATTTGGCGCGGCCGGACTGTCGGCGCGCAGCACACGGTGGTGACCCACCTCCACGCCGCTGACGTGCAGCACATCGCTGAATCCGGAAGGGTCGGTGACATCGATCTCAAGGAAGATGACGTCCGCTGTGCCAGGCACCGGGTTGTTCTCCCGCTGGGCAACTTCCTTGCCGGCATACTCTGCCTCGTCGCGTGCCTCGGGCCTGTTGGCGATCAGGTTCAGCCGCCCGTCATACGCGAGGGAATCGCTGATGAACTGGCGCGCGGCGTCGTCGAATTCGATGCTGTGGACGCGCAGCTCAGTGGTCCGGCTCACCCGGGAGACCAGGGACACCGCGATGATGCCGAGGATGAAGAATCCCGAGATGGTGATGCCGTCCGGCTTTTCGACGACGTTCGCCGCCAACGCGTAGAGGATGACCAGGGACAGGACCGTGAACCCGATCGCCGCGCCGCGCTGCTTCCTGGCAATTGCCGAGATGGTCACGGCGATGGCGCCGGAGACCATCATCGCCAGGATCCCCGTTGCATAGGCGCCCGCCTGTGCGTTGACGTCCGCTTTGAAGGCGATGGTGATCAGGACACTGATCACCGTGTACACGAGGACCACGGGCCGGACGGCGCGGGCCCAGTCGGGTGCCATGCCGTAGGAGGGCAGGTACCGCGGCACGATGTTGATCAGCCCGGCCATCGCCGATGCTCCGGCAAACCACAGGATCAGGATGCTGCTGATGTCATAGACGGAGCCGAAACCGCTTCCCAGGTGTTCATGGGCCAGGTACGCGAGGGCGCGCCCGTTGGCCTGGCCGCCCTCCTGGAACTCCTCGGCCGGAATCAAAACAGTGGTCACGAAGCTGCTGCCCATCAGGTACACGCTCATGATCAGCGCGGCAACAGTGAGGAGCTTGCGGGTATTGCGGACCCTGCTCTCCAGCTTCTCCTCCGGTGTGTTGCCCTTGGCGGCAACCAGCGGCATCATGCTGACGCCGGTTTCGAATCCGGACAGGCCGAGCACGAGCAGGGGGAACGCTACGAGCGCAGGGCCGACGATGCCGGCCGGACCCGCACCGGGCCGGCTCAAAGCCGACGTCCAATCCGCGACCACGCCCGGCGTCGTGAAGGCTTCGACCAGCCCTGCCCCGATGATGATGGCGTTCAGGACCAGGAAAACGGCCACCAGCGGTATGGCAACCGCCACCGCTTCGGAGAAGCCCAGCAGGAACACCCCGCCCAGGATCAGCAGCAGGACCACGGTGATGCTTACCGCCTGTCCGTGCAGGGCCGGTGGAAGGTACGGGTTCTCCAACAGGTGCACCGTGGCGTCAGCCGCAGAGAGCGTGATGGTGATGATCCAGGAGGTGGCGACGAAGCCAAGCAGGACCAGGACGAACACCTTGCCCCGCCAGAACGGCAGCAACCGCTCCAGCATGGCCACCGACCCCTGGCCGTGGGGGCTTTCCCCGGCCACCCGCCGGTACATGGGCAGCATTCCCAGAAGGGTCAGGGCGACAATCAGCAGCGTGGCCAGCGGTGACAGTGCGCCGGCCGCCAGGGCAGCAATGCCGGGCAGATATGACAGGGTGGAAAAATAGTCCACGCCCGTGAGGCACATGACTTTCCACCAGCTCTGCTGGGGACCGTGGTCCTCTGCGGACTCCGGGCCCACGGGTTGGTGGACCCGGTGTTCGAGCAACCAGCGGACCAGCCCGCTGTGCGGCGCCGACTCCTGCTCCGGGTTGGGGACCGTGGTGGGAATCGAAAACGGTTCGGAAGCCGTCAAGGACGTCTCCTTCTCTGCGGAGCCAAGCCGGTGCGCTGGCTTCACATCCGGTGTGGTGGTTCCCGGAGCGTACCACCGGATCGCCCCCGCTGGGTGAATGGGTCACCTGGTCCACCAAGCACGACGGCGGCGGGCAGCCTGGGCGGTGGGCCTCCGGGCTGCACGGAACAGGTAGGCTCTCGCTATGGATGCTGCCACCTCCATCTCTGTCGTGATCCCGACCCGCAACGATGGGCCGCAGCTGCAGATCTGCCTCGCCTTGCTCGCCCACCAGACCAGGCCGGCCGACGAGATCATCGTGGTGGACAACGCCAGCAGCGATGGAACCGCCGAAGTGTGCGCCGCAGCAGGGGTCCGGCGGATGGCTGTGGACCTGCAAGGTATCTCCGCCACCGCGGCTGCGGGCTTTGATGCGGCGTCGGGCACGCTCATCGCCCGGCTGGACACTGACTCGCGGCCGCCGCAGGACTGGCTTGCACGCATTGAGTCGATCCTCGGTTCCGCCGGACCGTTGACCGCCGTGACAGGGCCTGGCGACTTTTACGGCGGGACCAGGTTCGCCGACTGGGCCGGCCGGCATGTGCTCCTCGACGGCTACTTCAGGATTATCGGGTTCTTGCTCGGCCACCGCCCGGTTTACGGCTCCAACTTCGCCCTCCGCAAAGAGGTCTGGGCCCGGATCCGCGACGGCGTCGTCCGGGACAATGCCCTGGTCCACGACGATTTCGACATCTCCTACCGCCTGCCGCCTGACGTGGATGTCATCTACGAGCCGACACTGAGGGTGGGCGTCTCTGCCCGCCCCTTCGCCACGTGGGCCGCATTCCGGCGCAGGATTGTCATGTCCGTGGAGACCTTCCGCGTCGAGTTCCGCCATGAACCGCCGCTGCGCCGCCGGCTGGCCCGCTCGCGGTGGCGGCGTACCCACGGAAAAGGCCCCCGCTAGGAGGGCCGGTCCGCCTTGGCGTAGAGCGCCAGCAGGTCCCGGCTGAACTCATGCGGCGACGTCTCACAGGGGCTGTGGCCACCCCTGTAGACCCCGATGCGCGCCTGGATGGCCTGCGCGAACAGCCGGTGGAGGCGCAGCGGCCACAGGTCGTGCTCCCCGACGGCGACAAACTTTGGCAGCGGAGCTGCTGCCAATACCTGCCGGAGATCGGGCGCCTTCTGCATCAGCGTATATATGTCCCGCACTGACGCCCGGCGCGTGAAGCGGAACCGGTAGCTGACGAACCGGCGCCTTCCCGGCGGTACATGCACCACCCTGCTGCTGCGGATGCCCCAGATAAGCAACGCCGCGCCGATCCGGCCGTTGACCCACGTGCTGAAGCGTCCGATGCGGCTCACCCCCCTGAAACTGGGCCCGGGCTCGGGCGGGCAGCTGAGCAGGGTGAGTGACCGGAACACCTCAGGGCGCCGCGCGTAGGCCAACTGTGCAACGATGCCGGCGAAGGAATACGCCACAACATGGGCAGGGGTGGTGGTCGTTTCCAGGACCGCCAGGAAATCATCCACGAACAAGGGGTAGTCGTAGTGCCGCCGTTGGGGCACGAGGTTCTCCGGGCCCGCTCCCGCGGATTCATACTGGCCGGCCAGGTCATAGCTGAGCACGAAATACCCGGCGTTGGCCAGGTCGGGCATCATCAGCGAGAAGTCTTCCTTGGAACCGGTGGCACCGGGCACCAGCACGACGGCGGGATCGTCCGGGTTGCCCAGGCTGAGGCCGGCGAGGGTGCCGCTGGGGACATTGAGGATGCAGCGTACCGAGCCCGGGGGAAGTACGGACCAATCGACATCGCCCAGTTCCGCGTCCATCAGGGCGGCCGCGTCCACCCGGGCGGAACCGAATTCCTCCGGGTCGACTCCGTAATCCCGCGCGTCCGGCTCTGGCATGCTTCAAAAATAGCCCAGCGGCGGCGCTTAGTCAGCCGGGGGCGCGGCCGGGTGCGGGGCCACTCTGCGTACAAAGGCATGCAGGCGCCGGTACACCTCCTGGGACTCCGGGTAGCGGTAGTCCTGCTGCCAGGTATGTTCGGTGTTGCTGCTGCTCCACCCGTAAACCAGGGACTCCACCGGCACGGCATGCTGGCGGAGCCGCTCGATGAAGTTCAGGTTTGCCCGGTAGAAGAAGTCACGCTCCGAGGTACTGACGAACACCGGCGGATGGCCGGCGTCCAGCCATTCGATCGGGGACATGAAGGCTGCGGCGTCCTCAAGCCGCCTCACGGCCGGACCGGGCACCAGCCGTCCAGGCAAGCGGCAGGCTGGCGCAGCTGTCGGCGGCAGGAGCATCCGGACAAAGTTGAGGCTGAGGACGAAGCCGCGTTCAAAGAACACGGAGAAATCGACGGCGCTGCAATGTTGCACCAGCCCCTTGAGGTGGTCCGCGGCAAGGGCCGGCCGCAGCGCGTAGTGCCCGGCCAGTTCGGGCCTCAGAGTGGCTGCGGTGAGCAGCGCGGCGATCTGGCCGCCGGCGGAGTCACCGCCGAGGACAACCCGCTCCGGGTCGCCTCCGTAGCCGCTGATGTGTTCAGCCACCCAGGCCAGAGCGGCGTTCGCATCGTGGAGGACATGACCCAAATGGAAGCGCGGCGCACGGCGGTAGTTGACGTTCACCACCACCATCCCGCCCAGCGCCTGGCTGGCGCAGTACTTGGTGACGGCGGCCCTGTCACCGGACGTCCAGCCGCCGCCGTGGAAGTAGACGTAGACCGGAAGCGGCATCCCCGGTCCGGTCCCGGCGGGCCCCAGGGACGCTTCCGCCACGGGAGCCACGGGAACCAGGACGTCGAGGCGGTGGGCACGCAGTCCGGTCCCGGCGTAATCGACGTCGAGCGCGTAGTGCACTTCAGTGATCGGATCGCAGTTGAATCTGGCGCGTTCCCGCGGGCCCACGGCAAGCATCAGCAGCCGCCAGGCCCACACCGGAACACGGCGTAATGCTGCCCGGCCGCCGCGGGCGAAGGAGAAGGCGCTGCCGGGACGTGGGGCCACCGCGGTCATTCCCCAATATTACCGGCGCTGGATTGGTCAGTCGCCGCCCGCTTCAAGGATCCGCCGCGCATCCGCCTGTGCTTCGAGGGACGAGTCGCTGACCGCTTCGCCCCTCAGGTGGCCCGAGGCGGCCATCATGCTCCGCAGTTCCTGGATGGTCAGCGGCGGACCCGTTCCAGAGTGCGCCACGGCGTGGCAGTTGGGGCACAGGGGCACGAGGTCGGTTATGGGATCCAGCTGGTAGCCGCTTTCGAGCAGTGCCGGTGGCACCACGTGGTGAACGTCCATCGCGTCGGCGGTGCCGTAGGTTGCTTCGAACGAGAAGCCGCAGGCTGCGCAGGATGTGCCGTGGAAGGCCAGGCAGCTTCGCCGCGCGTCGGCGTTCCGTTCGAAACGGTTTACGTCGATCCGGCTGACTGCTTCCGGCGGAAAGGTGCCCGGAACCAGCTGGCCCCGGCCGGCCGCCGTCGGCCCCTGCTCACGCCAGAGCCGGCGAAGGCCGGGCTCCGCTGACGGCGGAAGGACCATGCCGGCCCGGCGGATTGCTGCGTCCCACGGCACGCCGGGAACTGCTGCGCCCAGCGTCCGCGCGCGCAGCTGTTCGCCCATGGGCAACAGCGCGTCAAAGGCAACGGTGACACACCATTCGGCGGCGCCGGGCCCGGCCCCGGCGGCGGCCTGGAAGGGTTCGGACATCACCATTCCGTGGCCAATCAATCCCGTGTCGGCATCGCCGGCGCCCTGCAGGAGGAGCCATGCTTCCGTCCCGGGGCGGGCAGGCGAGCGCCCGTCGATGCGCCACCGGTCCAGGTATTGCCCGGTCTGGGCTACATGCTCGACGACGGCGTCATAGTCCCAGCGGTTCCACGCCTTGATGTCCCAGCCAAGAATCAGCGCACCCATCGGCTCACCTCACCCTGTGCGGCCGGCGGCCCGGGCAAAAGGGGGGTCAGATGGGTTCCTTGGCCAGCGCTTTGGTCCTGGCCGGTGTTTCGCGGCCCAGCCGCTCATCGAGTGTGACCCGCAGGCGGGCCGCAGCCACCTGCACACGGTGCTCGGCGGGCGTGGCCTTCTTCTTCGCCGGCTTGGCGGCCTGCTTTCGGGGAGCGTACACAAACCTGTGCTCAGGGGATGCTGCGCTCATGGTCCACCCTCCCTGGTGTTGCTTTCATCCGTCGTTCCATTCTCGCCCAAGTTCCCAGCGCCGTCCACGTTCCCACTGCCATCCACGGAGGCCTCGTGGCCGCCCGCTTCACCGTTGGCCTCAGCGTCGTCTCCGGTGTCTTCGCCTGCCACGCTCTGCCACGCAATGTCGAACAGTTCCAGTTCCTCGGTCCGGGCCAGCTCGCTGCGGGCCAGCACTTCCAGGGTGGCAAGGCCCAGTGCCTTCGTCCCTTCGTCGCCGTCCAGCGCCCGGTCCAGCGCCCACTGCGTCCGGCGCCACCATTCCGCCCTGCTGTCCGCCTCGGTCTTTTGCTCCAGGGCGGTCCTGTCAGCCGCGGTGCGCTGCTTCAGCGTGCGCCAGTTGATGTAGAAGGCCAGCAGTGCAGCAACCAGGACCGCCAAGGGGCCCAGCCCGGCCAGGATCACCCACCAGTCGGCCGGCCCCGAATGGACAATGATGTCCAGCGGGGCGGGGGAGGGCGCAGGGGTCACCCGACCAGCTTAGGCGGGGCGGCGGCTACCGGCCTGACCGGACACTCCGTAACCGGTCAGGCCGAGAGGACCACCTTCAATGCCTTGGTCTCCGCGGCGCGGCTGAAGGTGTCGTACGCGTCCATGAACTGGTCGAACCGGAAATGGTGCGTGGCGAACTTTTCCGCCGGCAGCTTGCCCTGCGCCACGAGCTTCAACAGCATGGGCGTTGTGTTGGCGTTCACCAGCCCCATGCTGATGTTGATGTTCCGGATCCACAAATCCTCCAGGTGCAGCTCCACCGGTTTGCCGTGCACCCCGACGTTGGCCACGTGGCCGCCCGGCCGCACGATGCCGGTGCACATCTGGAACGTGGCGGGAATGCCGACGGCTTCGATGGCCACATCCACGCCCTGGCCGTCGGTCCGGGACAGCACCTGGTCCTTCCAGTCCGCGTCTATGGACAGGACGACGTCGGTTGCCCCGAATCCATGGGATTGTTCCAGGCGGTTTTGGTCCACGTCGATGGCGATGACGGCAGCGGCACCGTAAAGCCCGGCGGTGGCGATTGCTGCCAGCCCCACAGGTCCGGCCCCCACCACGGCCACCGTGTCGCCCGGCTTCACCCGGCCATATTGGACGCCGATTTCGAACCCGGTGGGGAGGATGTCGGAAAGCATCACGGCCTGTTCGTCGCTGACGCCCGCAGGCAGCAGGTGCAGGGAGTTTTCGGCGTACGGGACGCGGACATATTCGGCCTGGGTGCCGTCGATGAGATGGCCGAAGACCCAGCCGATGCCGGATGCCCCCTCGTCACCGAGGCAGTGCGAGTAGAGGCCCGTCCTGCAGTTGGCACAATGCCCGCAGGACTTGATGCAGGAGATGATGACCCGGTCGCCGGGCTTCAGGGTGGTGACGGACGAACCCACGTCGGTAATGGTGCCGACGCCTTCGTGGCCCAGGATCCGCCCTTCCTGTACCGCCGGGACGTCGCCCTTGAGGATGTGCAGGTCCGTGCCGCAGATGGTGGTGGTGTCCATCCTCACAATGGCGTCACCCGGGTTGCGGATGGACGGATCCGGTACCTCGGTCCAGGCCTTCTTTCCGGGCCCGCCATAGACAACGGCTGTCATTGCGCCTCCTTGATGGTGGTTCCGCCTGTGGGTTCCGGGGCCGGCCGCAGCGGGCACCGTACCCTGGATCCAGCTTTCCCCACGCGGGAACGGCCGGCACAGGGTCCTCCGGCCCTTATCCGTCCCTGTGCCGGGAGACGAGGACCGGACCCCGGGAATGGTGCAGCACAGCGTGCGCGGTGGAGCCGATGGTTTCCCTGACTGACCCGTAACCCCGGGTGCCCACCACCAGCACCGCGGAGCCTTCCGCGGCGTCGAGTATGGCCTGCGCCACGGAACGGCCGGAGACGAGCTTTCCCTGCACTTCGACGGCAGGGGAGAGGGCGGCGGCGGCCTGCACTGCCGTCCGCAGCACGTCGCCAGCGGCAGCTTCGGTTTCCGACGCAGCACCATGCCCGGATCCTGCGTTCGTCCGGCGGACGTGGACAACACTGAGGGCTGCCCCGTTTCCGGCGGCCAGTTCGCAAGCGTCCCGCAAGGCACCAGGGGAACCTGAGCCGTCAACGGCGACGACGACGGGCCCATCCGGGTGCAGATCCCTCCGGATGACAGCTACAGGGCAGGCGGCGGTTGCGGCCAGTTCAAGGCTGACGGAGCCCACGAGGAGGCCCAGGAAACCGCCCAGGCCGCGGCTGCCGACGACCAGCATCCGTTCGCCGGCCGCTTCCTGGGCAAGGAGCTGCGACGGGAGGCCGTGCAGCAGCGTTTCCCTGATGTCCAGGGCCGGGACTTCAGCCCTGGCGCACGCAACACCTTCGGCAAGGACGGACCGGGCGGAACTTTCCAGGCCGCTGCCGGATACGCCGGGCACAGGACCAAGGTGCCGGGTCAGCAGCGGCCACAGCGAACAATGCACCACCCGGAGGGGACACCGTGCTGCCTGCGCCTGGCGGGCCGCCCAGCGGACAGCAGCCGCGGCTTCATCCGAACCGTCGTACCCGGCGATGATGACCCGTGAGTCCTTCATGTGGCGACCGCGCTCCTCGTTCGAGGGACCTTAGGCCCTGTGTCACACCCGCTGCCGGCCCCATCCTGATTCTACGTAGCGAGGAGCACACCATGTCCGCCTGGCAGGAAATCATCACCCCCGGCCGGTTTGACGGCCAGACAGTCATCGTCACGGGGGCCGCCTCCGGCATAGGGCGGGCGACGGCGGAGCGCGTCGCCCGCGAGGGCGGCCGGGTGGTTGCCAGCGACCTCAGCGGGGAGGGCCTGGAGACTCTCGTGGCGCAGAACAGCGGGCTGGACTTCGTGCCGGTCGCCGGCGACATCAGCCGGGAGGACGTGGTGCAGCAGGTGGTGGCGGCTGCCGGAGGCCGGATCGACGGGCTGGCGAACGTGGCCGGCATCATGGACAGCTTCCAGCCGGTGCACGAGCTCGACGACGACACCTGGGAACGCGTGCTGGACATCAACCTGACGTCGATGATGCGGCTGATTCGGGCAGCGGTGCCGGTGATGCTGACCGCAGGCTACGGCTCGATCGTGAACGTCTCCTCCGAGGCAGGGCTGCGCGGATCCGCCGCGGGGGCGGCCTACACCGTGTCCAAGCACGCCGTCATTGGACTCACCCGCAGCTCGGCAGTGATGTACGGGCGCCGGGGTATCCGGGTGAATGCCGTGGCCCCGGGCGGCACCAGGACGAATATCCACGCGGAGTTCAAATCCCAGCTGGCCACCGAGGTGTTGGGGCCTTTCATGCAGGTAAATGTGCCTCCCATCGCCGAGGCGGGTGAACTCGCTGCCGGAATCACGTTCCTGCTCAGCAGGGACGGAACGAACATCAACGGCGTAGTGCTCGCTTCCGACAATGGGTGGAATGCGATTTGAGGTTCCACAGCCGGGCGGCAGGCATCGCTGCCATCCTGTTCACAGTGACGGCTTTACTGTTCGGAGGCGCCGCCGCCGCGCTCGCGGTTCCGCCGGTGCAGGTGGACATCCAGGACACCGCAGGCGTACTCGACCGGAACAGGCTGGTGCCCGCCCTGGAGGGAATCGATTTCTACGAGCCCACGCGGGTTGTTGTCTATACGTACAACGGCCAGGCAACGGACAACCTCAATGAGGAGGTCCTGAGGTTCGCCAGGACCCAACACCAGGAATGGATCAGCCCGGACGGACAGAAGTGGGCGGACGGGCTGTTCATCTTTGCCCTCGACCCGATCGGCCGCCACGTCGGCACCTACATGGGTGAAGACCGCAAGGTGTCCCTTGACCAGCGAACTGACATCCAGGACGCGGCGAAGGACCTGCTGCGGGACGCCCAGTGGACTGAGGGAACCATCGCGGGGGTCCGGCGCGCCGCCGAACTCATCAACCAGCCCTGGTACCGGACCGCAGCCTTTGTTGTCACAGGCTGGGTCACCGGGGGCATCGCCGTCCTTGGCGCCGTGGCCTGGCTGGTGGTGCGCGCCGTGACCAGCGCTGCGTGCCGGAAGCAGCTGGAACGGGCGGACCGCAGCTATGCCAACGTCAGCATGGACCTGGAGGTTACGGAGCTGAACGCGGGCACCATCCCCGCCTCGTCGAAGTACGGGAGCCAGGTTCTGGAGAAGCACCGCTCCTTCCTGAGCCGCTACAACGCCGCGAGCGGCCTCGCCAACCGCGTCCATGCGCTGGGCAGGCGCTCGCTGGGCAGCCGCACGACGCTGAAACTCATACGGGAATACGCCGATGCCGCGGCCGAGCTCGATGCACTCGATGACGTCATCGCCGACAGCAACGCGTTGCTGAACCGGGCCGGTACCTGGCCCACGGCCTGGGACCGGCAGCTGGCGCCTTTTCGAAGCGACCTGGCCGGCCTGGAACAGCTGTTGACGAAACGGCATGGGCAGGGGGATTCGGCCACTGCCGCTGCGCTGCGGTCCTTCCGGGATCACAGCCTGGCCGAGATCGAGCGCTGGACGGCCGGGTTGGCGGACGGACTGCTATCACCGGAAACCGCGCTCGACCGCCTCTATGACGCCCGCTCCCGGCTGTCGGTCCTGTTGCAGGAGCATTCCGAAACGGTCATCCAGGGGTTTGCCAGGAATGACCGGGAGGCGCGACTGATGCGCGAAAAGATGGCGGGCGCGCAGGAAGGCCCTGACCACGGGAAGCAACGGAGCTATGAGCCCAGCATCCTGGGCACGGTCTACCCGTCGTACCAATTCTTCTCGGTGGCCACCTTCAGCACTGGACTCAACTCCGGCGTCGGTAGCGTCAATGCCGCGCGCGGCGGCGGGGGAAGCACTACCGGATACGGCAGCAGCGGGGGAAGCTTCTCCGGCTCAGGCAGTTCCTCGGGCTTCTAGCGTGCTCCCAGCACGGCCAGGCCGCCGTCGGCACCGGCTATGCGGCACCCCTGGAGCCGAAGATGAAGGGGCGGGCCGGCCAGGCCTCACGTGCCGGCCGCGGCGCCGGCGCCGTGGCCAGGACAAGGTTCGGGGGCGTGGCGACATCCTGGATCAGGCCCATTCCGGCACACTCCCTGACGTCCGCGATGGCAGCGGCAGCAGCCCGTTTATCGGTGAATTGTCCGGACACCGCCAGCACCTGGCCATTTGCTGCCACAAGCCGGAAGCGGATCTGCGCATCGTCATCGATAAACAGTTCGAACATACCTGCCATGAGCCCTTGTTCTCCTCAACGTCCCGCCTCCGCCGATTATGGAGGCTGCAAGCTGGTCTACATCGTGCTGGTCTGCACCGCGTCCAGCGGGCCACCACGCCAGTCCCAGCAACCGTGCGTCTTTCGGCCCTTATCCACCGTCCCAGAGGGAAGGCCTGGGGTTTAGGGACCAAAGTCCCTGATCCTTTTTCCTGCCCGCAGCTAGGAAGCCGGCCGCACCAGGCCCGGGAAGGCGGGGCGGTGACCGCCCTGCAGGTCAGGCGACGGGCCACACCACCCTGGTCTGCCAGGTGGCCGGGTCCGGCTGTTCCCGTGGATCGCTCAGGTAGTACTCCCACATCACGTCCGCGGGGGTGTGGCCGCCGGCTGCCATGCGCTGCCGGATGGAGTCATAGGTGGCGGCTAACGTGTCGTACGGGCCGGTGTGGACCGCTTCGAAGGCGTCCGTTTCGGGCAGTGCCCCGGCCTCGACGCCGCCTGTCCCGGTGAAGTCCCCGGCGATCGGAAAGCCAGCCTCGACGTCGACCGTTTCGGTCGGCATGCCACGGTACAGGGCAAAAGGAGGGCCTGCCGGGCCGGCGCCCTGGGCCTGGACGGCGGCCATGACGGTGCCGAAGGCCCGGTCGAAGAAGGCGGGGAGTGAGTCCATGCGGACCTTTTCACGCATCACGGCAACCGGCTGCCCGGCCAGGTGGATCTTTCGTGGCTCATTGCCAGGACCATTCATCCCACAAGGCTCTGCCGGATTCCGTCCCGGCAACAGGGCACTACGACCCTAAACTCCGGCCCTGAATCCCCGACCTCAGATGCCGCCCGGCCGCGTGGTGCGGGTCAGCCTGCCGCGTCGTAGGCTTCACGCATCCACTGGAAGACCTCGGCGTCCAGTTCGGAGCCGTCCCGGAGCTCCAGGTGGTGCATCCAGATTCCCGGGGAGGGCTGGACGATCTCCTTGAACCGGGGGGACGCTGTGTTCCGCGGCAGCGCCAGGGAGAGGACAAGCGGGACGGTGGACTTGACGTACATGCCGGGGCGCCAAAGGTAGGCAAAGCCGCGGCGGCGCCGGAACGCCACCTGGCTCTTGGAAACGCGGACGTCCAGCGGACCCAGCCCATGTGCCATCCGCTCCACCTCGCGGTAGATCGCGTACGCCGGGGCGGCGTCCTGGAAGAACCACTCCACAGTCCACGGCTGACTGGCGGGTTGCGGGCTTCTACGTCTGCCTCGATCGGAAATCACATCTGCCCCTGGGGTTTTCTTCAACCATGCGCCCTCCGGGACGCCCCGGACAGGGTGTTAAGTCATGTCCACGGCGGCCCGCGCAGGCGGCGGGGGCAGGCCGAAGTGCCCTACCGCGGCAACCCGCACCACCGTACATTCTGGTGTATGCGTCATGACCGCCGGCCCGGGTGCCCCGGATGAGGGAACCGGCGTCCCATCCAGGAGTGTCGCCGGGACAGGCAGTACCCGCTGATGATGGAGCGGAACCTGAGGCCCCCACCGGGAACCGTGCCCTGCGCTTCATCCGGAGGTATCCCGTCGTCGCGCTCACCGGCGTGGTGTTGCTCGCAGCGCTGGTGTTGCTGCAGGCCGGCCTGGAACCGCAGGCCAGGGTCCTGGGCTCGGCGTACGCGGCGGTGGTGCTGCTGGCACGCGTGCCGAAAATGGTCCGTGCCCTGCGGGAAGGGCGCTGGGGCATAGACCTGCTGGCACTCATGGCCGTTGCCAGCACGATCGCCGTCGGCGAATACCTTGCCGCGCTGGTGGTGATCCTGATGCTCACCGGCGGGGAGGCACTGGAAACATTCGCGCAGGGACGTGCCGCGCGCGAGTTGAAGGCACTGCTGGACAGGGCTCCCCGGTTCGCCCACCGGGAGGGCCCGGCCGCGGCCCTCGATGACATCCCGGTCGGCGACGTTGCCCCGGGGGATGTGCTGGTGGTCCGCCCCTCCGAGCTGGTACCGGTTGACGGCGAGCTCCTGTCCGCCTCGGCCAGCCTGGATGAATCATCCCTGACGGGGGAGAGCCTGCCCGTGGAGCGGTCCCGGGGCGGGCTGCTGCTCAGCGGTTCGGTGAACGGCGAAGCGGCCATCCGGATGCGGGCAACAACTACGGCGGACGAGTCCCAGTACAGCCGCATCATCGCCCTGGTGGAGGAGGCCTCCAGCAGCCGTGCGCCCGTGGTCCGCCTCGCCGACCGCTACGCGGTTCCCTTCACCTTCCTCGCCATCGCCATGGCAGGCACCGCCTGGTTCCTGGCCGGCGATCCGCTGCGCTTCGCCCAGGTGCTGGTGGTGGCCACCCCCTGCCCGCTCCTGATCGCCGCGCCCGTGGCCTTCCTTGCCGGCACCAGCCAGGCCGCCCACAAAGGGATCATCATCAAGAACACCAAGACCCTGGAGCAACTGGCGAAGGCCCGCACCGCGGTGTTCGACAAGACCGGGACACTGACCTCGGGCCGGCCCGTCCTGGACCACATCCTGGTGCCGGACGCCGGCGCCGCCGTCACTCCGGAGCGGATCCTGCAGCTCGCGGCGTCCGCCGAGCAGTATTCCTCGCATGTCCTGGCAGCCTCCGTCATCGAGGCGGCAGCGCGCGCCGGCCTGCAACTGTTGCCGGTCCAGCACGCCACCGAATCGGCAACCCAGGGCGTGGAGGCCGTGTGCGGCGGTCACCAGGTGGTGGTGGGCAAGGCCGGCCTGGTCCGCAGCGTGTCGACCGGGTTCCGGGAACCGGCGCTGCACAGCGGGCAGCTGGCGGTGCACGTGGCCGTCGACGGCGTGTACGCCGGTGCCCTGGTCATGAAGGATCCGCTGCGCCACGACGCCATCACCACGCTGGCGCGGCTGCGCGGACTTGGCGTGCGGCACACCATGCTGCTCACCGGTGATGCCCACGCCACCGCAGCCCATATCGCCGAGGAATCGGGCATCGGAAGCGTCCAGGCGGAGTGCCTCCCGGAGGACAAGGTCCAGGCGGTGGCCGCCATCCGGGACCGTCCGGTGCTGATGGTGGGGGACGGGGTGAACGATGCGCCTGTCCTGGCCGCCGCGGACGTGGGGATTGCGATGGGAGCCAAGGGCGCCACGGCCGCCAGCGAATCCGCGGACGTGGTGGTGATGCTGGACGACCTTTCCAAGGTTGCCCAGGCCGTTGCCATCGGGAAACGGACCGTGGCCGTGGCCCTGGTGAGTATCTGGACGGGAATCGGCCTGAGCATCGGATTGATGGCCGTGGCCATGACCGGCTACATCCCGGCAGTCACCGGAGCGCTGCTGCAGGAACTGGTGGACCTGGCCACAATCCTCAACGGCCTGCGGGCACTTCACGGGGCGGACCGGAAACCCTGACCGGCCGCCGCCGCATGACCTTCGGCCCTTCCCACGGCAGGCGGTGCCCGCGAGTCTGGTGACATGACTGCAGGAACAGCGTCCAGGCTGCCGGGACGGGAGGCCGACGCCGTGTGATGACCGCGGCGGGCCTGACCTCGGAACGGGCGGCCGAACTGCTGAAGCAGTCCGGCCCCAACCTGCTTCCGGCGGAAAAACCGGTCCCCCAGTGGCGGAAGCTCTGGGGCGAAATGACGCACTTCTTCGCGCTCATGCTCTGGTGCGCCGCAGGGCTGGCCTTCATCGCAAACATGCCCCAACTCGCGGTAGCGATCGTCGTCGTCGTCGTTGTCAACGGCGTCTTTGCCCATATCCAGCAGGAACGGGCCCAGCACGCGGCGGCGAAGCTCCGCGGCCTGCTGCCCGCCGACGTCGTGGTGCGCCGGGACGGGCGCATCCGCACGGTCCATGCCAGCGAACTGGTGCCCGGCGACGTGGTGCTCCTCGCCGCCGGTGACCGCGTTCCCGCGGACGTCGTCCTGCTCTCCGCGTCGGCCTGTGCTGTGGACGAATCGATGCTCACGGGCGAAAGCGAGCCGGTGGCAAAAGCTGCCGGCGACGCAGCATGGGGCGGAACCTTCCTGGTCAATGGCGAGGCCGCGGCCGCGGTGACCGGCACGGGCGCGAAGACCCGCCTGGCCGGAATCGCGGCACTGACCAGCGGCGCCGTTCCGCCACCCACCCCGCTGTCGCTGGAACTTCGCAGGATCGTCAGGGTCATTGCCGGGGTGGCCCTGGCGATCGCGGGACTCTTTTTCCTCGTGTCGCTGCTGGTCGGCTTCCAGTGGCGGGACTCGTTCCTCTTCGCCATCGGCGTAGCGGTGGCGCTGGTACCGGAAGGGCTGCTGCCCACGGTGACGCTGTCACTGGCGATGGGTGCCCAACGAATGGCCGCCCGGGACGCCCTGGTGCGCAACCTTGAGGCGGTGGAAACACTCGGATCCACCACCTTTATCTGCACGGACAAAACGGGCACCTTGACGCAGAACCGGATGAACGCCGTCGAGGTCTATACGGCGGACGGTTCCGTCCGGGTCATCGGGGAGGGCTACGCGCCCGAAGCGGAGGTGCAGGGGCGTGGGGTGCACCAGGCGGCAGCGGCCGCGGTGGCGGCCCGGGCGGCGTCGCAGGGCCGCGCCGAGCTGCGCGGCGGCCAATGGCACGCCCAGGGTGACCCGATGGAAGCGGCCATGGACGTCCTGGCACGCCGCCTCACGGGCACCGAGGCATCCCTTCCGCCCGCCAGGCGCCTGCCCTTCGATCCGGTGCGGCGCCGCGAGTCCGCGATCATCGGTCCGGAGCTCTTCTGCAAGGGAGCCCCCGAGACGGTGCTTCCGCTCTGCGAATCGGTGCCCGGGCACTTGAAGGAGCAGGTGGAGGTGATGGCATCCGGCGGGCTGCGGGTGATCGCGGTGGCACGACGGCGGCTGGCCGGCCCCCCGGGGACGTGGCAGTCAAGCCCCGCCGCGGACCTGGAGGCCGGCCTTGAGCTGCTGGGCCTGATCGGCCTGCAGGACCCGCCCCGGCCCGACGTGGGTGAGGTGATCCGGACGGCGCGCCAGGCGGGGCTGAAGATCGCCATGGTCACCGGCGACCACCCGGCGACAGCGGCCGCGATTGCCCGGCAGATTGGGCTGATGGGCGCACCGGAGCGCATCGTGGAAGGTTCGGACCTGCCCGACGACGACCAGGTGCTGGGTGCGCTCCTGGACCGGGACGGCGTGGTGGTCAGCAGGGTATCGCCGGAGCAGAAGCTTCGGGTGGCCAAAGCGCTGCAGGCCCGGGGGCACGTGGTGGCCATGACCGGCGACGGCGTCAACGACGGCCCGGCGCTGCGCGAAGCCGACATTGGCGTCGCGATGGGGCTGGGCGGAACCGACGTCGCCCGGGAAGCGGCGGACCTCGTCCTGCTCGACGACCATTTCGGCACCATCGTCTCCGCCATCGAACAGGGCAGAGCAACCTATTCGAACATCCACCGCTTCCTCACTTACCACCTCACCGACAACGTCGCGGAGCTGACCCCGTTCGTCATCTGGGCGCTTTCCGGGGGCGTGTTCCCGCTGGCCCTCGGGGTCCTGCAGATCCTGGCGCTGGACATCGGCACCGACCTGCTGCCCGCCCTGGCGTTGGGCGCCGAACCCCCGGCCAGGCACGTCCTGGCCCGTCCGCCCGAGCGGCGGCACCTCATGGACCGCCGGCTGGTCGTCAGGGTGTTCTGCATACTGGGCCCGGTGGAGGCGGCGATGGAGATGACGGTGTTTGCCGCCGTCCTTGGTGCCGGGGGCTGGACCCGCGGCGCTGCCCCGGAAGCCGGCCTGCTGATGGCCGCCTCGGGAGCCGCTTTCACCGCCGTCGTACTGGGACAGCTTGCCAACGCCTTTGCGTGCCGAAGCGCCACCGTCCCACCCTGGCGGCTGGGCTGGGGTACCAACCGGCTCCTGGCCTGGGCCGTGCTGGCCGAACTGGCGATTCTCGCCGTGTGCCTGTACGTGCCCTACCTTGCAACCCTGCTTGGCCAGGCCCCGCCGCCGCCCCTGGGCCTGCTGCTGGCCGTGCTTGCCGTTCCCGCGGTCCTGGTGGCGGACTGGACCCATAAGGCAGCGCGGGCCAGGGTGCGGCGGAGCCAGGGTGGGCGCGGGACCTAAGACTCTGCCCTGCCCGGACCGGTGGAAGCCAGAATCGAGCCATGAGCGCAGCCGCCGAAACATCGCTGGCCGGTGTCCACGTCACGTGGATTGAAGAGACCGGGATCGCCGACATTGCCTCCGTGGGCGGGAAGAATGCATCGCTGGGCGAACTGAGCCGCGCCCTGCAGTCCGCCGGAGTGCGGGTTCCGGAGGGGTTTGCCACTACCGCAAGCGCCTACCGTGCGTTCCTTGACGCGAACAACCTGGAACCGGATATCAGGACCCGCATCGAGGAATACCGGGCAGGCCATTCAACGCTGCGGCAGGCAGGGGCGGCGATCCGTGAACTGTTCCTGCAGGCCAGTTTCCCCGAAGGCACCGCCAACGGGATCCGCGAGCATTACCGGGCGCTGTGCCGCCGCGCAGGCCAGGACCAGGCGGCCGTTGCCGTCCGCAGCAGCGCCACGGCCGAGGACCTGCCGGACGCCAGCTTCGCCGGCCAGCAGGAAACCTTCCTGAACGTGGCAGGGGAGCGCGCCGTCCTGGACGCCTGCCGGCGCTGCTATGCCTCACTCTTCACCGACCGCGCCATCAGCTACCGGGAGATGAAGGGGTTCGACCACCTGGACGTTGCCCTGTCCGTCGGCGTGCAGCGCATGGTGCGCTCGGACCTGGGCGCCTCAGGCGTCATGTTCTCGATCGACACCGAGTCCGGCTTCCCCCAGGCGGTGGTCATCAGCGCCGCCTGGGGGCTCGGGGAAACCGTGGTCCAGGGAACCATCAACCCGGACAAATACCAGGTGTTCAAACCCCTGCTCGCGGACCGGCGCTTCAGCCCCATCATCGAACGCCAGCTCGGCGCCAAGGAACGCAAGATGGTCTACAGCCAGGGCGGCGACGCGCGGACCCGCACTGTTGAGACCAGCGAACGGGAACGGCGCTCGCTGGTGCTCGCGGACCAGGAGATCATCCTCCTGGCGCGCTGGGCGGCGGCGGTCGAGGCCCATTACGGCCGGCCCATGGACATGGAATGGGCAAAGGACGGACTGACCGGCGAGTTGTTCATGGTCCAGGCCAGGCCGGAGACAGTCCAGGCCCGGCGGGACAAATCCACCTTCCGTACCTACCGGCTTGCCGAACCGGGACGGGTGCTGGTCACCGGCGCCGCCATCGGCGATTCCATCGCCAGCGGCCCGGCCTGCGTCATCAGGGACGCAAAAGACATCGAGTCGTTCGTCGACGGTTCCGTGCTGGTCACCCGGATGACGGACCCGGACTGGGTCCCGGTGATGAAGCGCGCGGCGGGCATTGTCACCGACCACGGCGGCCCCACAAGCCACGCGGCGATCGTCAGCCGGGAACTCGGGGTGCCGGCCGTCGTCGGGACGCGCGACGCCACGGACGTCCTGCACGACGGCGGCCCGGTCACCTTGTCCTGCGCCGAGGGCGAGGAGGGCCGTGTCTACGAGGGGCTGCTGGACTATTCGGTGGACGAGGTGGACATGCACACCCTCCCCGCCACCCGCACGGCGGTAATGATCAACATTGCCAGCCCCGCCGCCGCCTTCAAATGGTGGCGGCTGCCGGCCGCCGGGGTGGGATTGGCCCGGATGGAGTTCATCATCAACAACCTGATCCGGATCCACCCCATGGCGCTGGTCCACCCTGAACGGGTCACCGATCCCGAAGAGGCCGCGCTGATCAGGGACCTCACCAGCGGCTACGAGGACCCGCAGGAGTACTTTGTCGACGTCCTGGCCACCGGCATCGCGAAGATCGCCGCCCCCTTCCACCCCAAGCCGGTGATTGTCCGGCTCAGCGACTTCAAGAGCAACGAGTACGGCCACCTGGTGGGCGGCAGCTACTTCGAGCGTGCGGAGGAAAACCCCATGCTCGGCTTCCGGGGCGCCTCACGCTATTACAGCGGCCACTACCGGGAAGGGTTCGCACTGGAGTGCAGGGCCCTCAAACGCGTCCGGGAGCAGATCGGCTTTTCCAACGTCATCGTCATGGTCCCGTTCTGCCGGACAGTCAAGGAAGCAGACATGGTCATCCAGGCCATGGAGGAGCAGGGACTGGTCCGGGGCGGGGAAGGGCTCCAGCTGTACATGATGTGCGAAATCCCCTCCAACGTGGTGCTGGCGGAGGACTTCGCCCGGCGCTTCGACGGGTTCTCCATCGGCTCCAACGACCTGACCCAGCTGATGCTGGGGGTGGACCGCGACTCGGAGGAACTCGCGGGCCTGTTCGACGAACGCGACCCCGCCGTCACGGCCATGATCGCCCAGGCCATCACCAAGGCACACGCCGCCGGTATCAAGATCGGCATCTGCGGGCAAGGTCCCAGCAACCACCCCGACCTCGCGGAGTTCCTCGTGGGCCAGGGCATCGATTCGGTGTCGCTGAACCCTGACACGTTCCTGAAGACGCTCCCCATCATTGCCGCCGCAGAGGCGCATAAGGAAGCACATTAAAGTGCCTGGCCCGCACGCAGGCCAGGCACCGCCGTCGGCTGCTTCTGTGTGTCAGCCCCTCGTGATGGGGATCTTCGATGAGGCAGCTACCTGCCCCTGGTCCGGCATCGGGGCCCGGACCTCCAGGACGCCGTCCTTGTAGGATGCCGAAACGTCGTCCTGCTGAACGCCAGTGGGCAGCTGGATCCGGCGCATGAAGGAGCCATACCGGAATTCGGACCGGTAGCTGTTCTTGTCCTTCTGTTCCTTCTTTTCCTGCCGTTCGGCCTTGATCGACAACACGCCGTCGGCGACTGTTACGTCGACGTCCTTCTCGGGATCTATGCCGGGCAGTTCGGCCCGCACCACCAGCGTGTTGCCCTCCACCATCTCTTCAACCCGAATGGCTGAAGACCCAGTCTCGCCCTCGAAGAGTCTTTCGATCAGATCCATGGGGGAGCGGCGGGTGTCGAACCATTTCATCAGGTCTGTCATTCTTGCCTCCTGCTCAACTGGACGCCGGGCGATCGGGTTGCCCGGCAGTTCCACCATCCCCTTCCGGGGCAGCAGGTTCCAGAGGCAAAAGTCCCAGCCTGTCGCCGGCGGCACGGCGGCCGCGCCGGGCGGCGTACCCGGCAGTCTCAATGGCCAAACACCCGGCAAGGGCAGCTGCGACCGCGACGGCAAGGAGTTCCGCGGGCGGCAGGTCGAGGCGGAAGAAGTCCTGCGCCACCGGAACGGTGAAGAGCAGGGCCAGCCCCGCGTACATCCCGGCCAGGATCAGCAGCTTGGGCAACGTGAGGGGACGCGATGCCATCACCAGGATCCATGCCGCCACGAGGCCGAGGGTCACCGCCGAGGCGGACTGCGCCTCTTCCGGACCCCGCCCACCCGACAGCTGGGCGTAGGCGCTGACGGCCAGCACGCACACGGCGGCACAGATGCCGGCCGGAACCGCGAAGGCCAGCGACCGCCGCAGGAAACCGGGTTCGTAGCGCGGCGCTGACGGCTGCAGCGCGAGGAAGAAGGCCGGCAAGCCGATGGTCAGTCCGTCCAGGGCCGACAGCTGCCGGGGCAGGAACGGGAAGGCCAGCATCAGGACACCGGCCATGATGGAGATGACCGTGGCGTAGACGGTCTTGCTGAGGAAGACCAGGGATACGCGCTCGATATTGCTGATGGCGCGGCGGCCTTCATCGACCACTGCCGGCAGCCGGTCGAAGCGCCCGTCCAGGAGGACAAGGCGGGCCACGGCCTTGGTGGCCGGAGCGGCCGAGTCCATGGCGATGCCCAGGTCGGCTTCCTTGAGCGCCAGGACGTCGTTGACGCCGTCGCCGGTCATGGCCACGGTGTGGCCCCGCCGTTTCAGTGCACGGATGAGGTCCCGCTTTTGCGACGGCGTGACCCCGCCAAAGAGGTCATGCGAGTCCACAATCCCGTCCTGGAGGAGCGGTTCGACGGGCAGGTTCCGGGCGTCGTAGGCGCCCCCTGGGCCAAAGTCCAGGCCGCGGGCCAGGGCCGACACCGTGCGCGGATCGTCCCCGGAGATGATTTTCACGGCAACCCCCTGGCGGCGGAAGTACTCCAGGGTCCGGCCCGCGTCCGCGCGGATGTTTTCCCGGAAGGTCAGCAGGACCACCGGCATAAGGTCCGGCGGAAGGCCCGTCTCGGCGGCGTCCGGCGGAAGCGGCGCCGGACGGTGTGCCAGCGCCAGCGTGCGCAGCCCGGACGAGGCAAGGCCCGCTGCCTGCTCGCGTACCCCCGAAGGGCCGGCCGACGCGCGAAGGACCGGTCCCGGGGCCCCGAGGATCCAGGTCCCGGCCGCCGGGCACTGCGCATCGAACGTCACCGAACTCCACTTCCGGGCGGAGGAAAAGGGAACGGATGACACCTCCGGGGGCGGGCTTTCGGTCGGAAAAGCCGCACCGATGGCGGCGGCCGTGCTGCCTTCAGCGGCGGCGCCGAACCATTCCACGGCCGCCCGCCACCCGTCCGACGGCGCGGTCCCCACATGATGGACGGCGTCGAACACGACGGTGCCGGAGGACAGCGTGCCTGTCTTGTCCAGGCACAGGACGTCCACCCTGGCCAGCACCTCCACGGCGGCCAGTTCCTGGATCAGGACTTTCTGGCCGGCGAGCCGCAGGCCCCCCACAGCGAACGCCACGCTGGTCAGCAGCACCAGGCCCAGGGGGATCATGGCCATGATGCCGGCGATGGTGCCTACCGCTGCGGGTACCCATCGGCCCGAGGTGACGGCGTCCGTCCAGCCGCCCTGTTCCTGGACCTGGGCGTTCGCCAGCAGCAGGGCGGTGGGCAGCAGCAACCACGAAATGACTCCAAAGACCTTGTCCAGTCCCCGGCGGATCTCCGACGTGACCAGGGAAAAGCGCCTGGCTTCGGCCGCCAGCCCGAAAGCAAAGGTGTCCGGCCCGACGCGCAGCACCCGCGCGTAGGCATTGCCTGCCAGGACCAGTGAGCCTGACAGGAGCGCGGCTCCCGGCAGTTTGGGTACCGGCTCGGACTCTCCGGTCAGCAGGGATTCGTCCACTTCCAGGGCGGCGCCGTCAAGGAGTTGAAGGTCCGCGGTCACCTGGTCCCCGGCGCTGAGCACCACCAGGTCGTCCGGCACGAGTCCTCCCGACGGGATTTCCGTCCGTTCCCCGTCGCGGACCACCCGGCTCGTCGCGGCGTGCAGGATGGCCAGCCGGTCGAGGGAACGCTTCGCGCGGTACTCCTGGATGATGCCGATCAGCGCGTTGCTGACGGCGGACAGGCCAAAGAGGGCGTCCCGCCACTGCCCAAGCACCAGGAGCAGCAGGAAGCTCCCGCCGACGATGCCGTTGAACAGGGTGAGGACGTTGGCCCGGACGATGTCCCATATGCTTCGGCTCGTAGCCTCCGGAACTGTGTTGACCTGCCCGCTGCGGGTCCTCGCCAGCACGTCAGCGGCGGAGAGTCCTTCGAATGCCTGGTGGAGGCCGTCGGCGCGGCCGGGAGGGGCTTCCGCGGTTACTCCCCGTGCTGGCTCTTGTGCATGCGGGTGATAATCGTGGGGCACGGGGGCTGGGTCAGCACGGCGTGCGCCGTCGAGCCGAGCAGGAGCCGTCCGAAGCTGCCCCGCCCCAGGCTGCCGAGGACCAGCAGCCGTGCCCCGGCGGCAGCCTGGACCAGGGCGTCCGCAGGCTCCAGGACCGTCTCCAGGACAGAGTGGACCACAAGGTCGGGATACTCCTGCCGCAGGCCCGCCAGCGTCTCGGACAGCACGAGCTGCTCCTCCTCAACCACATGGCCGGCGAAACTGGAGGAAGGCAGTCCCGCCGCGATCCAGCGGTTGGGGCCTGTGAAGGCGTAGAGGACCGTGAGTTCTTCACCGAGGAGGTCTGCCTCCGCCGCCGCAAAAGCAACCGCCTGCGTTGACTCGCGCGATCCGTCCACGCCCACGAAAACGCCGCGGCCGTCTTCCTGGCCGATGCCGATGACCGCCACCGGGCATTCGGCGGTGGCAGCCGCCTGGAGCGCCCGGTCCGTCAACGCCCCGCGGGATTGGCCGCTGGTACCCAGGACGAGCATCGAGGTTCCTTTGGAGTAGTCGCCGAGTGCGGCTCCCACGCCTCCTTCGAGCAGTTCCAGCGTGACCTGCAGGCCCGGCTCGGCGGCGCGCACCTTGTCGCCGACCTCCTTCAGCAGGTCAAGGCCCCTTTCCCGGAGCACCTCGATATAGGGCAGGGCCTCGGCCGCGATCCAGCGGTCGTCCAGCACATGGAGCACCGCCAGTGGCACTTTGAGCCGGCTGGCGCGGGCCGCTGCCCAGAACAGGGCAGCGTTTGACGCGGGGGAGTCGGTGATGCCGACGGCGATGGGCTGGCTTGGTGCCATTATGGACATCCTTGCGGGTCAGGTGGGGGTGGATGGGTTTCCGGCGGGCTGTTTGGCCCGGACTGCTTAGTCCGCTGTTGGCTCCCGGGGCGGCCACCAGTGGGTTGGTGCCGCGATAACGAACCGGCGGCCGCTGATCTCCTCCGGCGTGATCCGGAGCAGGACGTTCTTTTGGCCGGGTTGCCACGGCGAGAGCCCGGCATCCATGGCGTCCTGGACCTCCTCCGCGTCCGATACGACAGCAGCATGGCCCTTGAGGATGACGCTCCAGGCAATGGTGCCGTACTGGTTCATCCCATCCGCCTCGACCGCCACTGATGTGCGCCTGGCAAGGGAAGCCAGCTTGGTGCCATCACCCGTCCGGATCAGCAAAGTGCCGTTCGTGGGGACGTAGTTGACGGGGTAGTTCTCCACCGTGTCACCGTCCGCGAACGCGACCCTGCAGACCGAAGCGGAGCGAAGGTACCTCCAACAATCGTGGACGCCAAGGTGCTGGATGGCCGGATGTGTTGCTGCTGTGTCCATGGCCGTAGCCTAGGGCCGGGGACCGGGTGCGGCTAGGGAAGAAGGTCCCGCCGGATATCCGCCCCTGTCCACCGTCTTGAATTCGTGATGTTCGCAGGTATGTTTGTCAATGCCCGGGTCTTTTAGAATGGTCCCAGGACATGCGTTCGTGCCCGGGCAAGGCGGATCAGCGGCGGGGCCGTGCTCCGTTCCGGGCGTTTGGATCGCGCCAAGGGCCTGCAACGACGCAGGTGCTTGCCTCAGGAGGTGGAGCGTGGGCACTGAGCGGCAATGGAGTTCTTCCATGCGGGACCGGGTCGAGGACCTGCTGCGCGACCTGGCCGCGCGGGGAGACGAGCTGCTCGATACCCAGGACCGGTTCAATGGCTTGCTGGCCGCCGTCGTGGCCCTCGCCGAAGACCTCAGCCTGGAAGCCGTCCTGGACCGCCTCGTCCGCTCTGCCTGCGCGCTGCTGGGCGCAAAGTACGGTGCCCTGGGCGTCATCGGCGAGGACCGGAGGCTGAGCCACTTCATTACGGTGGGAATTGATGAGGAGGGCATCCGCTCCATCGGTGACCTGCCCACCGGACACGGCGTCCTGGGCCTGTTGATCCGGGAACCGAAGCCATTGCGGCTCCATGACCTTGGCCACCATCCCATTGCCTCGGGCTTTCCCCGCAACCATCCGTCCATGAAGACGTTCCTGGGCGTCCCGGTGCGTGTCCGCGATGAGGTGTTCGGGAACCTGTACCTGACCGAGAAGTTCGGCGGCAAGGACTTCACCCCGGAGGACGAGGACCTGGCGGTAGCCTTGGCAGCCGCGGCGGGCGTCGCGATCCAGAACGCCCGGCTCTTCGAAGACATCGGCCGGCGGCAAAAATGGCTCGAGGCCGGCATGGAACTGAGCAGCCGGCTCATTATGGCCTCCCACCCCGGTGACGCCGACAACCTGGACCTCGTCGCCGAAACGGCGCTGAAAGTCGCGGATTCCGCCCTTGCCGTGATCGCCGTCCCCGCCGGCGGGGGAGTGCTCCGGTGCCAGTCGTCCCTTGGGGTGCAGGGCCTGCAGGCAGGGCAGGAGGTCACGGTCGCCGCCACCGTGTCCGCTGTGATCGACGCCGGCGAAGCGTTGGTGGTCCGCGATCCGGCGCAGGTGTTCGACGGCGAGGTGGCCAAGAAGCTCGGTTCGGTCCTGGTATTTCCGCTGGGGCACGGCAACAGCGGGAACGGTGTGCTGTTGGTGGCCCGGGCGCAGGGGTCCCCGGTGTTCAACCAGTCCGATGTGGAGTCCGGGTCCATGTTCGGGAGCCGGATAGGGCTGGCACTGGACCTGGCCCGCGTCAATGCGCTGCGCGAACAGAATCTCCTTTCCACCGACCGCGAGCGGATCGCCCGGGACCTGCATGACCTGGTCATCCAGCGGCTGTTTGCGGCCGGCCTGAGCATCCAGACCCTGCGCCGCTACACGCCGGACCCCGTGGCCCACGAGCGCATCGCCGCGGTCACCAGGGAACTGGACGACACCATCCGCAAGCTGCGGGACACCATTTACTCGCTCCGGACCGGGGAAGAGGAGCGGGAACCGTTGACCGGCCGGATCCTGCGGGTGGTCCGGGAAAACTCGCGCAGCTATGCGGTCACGCCGAAGGTTGCCCTGGACGGGCCGGTGGACTCGGTCCCCGAAGAGGTGGCCGTCCATGTGCTCTCTGTCGTGTCGGAGGCGTTGAGCAACGCTCTGCGCCATTCCGGCGCGGACGAGATCCAGGTTGCCGTCACCGTGGGGCGTGACGGGGTGGAGCTGCTCGTCAGCGACAACGGGCACGGCTTCGCGGAGCCTGCCGAGGTCAGCGGCCTGGCGAACATGCGCTACCGGGCCACGCTGCTGGGCGGCAGCTGCGTCATCGAAAGTTCACCCGGAGAAGGGACAGCAGTGAAGTGGTCCGCGCGGCTCGCCTGAACCCGCCCGCGCTGAACTGGCCCGGATGAACCTCCCGCTGAACCTCAGGAGGACGCGTCGCCGGCACTGCGGGTGACGTACACGGCAGCCTGCGTGCGGCGCTCAAACCCGAGCTTCGCCAGGATGGAGGAGACGTAATTCTTGACGGTCTTTTCCGCCAGGAACAGGTCGTCACCGATCTGCCGGTTGGTCAGCCCCTGTCCGATCAAGGCCAGGACCTTCTTTTCCTGGGCGCTCAGGGCTTCCAGGCGCGGATCGACGGGGGCCCTGGAGAGGCCCTCTATGATCCGCTTTTCCACGCCCGGCTCGAACAGCGATTCACCGGCCGCCGCCCTGCGGATGCCGGTGAGGAGGTCATCGCTCCTGATCTGCTTCAGGATGTAGCCGGAGGCGCCGGCCAGAACCGCGCCGCGAAGGGCTTGTTCGTCGTCGTAGCTGGTCAGGATGAGGCAGCGCAGGCGGGGGTCGAGGGAACGCACGTCACGGCAGACCTCTATGCCCGTGCCGTCCGGGAGCCGCCCGTCAAGGATGGCGATGTCAGGCTGCAGCGCGGGGATGCGCCGGGTGGCTTCTGCGGCGGACCCGCTCTCACCGACCACCAGGAACCCTTCACCCTCCAGCAGGTCCCTCAGCCCCTGGCGCACCAGTTCATGGTCGTCGAGGATGAACACGCGCATGGGCCCTGGCGCAGCTGCTGCGCCGTTGGCTCCCGCTTCCTGGTTCTGCACCTAACGCTCCCAACGTCCGACCAAGCCCCGCATCCCTTAAGGGGCAGTCCCCTGGAGGGACTGATCCAATTGTTCCCTGAGCGGGACCGCGCGGGAAGGGACCAAAGTCCACAGCGGCCGCGTCGCATGGCCCGGCGGCAGGCCCTGATGACTTTTGGCCCTACCCGGCCGGCCGTTTGCGGGCCACGCTAAGACCCACCGGACCAGCACCCACCGGACCAGGAGAGAACGGACATGGCCATGGCAACCCCGGAAACGCAGCCAAGGATCATTGTGGGGGTGGATGGATCCGAGGCTTCGGTCGCCGCGCTCCGGGTTGCCTGTGCGATGGCGGAGCCCCTCGCAGCGAGGGTGGAAGCCTGGGCATGCTGGGACGTCCCGGCCGGCTACGGCGTCTACCTGGCCGTAGGCATCGAAGGGTTCAAATACGCCGCCGAACAGGTGCTGCAGCAGGCCCTGAAGGACGCTTTCGACGAGCAGCCACCCTTCCTGCATCCCAGGCTGGTGCGCGGCAGACCGGGCCCGCTGCTGATTGACGGCAGCAGGAACGCGTTGCTGCTGGTGGTGGGCCGCCGGGGACACGGGGGCTTTGTCCCCGGATCGGTGAGTTCGGCGTGCGTGGGCCACGCACACTGTCCCGTCCTGGTGGTCCACGCCCCGGAAGCCGGGCATCCGGAAGAAGTCCAGCCCCGGCCGGAAGCAGCGCAGCCGCAGGAAGGGCGCAGCTAACGCCGCGTGTGGTGCCCTTCCGCGTGGTGGTGGTGTCCGCCGTCGTCCCTTCCCAGCGGCTCGTCCCTTCCCACCAGCTCGTGGAGTCCTGCCACTGCGTCGGCAAGCGACAAATCGGGGGATTCGACGACGAATGGCATCAGGAGCCGGTTCTCCTTGTCCAGGTGCAGGGCAAAGATGCGTTGAATGGCGCCGGCCGCCACAGCGGCGGACACGCCGCTGGAGGTCCGGAGCTCCTCGACCAGGTCGACGATCACCTTGTGCTCGGCGAGCATGCCCTCCACCAGGAGCTTCGCCTCCGGCTTGCCACGCGGCCCGCTGTACAGCGGGCCTTCCTCCGCCAGGGCATGCGGGACCAGTTCCCGGTCACACCAGTCCAGCAATGAGGCCTGGGCGGCCTGCTCGGCGGCGGCATCCCCCGCCTCGACTTCCTCGGCCAGCAGCCCTGCCAGCCCGTTCAGTTGCCGGAGCATGTTGGCGTGATGGGTTTCCACCGCCTTCAGCGCCTGTGCCTCGGCGGATGCCCCGTTCCCTGCGGCCGGTGAAACGCTCATTCGTTGTTGCCTTCCATCTGGGGAACCTGCCGCCTGGCGCGCCCGAACGTCCAGCGCACATCCTGTGTTGTCCAGTAGCAGGCCACGCTCATGACGGCGAATCCCGTGACGCCGACGAGGGGCGCCCGGAACACCAGGCCCAGTGCCAGGACGCACAGCCCAGCCATGAAGAAGACGAGTCCGCGGCGGAGCCGGGTCCGCAGGGGAGACGGGAGGCTATTCCTGTTGAGCAGGGCGGCGAGCCGGGGGTCGTCCTTTTCGAGCCCCTGGCCGATGCTGTCGAGCTCCCGCTGCTCAAATTCCGAGAGTGGCACAACTGCCCCCAAATGTCCGGATCCGTGGCTGCTAGGTACCCGGATGGCCGCGCAGCACGGCCAGCCTGTTTTGATATTCCGCGACGTCGATTTCCCCGCGGGCGAACCGCTCGCCGAGCACGTCCTCCGCCGTCCGCATCAGCGGGTATTGGGTGCTGTGCGGATACGGTGCCCGCAGCGAACGGGCCAGCAGGACAATGCCGGTGATGATGGCTCCCCACACCACCAGCATGCTGATGCTCATCAGGACATAACCCCACACGCCCATGCCGTCATTCCAGCCGTACACTTCCCTGACCTCCGGTCACTGTAAGACGGATGCCATCCATCCGCTGCATTTCCAGTATCGGAAACAGCGGGTTGCTCCGGGAGAGTCATTAGTCCTCATTCGGCGACCGGGTGGGCGGGGCTGCCGGGGGCTTTTGGCACTGGCACGGCAGGGGCGGCCGCGCCACTGTGGGGGAGGAGAACCAGGAGGTGGCCCGTGGAGATCGGGGGTACGGCCGGCGCAGGACCGCTGGCCCGGCATGCCTTCCTCGTACGCTGGGTCGGCTGGGTGAGCCTCGGCGAGAGCCTGGGCTTCCTCGCCCCGGTCCTTGCCGAGTACATCGGGGCCACCGCGTGGCCCGGTGGCGGATCCGCGCTCCTCATTGCGGCGGGCCTGGCCGAAGGCGCCGTCCTGGGCTGGTTCCAGGTGCGCCTCCTGCAAACCCGGCTGCCCGCCGTCGCCCCAGGCCGCTGGGTGCTGCTCACCGCCGTTGCGGCCGGCTTCGCCTGGTCTGTTGGCCTGTTGCCCTCGGCCTTTCCTGCCTGGCAGGAGTGGCCGGCACCGGCCGTGGGCGCGGCCGGATCGGTGGGAGCGGTGCTGCTGCTGGGCTCGATAGGGTCCGGGCAGTGGATTGAACTCCGGCACCATGTGCCGAGGGCATGGCGCTGGATCGCCGGAACCGCAGCCGCCTGGGCGGCCGGACTGGCCGCCTTCATGGCCGTTGCCACCCCCTTGTGGGAGCCGGGCCAGGCGGCGTGGCTGACGGCCATCATCGGCGTGGGCGCGGCTGTCCTGATGGCGGTAGCGATGGCAACGGTCAGCGGGCTGGTCCTGGTCCGCCTCCTCCGGGAGCTGCCCCCGGAGCCGCGGGCGGCAGGCCGCAGCCGCTAGAAGCCGCGGCGGCGGAAGCGCTTCTCCACGGCGACAACCAGTGACGCGAGCACGGCGAGCGCCAGGATGCGCAGCCAGGTTCCGGCGTCGATCGGGGCGGTGTGGAAGAGCCCGTTCATCACCGGTGTGTAGGTGAGGAGCAGCTGCCCGGCGGCCTGGACCACGACGCCGACCAGCACCCACCGGTTCCCGAACGGAGCGATCCGCCAGGCCGGCCGGGTCAGCGATCGGCAGCTGAAGAGGTAGAACACCTCGACGGCCACGAAGAGGTTCAGCGCCGCGGTGCGGGCTTCGGCAACGGAGGCGCCGGCGCTGAGTTCGTGTTCGAACAGCCACCAGGCCCCGGCGACCAAGAGGGCCGAGACCAGGACGGTCCGGAAGGTCAGGGACCATGTCAGGAGCGGCCGCTCCGGTGGCCTGGGTGGACGGGACATCAGTCCCGGCTCCTTCGGCTCGAAAGCGAGCATCAACCCCAAGGCCACGGCGGTGGTCATGTTGATCCAGAGGATCTGGGTGGGCAGGATGGGCAGCGCCGCGCCCACCAGGATGGCCACCAGGATCACCAGGCCCTCCGCCATGTTGGTCGGCAACGTCCAGACGATGAACTTGGTCAGGTTGTCGAAAACGTTCCGGCCTTCTTCGACCGCCGCCTCGATCGTGGCGAAGTCGTCATCGGTCAGGACGATGTCCGCGGCTTCCTTGGCCACCTCGGTTCCCGAGCGTCCCATGGAAATGCCCACGTCCGCCTGCCGCAGCGCCGGGGCGTCGTTGACGCCGTCGCCCGTCATGGCCGCCACGTGGCCGCGCGACTGGAGCGCCCCGATGAGCCGGAGCTTCTGCTCCGGCGAAACGCGCGCGAACACCGTGGCCCGCTCCACTGCCTCCGGCAGGCGGTCGGCCGGAATGGCGTCCAGCTCCGCGCCGGTCAGGGCAGTGCCCTTGTCGTGGTCGGAGGCCAGCCCCACTGCCGCGGCGATGGTCATGGCGGTCCTGACGTGGTCGCCGGTGATCATCTTGACGGCAACTCCGGCGCGCCGGCACGCGTGCACGGCCGCCGCCGCCGCTTCCCGCGGTGGATCGAGCATGGCCTGCAGGCCCGTCAGGGTCATCCGGCCGCGCAGTGCTGTTGCGGCCAGCGGGGGGCCGGGCACGGGCAGATACAGGATGGCCGTGGCGAGGACGCGCAGCCCGGTGCCGGCGAGCGCGTGTGCGGCGGTGAGTGCGGCGTGCCGGTGGACCGGGGATGGCTGGCCTGTTCCGTCCATCTGGAAGGCGCAGAGATCCAGGACCCGTTCCGCGGACCCCTTAACGAGGACAACGCTGTGGTCGTCTCGGGGGCCGGGGGGATGCAGGGTGGCCATGAACTGGTGCTCGGAGGCGAACGGCATGGCTGCGTGCCGGGGACGCGCTGCCAGGAACGCGGCGACGTCCACCCCGCCTTTTCCGGCAGCCACCAGCATGGCGGCCTCGGTGGGGTCGCCGCGGGCCTGCCAGGTGGTTCCGTTCCGGAAGACACCGGCGTCGTTGCAGGCCGCGCCCGCCACAAGGGACCAGTACAGTGCCCGGTCCCCTGCGGTTGCCGTCGGCCGCACCGCCTCTTCCGGCGAGGTGTCGGGATGGATGTGCCCCTCCGGCCCGTACCCGGAGCCGGTGACCCGGTAGCTGCCTGAGGGGGTCCAGATCGCCCGGACCGTCATTTGGTTTTCGGTGAAGGTGCCGGTCTTGTCCGAGCAGATCACCGTGGTGCTTCCGAGCGTTTCCACTACCGGCAGGCGGCGGACCACGGCCCGCCGCCGGGCCATCCGCCGGACGCCGATGGCCAGGGTCACCGTCACCGCCGCCGGCAGGCCCTCGGGGATGGCGCCCACAGCCAGTGCGACGGCGGCCGTAAACATTTGCGCGGGCTGCTCGCCGTGTGCCACCCCGGCGAGGAAGGCCACGGCGGCCAGGGCCAGGATGGCCACCGTCAGTGTCCCGCTGAAGCGGGCCAGCTTCTGCGTCAGCGGCGTGGCCACAGGCTGGACGCTGCCCATCAGCCGGTGGATCTCGCCGAGCTCCGTTTCCCCGCCGATGGCCACGACGATCCCTGCGCCGGTGCCTGCTGTCACCAGCGTGCCGCTGTACAGCATGTTCCGCCGGTCGGCCACCGGCGTGGCCCGGGGCAGCACCACCTCATCCTTGGACACCGGCTCCGATTCGCCGGTCAGGGCCGATTCATCCACCCGCAACGCCGACAGCCGGACCAGGCGCAGGTCGGCCGGTACTTTGTCCCCTGCCTCCAGCAGCACCAGGTCGCCGGGGACCAGGTTTTCGGAGGGCACGGAGATCCTGCTGCCGCCCCGCATCACCACGGCCCGGGTACGGACGAGCGAGTGCAGGGCGTCCAGCGCCGATTCTGCCCGTACCTCCTGGATGAACCCCACCAGGGTGTTGACCAGGACCACCGCCAGGATGACGGCGCAGTCCAGGAGTTCGCCGAGGGATGCGGTCACGGCAGCGGCGGCGAGCAGCACATAGACCAGGGGATTGTTGAACTGCCGCGCCAGCTTGCGCAGGATGCCGCCGCTTCGGGATTTCGGAAGCACGTTGTCGCCGAACTGGGCCCGCCGCCGGCTGACCTCCTCATGGTCCAGGCCGCGGACAGCGTCGGTTTCGAGCAGCAGGACAACTTCGTGGAAAGGCAGCCCGTGGTGGGCGGGCCCCGAAGCGCCGTCCTGCCCTGGACCGGTGGGTGGCATGGTTTTCGCCATGGGGCTACGAGGGTCCCAGCAGGGCGTCGAGGGTGGTGAAGCCGTATCCGGCCGCCCGGATCCGGTCGATGACCTGCGGCAGAGCGTCTGCGTCCAGCGTGGTGCCGTCATCGGGATTGGAGCCGATGTGCATCAGCACGATTTCGCCGGGCTGCAGCCCCGCCAGGGCCCTGTCCGCCACGGACTGGACGCTGGCTCCGCCGCTGGTGCCCTTCCAGCCCAGCGTGTCCACCGTCCACCGGACCGCGATATAGCCCAGGCCGTTGACGGCGGCGATGGTCCGGCTGTCCCGCTCGCCGTAGGGGAACCGGAAGAATGGCCGCGGGTCGGCGCCGGCGGCGAGGATGGCCTGCTCCGCGCCGCGCACCTGCGAGGCGATGTCGAAGTCACTGAGGCCGGTAAAGCCGGGATGGGTCATCGAGTGGTTGCCCACCCGGTGGCCGGCCGCCGCGATCTGCGCCGCCTGGGGATTGTTGGCGGCCCAGTTGCCCGTCAGGAAGAACGTGCCCGTGGCGCCCTTGGCAGACAGGGCAGAAAGGATCGTGGGCAGCCCGGCCGGGTTGGCGCCGGCGTCGAACGTCAGCGCAACCACACGGCCTGCCCCCGGGACTACCGTGAGGTCCTGGCCGAGCAAGGACGCGGGGAAGGGCAGGGCAGGCGGTTCCTGCGTGGACGGCGGCTCCGGAGGCACCGCCGGCGGCTCCACGGGAGTTTGGCCGGCTTCCGGCGTCCCGGTTTCCGGCGCCGGGACGGAGGCGCCGGAGCCCGGCGACTCCGTTGGCGACGCCGCCGGGGAAGCGGAGGCGGACAGTGAAGCGGAGGGCGACAGCAGGACGGAGGCGGACGGCGAGGCCGACGGCGGCGGTCCGGAAGTGCCCGTACGCAACAGGACGGCGAGGACAGCCGCGAGCAGCACCAGGGCGAACACCACCACAACGGCGACGGCCCGTCGTCGCGCATCCTTGCCCGACGCTGCCATCACGGGCCCGGACCCGCTGCCCCGGCGGTGCCCACGGCGTCCTCAGGAAGCCTTGGGCGGGTTTTCCGGAGTGTGGACCACCAGCACCGGGCAATGGGCGTGGGCCACGAGGGCCGAGCTGACCGAGCCGAGCAGCAGGCCGCCGAAGCCGCCGTGCCCGCGGCGTCCCACCACCATCATGTCGGCGGCGCGGCTGGCCTCGATGAGGGTCTCGCGGGGATGCCCCCGGACCAGGGTGACCGTAACGTTCGACGGCGTTTCATCGTCGAAAGCCGCCTTCACCGCCTCATCGACGGTTGCCCTGGCTCCCTCTTCGAAGTGCTCGATGCCCATCATGACGTACCCGGCGTACATCTGCGGGTACTCCCAGCAGCCCATCGCCTCCACCTTGGCGCCCAGTGACGTGGCAAAGCGCTGGGCCTGCCGAAGCGCCTCAATTGACGGCTCCGATCCATCCACGCCCACCAGGATCCGGGCAATTGGTGCTCCGGCAACGCTCATGTCAGCTCCCTCGTTTGTCCGGTCCGGTCATCGCAATCATGCCGGGCCGGCGGCGCCGGGGCTAGGGCCGAAGGTCATGGCAGGATCCGCGGCGCCCAGGTCCAGCCGGAACGGCGGGTACTCATCGCGCATCAGGGCCGTGTAGGCCAGGACCCGGTAGATCCAGCGGTCGATGCCAAGGATGAGGTCGAACAACGGCCGCAGGTACCGGCCGGTGAACAGCAGTGCCACCGCCGCGATCAGCACCAGCAAACCCAGCAGGGACAGGCCCGAGCTCCGCTCGTACGTTGTCCCGAAGAAGTTCTCCTGCGCCTCCCACCGCCAGCTGGTTCCGGCGAACGCGGCCACCACAAGCAGGTGCGGGAGGGCGAGCAGCCACCACTTGACAAGGACCAGGCCCCGGGAGAGCCGTTGCGGGTAGTCCACCTCGAAGTCGGCCGGATAGTCGGTGCGCGCCAAGGTGAAGGGCGGGTAGAGGTCGGTGCCGACCGCGGCATAGGCATAGAACGCAACCCGCCAGTTCCAGCGCAGGACTCCGACATTGAAGTCGAACAGCGGGCGCGGATAGCGGCCGGTGAACAGGATGGCGAACCCGGCCACGATGGTGGTGACGACGAACGCGAACCAGAGGAAGAAGAGGATGATGAAATGCGGGATGGCCAGGAACCACTTCACCAGCCACATCCAGCGGGAGAGGCGGGGGTCGAGTTCCCCGTACAGCCGTGCGGGGTAGGGCGCGTAGCCGTCGGGCAGGCCGCCCTGCGGAGGAGGCGGCACCGGGGCAGGCGCCGGAGCCACCGCCTGCCCCGGTGCCGGCCCGGGCGGTCCCGCAGGTGCCGCGGGTCCAGGCATTCCGCCGCCTGGCATTCCGGCGGCCGGGACACTGGCGCCCGGGACGCTGGCGCCGGGTACTCCAGGTCCGGGCGCCCCGGGGCCTGCTGCCACCGGGCCGCCCTGGTACGGGCCGCCTTGGTACGGGCGGCCCTGGTAGGGGCCGCCGGCGTACGGGCCGCCCTGGTAGGGGCCTCCGGCTGGAGGCTGTGACGACGGCGGACCGGCATGGCGTCCGAGCCCGACGGCGCCGAGGACAATCAGCGGCACCCCGAGCAGGAGGGCGATGGTTCCACCCACCAGCAGGCCCGTCGCCGCCGGACGGATCAGTTCGGACCGGAAGCCGGCCTGCATCCGGACGTCAACCCCGGAAGAGGCGTCAGCGTTCATCACCACGATTTCCCAGGCGCCCGCCGCGAGGTCCCAGGTCAGCTCCTGCTGCCCCGGGCCTGACACCGAGGCCGTCCAGAAACCCTGCCCGGCAGGCGGTGCCGGCGGAGTGTCGCCAGGGATGTCGCCAGGGATGTCGCGGTACTCCGCGCGGTTGCCCCGCCGGAAGGCGTTCAGCAGCTCCGAGCGGTGGACACCCGAGAGGTACCGCTCGACCTCGGCCTGCGGGCCGATGCCGAGGAACACCTGTTTGCCCGGCGTCATGGATTCTGCGCGCAGCCGCAGGGTCCCGATGTCGAAGGGCAGCCTGCCCGGCACGTCATCCCCGAACGTCTCCATCCGCGGCGAGGTAATTGCGTAGGAGCTGACGGAAAAGCGGGTGGTGCTGGACGTCAGGTATCCGTCGCCCTGGGCCGCTCCCACCGCCGAGGCCACGGCACCGCCGGCCAGGGCCGCCAGGCCCGGCACCGCGAGCAGGATTCCGAGGACCAGCATGATGATGGCGGCAGGCTTTTTCATGGTGTCGTTCCTTGCACCTTGGACAGTGGGCGTGGAAAGGGAGACGGTGGGAAAGAAGGGAGCAGGCCTCTGCCTGCTAGATCTTGTTCCCGACGCCGGCCTCGGTCCTGGTGATGACGGTGGGGCAGGGGAGGTGCCTCAGGACGCCGTGGGCGGTGGACCCGAGGAGAAGGCGCTTGAAGGCGCCCCGGCCGCGGCTGCCCACCACCAGGAGCCGTGCACCGGACGCGGCATCAACCAGCGCATCCACCGGTCCGCGCTCGGTCTCAAGCCGCTGGTGCACCGTGAGGTCCGGGTAGTCCTCCTTGAGCCCGGCGACGGTTTCGGAGAGCACGATGCGTTCTTCGTCGACGGCCAGGCTTGCCAGGGTGGCCGTTGACAGGCCGGCATCGATAACGGGATTGGGGACGCTGATAGCGTAGACAACCGTCAGTTCGTCGCCGTCCCGGTCCGCTTCCGCCGCTGCGAAGGCGACCGCCTGGGTTGCTTCGGGGGACCCGTCCACGCCGACCACGACGCCCGTCCGGCCCTCAAGGTCCTGGGTTCCGACGACGGCGACCGGGACCTTCGCGCCCGTTGCAACCTGCAGCGCGCGGTCGGCCAGCGTGCCGCCGAGGTGGCCGCTGCCGGAGCCCACCACCATCATCGACGTCCTTTTGGAGTACTTGGCCAAAGATCCGCCGACGCTGCCCGTAAGCAGTTCGGTGGTGACATCCGGTTCAGTTCCATCCAGGCGGGCCGCGGCCTTCTGCAGGAGTTCCTGGCCGACATCCCGGAGGGTGCCGAACCACGGGTAGGGCTCGGCTACCCAGCGGTCATCCACCACGTGGAGGATGACCAGCGGGAGCCGGGCGCGTTTGGCCCGTGCGGCTGCCCAGAGGACTGCCGCCTGGCTCTGGGCGGAATCATTCGTGGCCACAGCGATCGGTTTATGGGTTGTCATGGCCGCACTTCCTGGTCTGGTCGAAAAGGTCCGGTGACAGCACGCGCCTGTGGGCCCCCTGCCGCAGCCCGGCAACGCCGTTGTCCTGCCCTTCAAGACTGGCGCCGCGGGCCCCGGCACTGTAGGGCCGAAAGTCACAGGACTGGACAATCCGGGTTCCCGCCGGGCCCGCAACGCATCGTCCCGTCGGCCACACGGGAACGGCTTCACACGGCACCCGATTCGTCAGTATGCTTACTAATATCCGCGAGATGAAAGGCACCATCATGGCTGAACAGAACCTCCCCGACGACGAACTGGAAGTCGTGCAGGACAACGACGTGCTTCTCGACCAGGCGCCCGGCGCCGCCCCGTCCCTCGAGCTGGATCCCGTGTCCGGGGAGCCGGACAGCTACCCGGGGGCCGCTGAAAACAACCCGGACCGCTGGCAGGAGGACCCACTGCGGCAGGACGAGGCGGTTTCCGGCGAAGAGGAAGACTTCCTCAGCGAACAAACCCTCCGTGATGAAACCGCCCAGGCACGGTATGAAGCCGGCGACGAGCAGGTGCCCCCGGAGGCGCCTACGCTGGGGGAAGCCGCGGCTGACGTCGATTTCGGCGAAGTGCCCACGGGCCTGGAAGCCGATAGCAGCGACGACGAGGAAAACTTCGGCGGATCACCCCTGAGCGAGTTCGAGCCCGACGACCTGGAGCGCTAGCAGCCCTGCCCGGACGCGTCCCGGCAGCCGCGGGAGGAGACGGCATGAAATCCAGTAACCTGCTTGGAGACGCCTTCGGGCGCATCCAGGGGGTGGTCACGCAGACCCTCGATGGGCTGGACGAGGATGCGCTGTTGTGGCGCCCGGCAGGCACCGGCAACTCCATCGCATGGCTGGTCTGGCACCTTGGCCGGGTGGAGGACGCCCAGGTGGCTCCGGCTGCCGGGCTGGAACAGGTCTGGACGGCCCAGGATTTCGTGTCCCGCTTCGGGCTGCCGCTCTCCCGGCAGGATACCGGGTACGGCCATACGAGCAGCCAGGTGGACGCGGTGCGTGCGCCGCGGGCTCTCCTGCAGGAATACTGCGACGCCGTGCACCGGCAAACCGCCACCGTGCTGTCAGGGCTCCAGGATTCCGACCTGGACCGCGTTGTCGACCGGAACTGGGACCCGCCGGTCACCTACGGGGTGCGGTTGGTGAGCATCCTCGCCGATTGCCTCCAGCACGCCGGCCAGGCCGCGTATGCCAAGGGGCTTCACGCCCGCCAGGCGGAACGCCCCGGTGCGTGAGCTGGTAGTCCTGGGGACGGCCTCGCAGGTGCCCACCCGCACCAGGAACCACAACGGCTACCTCCTGCGCTGGGACGGCGAGGGGCTGCTCTTCGACCCCGGCGAGGGCACCCAGCGCCAAATGATCCATGCCGGCGTCTCCGCAACATCCATCACCAGGATCTGCCTCACCCACGTGCACGGCGACCACTGTTTCGGGCTGCCGGGCGTGCTCTCCAGGATGGCCCTGGATGGAGTCACCCATCCCGTCCACCTGCATTACCCGGCTTCGGGCGCCGACGTTGTCCGCGCCCTCATCTCCGTCAGTTCGCCCGGCATCGACCTGCGGCTGCACCCGCACTCCGGCGCCGGAACGGTGGCGGACGGCCTGGAGGTCCGGCCCTTGAACCACCGCATCGAGACCTACGGCTACCGGCTCACTGAACCGGACGGCCGCACCTTCCTGCCGGAGCGGCTGCGCGCGGCCGGCATCGCCGGCCCGGACATCGGAAGGCTGCAGCGCGGCGGGAGCCTTGACGGCGTGCGGCTGGAGCAGGTCAGCGTGCCGCGGCCGGGGCAGCGGTTCGCGTTCATCATGGACACCGCGCCTTGCCTCGGCGCCGGGGAACTGGCCGCCGGCGCCGACTTGCTGGTCACCGAATCGACGTTCAGTGACGACGACGGCGGGCTGGCACGGCAGTACCGCCACCTCACCGCCGGGCAGGCAGGGGAACTGGCGGCGGCCGCGGGCGCCCGGACCCTGGTGCTGACGCACTTCTCGGCACGGTATGGCGACGACGTTTCGCTGCTGGCCGCCCAGGCCCGGACGCGCGCCCCCGCTGTTGCCGTCGTGGCAGCGGAGGACCTGCAGCGCATTCCCGTTCCACGGCGCCTGGGCGCCCGGGAATCCTACCCGGCACCACATCAGGAAGCCACGGCGATAGGGTTAAACCATGACGGCAGCAGCTGAATCCACGGTCACTTTCGATGGCCGCTTTGCCCGGGACCTGGCCGAGCTCGCCGTTCCCTGGCAGGCCGAGGAAGCCCCGGCGCCCGAACTGCTCATCCTTAACGAGGCGCTGGCCGCGGATCTTGGCCTCGACTCCGGATACCTCCGCAGTCCTGAAGGCGTGCGGCTCCTGGTGGGTAACCACGTTCCGGAGGGTGCCACGCCGGTGGCGCAGGCCTACGCCGGCCACCAGTTCGGCGGCTATTCGCCCCTCCTGGGTGACGGCCGCGCCCTGCTCCTGGGCGAGGTCACGGACGGGGACGGACGCATCAGGGACGTCCACCTCAAAGGCTCCGGACGCACGCCTTTCGCCCGCGCAGGGGACGGCCGGGCCGTCGTCGGGCCCATGCTGCGGGAGTACCTTGTCAGCGAGGCCATGCATGCCCTGGGGATTCCCACCACTCGCTCCCTCGCCGTGGTGGCCACCGGGCGGCAGGTGCGGCGCGAGGGGATGCTGCCCGGTGCCGTGCTGGCGCGGGTGGCCGGCAGCCACCTGCGCGTCGGCAGCTTCCAGTATGCCCGCGCCACGGAAAACATCGACCTGCTGCGGCGGCTCGCCGACCACGCCATCAGCCGGCACTACCCCGGGGTCGCCGCGGCCGAAAACCCGTACCTTGGCCTCTTCCGCTCGGTGGTCTCCGCCCAGGCCGCCCTGGTGGCACGCTGGATGCTGGTGGGGTTCGTGCATGGGGTGATGAACACGGACAACATGACCATTTCCGGTGAAACGATCGACTACGGCCCCTGCGCATTCATGGATGCGTTCAATCCCGGCGCCGTCTACAGCTCCATTGACACCAGCGGCCGCTACGCGTACGCCAACCAGCCGGTCCTCGCCGAATGGAACCTTGCCCGGCTGGCCGAGGCCATGCTGCCGCTGATCGACGAGGACCAGGAGAAAGCCGTCGCGCCCGCGGTCGAGGCGCTCGGCACCTTCCGCGCTGAGTACAGTGCGGCCTGGTCCGGCGGAATGAAAGAAAAGCTGGGCCTGCCGGCGGACGCGGCCGGTGCCGGCAGCGAGGCGGCATCGGACGTCGTGGACGGGGCGGTCGCCATCCTGAAGGACGGCCCGGTGGATTACACGCTGTTCTTCCGGAACCTCGGCAAGGCGGCCCGCGGGGACCTCCGTCCGGTCCGCGGCATGGTGCTGGACCTGGCGGCCTTCGATTCCTGGGCGGGGCAGTGGCAGGCCCTGGGCCCCGACCCGGACCTGATGGACCGCGTGAATCCCGCCTACATCCCGCGCAACCACCTGGTGGAGGAGGCGCTTGCGGCCGGCACGGGGGGAGACCTGGACCCCCTGCGCCGGCTGCTGGAAGCGGTCACCAAACCCTTTACGCAACGGGCGGGGCTGGAACGCTACGCCGAGGGAGCGCCCAAGGACTTCGGGAGTTACATGACCTTCTGCGGGACCTGAACGCAGAAGGGCGGCGGCCAGAAATCCCGGCCGCCGCCCTTCTTCTGCGCGCGGTGGTTAGGCTACGCGGACGGCGGAGTAGCCGCCGAGCCAGCTGATGGAGTGCACCTCGGTGGTGTATCCGTTGACGCCGCCGCTGACCACCTGGCCGTCACCGGCGTACACGCCGACGTGGCCGGAGGTGATGATCAGGTCACCGGGAGCCGGGCTGCCCACCACGGTGCCGTACTGGAAGAACTGGGTGGGGGCCAGGTCACCCACCGACTTGCCCACCGAGCGCAGGGCCTTCTCCACCATGGCGGTGCAGTCCTGCTGGACGCCCAGCTGGCTGTAGGCCGAGGCGAGGATGGCTGCACCGGTGCCGGTTCCGGTGGAGGCCGGGGTGGCCGAGGCGTAGGACATGTTCATCCCGGTGTTCACTGGAGTCGAAGCGGCTGCGGCGGTGGGTGCCGGAGCGGGCGCCTGGGCGGGTGCCGGGGCAGCGTATCCTGCACCCGGGATCTGGATCTGGTCGCCCGGGTAGATGATCGAGGACAGTCCCAGGCCATTGGCGGACAGCACATCGTTCAGGCTGACGCCGTAGGCTGACGCGATAGCGCCCAAGGTGTCGCCGGACGCCACGGTGTGTACAGTGGCGGCCGCCGCTGCCGGCGCGGCCACTTCGGCGGCGGGGGCGGCAGTGGCCTGGACTCTAGTCTGTTCGGTGGTGTCCGGGGCGGTGACACCGGCGTGGGCCGGGGCGCCGACCCCGAACGCAATGCCGGACGCGGCTGCCACTGCGAGCGCCGGACGGCCCAGCGAGCGCGCCTGGGACTTGGCTGTCACGGCCAGGCCTTCGAGCACAATCGAGCGGGCCGGGGTCGCGCGGTGACGGGCAGCATTGGAAATTTTTGACACGGTTGATCGCCTCTCCCATGCCTGCGGGGTGAGCTGTCGGGTTCGGGCTGGAGATGCCCGGCCGAAAGCACCCCGCGATGGACGGAAGGCGCTGTCGACTTAACCCCAAGGCCTCGTAAGGCCGTGGAAATGTGGTTCCCCCGTCCCTGCCAGCTGGAAACGATCGAATCCCGGGTCAGCGGCAGGGCTCGGCAAGCTGATGGGAATGTCCCGTCTGGGAGGGACACCATTCGACCATAACCCGCGCTCCCGCCAATTGTCACATTTAGATAACATGCGAGGCCTTCCTCTCGAATTCAGCAAAAGTCTTGTGGCGGTTTTGCGGACGCTGCAGGGCGCCCCGCATGGCGCGAGGTAACGGTATTGCGGCGCAAATCCTTCGTGGCCGGCACGGCTGCCGGTAAGCTTCGGGACTATGCCCCTGATCGTGACCGGGATCAAGGCCCCCGTGCTGGGAGGCCTGCTGGCCATTACACTGGCCGCGGCCGCACTGTTGCCTGCCTCCGCGGACGACCCCACGCCACCTGCCGGGTACCCATCCTGGGACGATGTGCAGAAGGCGCAGTCCTCCGAAACTGCCAAAGCCGGGGAAATCAGCAGGATCAACGGCCTCCTCGCCGGCCTGCAGGCCGAGTCCGAGGCTGCGGGTGCCACCGCCGTCAGCTCAGCAGCCGGCTACGCGTCGGCGCAGGCAGCCCTCGAAGCGGCAACCGCGCGGGTGCAGACCCTGTCCGCCGAGGCCGCCCGGGCCAACGGCCAACTGGCAAGCCACAGGAAGGCCCTTGGCGCCCTCGCGGTGCAGTCGTACAAGACCGGCGGGACCAACGCCGGATTTTTCGTGGCACTGGACGCCCTTGAGGCCAACACGGCCCAGGGCTTTAACCTGGTCCAGCTGGCAGGGGACAAGACCGCGGCGCTGGTGGCCAAGGCCGCGGCTGCCGGCAAGGTGGCTGCCTCCCTCGCTGACCAGGAAACGGCCGCCAAAGCCGAGCGGGAGCGCCTGGCCGGCGAGGCGAAGGCAAAGCTGGAGGCCGCCCGTTCGGCCCAGGAAGCCCTGGCCCGGCAGGTTGCGGAGGAAAAGCAGCACGGCGATGAACTGACCGCACAGCTTGCCAGCCTGAAAGGGACCACCGCGGCCATCGAGGGACAGTACCGCCAGGGCCAGGCCGCGCTGGCTGCCTATGAGGCGGCGCAGGCGGCCAAGCATGCCGCCGCGGAAGAGCAGGCCCGCCGGCAGGCCGAAGAGGCCGCCGCCGCGGCAGCCCGGCAGCCGAAGGCACCCCCGGCTGCCGCCCCCGCTCCGGCACCCCCTGGAAGTCCCGCCAACCCCGTACCGGACCCATCTGTGCCGGACGCACCTCCGGTGGCGGCGGTGCCAAGCCCGCCGCCCGTCGTCGTACCTTCCCTTCCCGGCAGCGCTGTCAATGATCCGGCCGGCGCGAAGAACTATGCCTCCGGGCGCCTGGGCGCGTACGGCTGGGGCCAGGAACAGTTCCAGTGCCTGGCGCAGCTCTGGACAAAGGAATCCGGCTGGCTGACCACTGCCACGAACCCCTACTCGGGTGCCTACGGCATCGCGCAGGCGCTGCCGCCGGGCAAGTATGCAAGCGCCGGCAGTGACTGGCTGACCAGCTACCGGACGCAGGTCGACTGGGGACTGGGCTACATCCGCGACCGCTACGCGACCCCCTGCGGTGCCTGGAGCCACTCCGTCGCCCTGAACTGGTACTGATGTGGCGCTAGGCTTTCCCTATGCCAGACGTTGAACGCTTCCGGGTGCTCCTGGAGCAGGAGCGGGAACGGAGGTCGGCTTTGCTGCCGGCTCTCCGGGCCGACATCGCGGCGGCGAATTCGGCGCGGCAGGACTCGAATGTTGACGACGAGCACGACCCCGAGGGCGCCACGATCGCCTTCGAACTCTCCCAGGCGTCGGCCCTCCTGAAGCAGAGCACGGCAGGGCTGGACCAGGTGGAGGCGGCTCTGGCAAGGATCGACGCCGGCACCTACGGCGTGTGCGCGGTATGCGGGGACCCCATCGCCGAAGGCCGGCTGGAGGCGCGGCCGTGGACCCCGTTCTGCATCCGGCACGCCGCGGCGGGGCGCGGACGGTGACCGGCGCCGCGGACACCGTGGCTGCGGCGGCGGAGTTCATCGACCGGACGCTTCGGAATGAGGGCACCTGGTACCGGGCGGACGACGTCGGCAACCGGCTGGGCGGCACCCTCGCCTCCTACGGCTCGTCCGTGGGGGCGGTCCGGGGAACAGTGCGCGACGCCCTGCGCAAATTCAAGGACCTGGACCACGACACCCTGGTCATGCTTGCCTCAGCCCTCTGGGCCCAGCCGAAACCCGGCGCCCGGCCCGTCTTTGAACGCCGCCTGGCCGCCGTGGTGCTGCTGCAGTCCAGCGTCCGCCTGCTCCGGCATTCGGACCTGACCCGCCTTGAGGGGTTCCTCCGCTCGGTACGGGCGCAGGAACTGGTGGCGCCGCTGCTCGCGGACGTCCTGGTTCCCCTGCTGGCGGGGCTGGGTGGGCGCGAACGGCAGCGCGCCGACGTTATCCTGTCGAGATGGCGGGAGGACCCGGAGCCGCAGCTGCAGGCCGCGGCGGACGCCCTTGCCAGGGAGCCGACCCTTTGAAACCTGCGTGGAGGATCCAATGAATGAGCCGTTTGACCTTGACCGCTTCGTCAGCGCCCAGAACAGCGGGGAAACCTATGGGCAGGCCCTGGAAGAGCTGCGGGTCGGCAACAAGACCGGACACTGGATGTGGTTCATCTTTCCGCAGATCGCCGGCCTGGGGCGCAGCGCCACGTCGCGCACCTACGCTATTTCGTCCCTGGCCGAAGCCCGCGCCTACCTGGACCACGACGTCCTCGGCCCCCGGCTGCTCGAATGCGCACAGGCCCTCACCAACCACGCCGACCGGTCCGCGGCGGACATCCTGGGCGGCATTGACGCGCAGAAACTGCGTTCGTGCATGACACTGTTTCTCCGGGCGGCGCCCGGAGAAACAGTGTTCAAGACGGTCCTGGCCCAGTTCTTCGACGGCCAGCCGGATGAAGCCACCGACGCCCTGCTTGCCGAGCAGGAACCGGCCGGGTAGGCAGCCGTTTACGGGGTGGGGCTGCCGCCGTTGACGTTCAGCGTCTCGCCCACCACGAAGCTGGATTCCGGCGATGCCAGGAAGACGTAGGCAGGAGCGAGTTCGGCGGGCTGCCCGGCCCGGCCCAGGGGAGTGGACTGGCCGAACTCCGGCAGCTCCTCCTTGGGCTGGCCGCTGCTGACTTGCAGCGGGGTCCAGATGGGGCCCGGCGCCACCGCATTGACCCGGATCCCCTTCGGTGCCAGCTGCTGGGCCAGGCCCTTGGTGAAGTTGTTGATGCTGGCCTTGGTGGTGGCGTAGTCCACAAGCGTGGGTGACGGGTTGTAGGCCTGGATCGAGGTGGTGTTGATGATCGTGGAGCCCGCCGGCATGTGCGGTACGGCAGCCTTGGTCAGCCAGAACATGGCGTAGACGTTGGTCTTGAGCGTGTGGTCGAACTGTTCGTCGGTGATGTCCTCGAGGTCCTTTTGAGCCACCTGCTTCCCGGCGTTGTTGACCAGGATGTCCACGCCGCCCAGGACGGCCACGGCCGTGTCCACCAGGTCCCGGCACGCTGCCGCATCCTTGAGGTCGCCGGGCACCTTCACCGCTTTGCGGCCGGCGGCCTCGATGATCCCGGCGATCCGGGACGCGTCTTCCTCTTCCTGCGGCAGGTACGACAGGACGACGTCGGAGCCCTCGCGGGCGAAGGCGATCGCCGTCGCGGCCCCGATTCCGGAGTCGGCGCCCGTGACGATGGCGCGTCGGCCTTCCAGCCGGCCGGTGCCGCGGTACGTTTCCTCGCCCAGGTCGGCCTTTGGTTCCAGGTCGGCGTCAAGCCCTGGCTCGGACTGGTGCTGCTCGGGCGGGGAAATCTTTTCGTAGGCAGTCACGGGGTTGCGGAACGTGTACTGGTCGGTCATGCGGTCCTCCTCTTCGTGCGGAACAACTAAGCATGCTTATGTTTTCCAGCCTAGGCAATCATTCCGTCACTGCCAACCCGCCCAGCCGCGCTGCACCTCCACCAGCCGGACTTCGGCGAGCCGGCCGCCGTCGAGCACGGCTTCCAGGTAGGTGCAGGCGGGCTGCCTGCGGCGGTCTGTGGGGGAGCCGGGGTTGAGCAGCCGCAGCCCGGCGGGGGTGGTGGTATCCCACGGGATGTGGCTGTGCCCGAAGACCAGGACGTCGGCGTCCGGGTACAGCGCCTCGCAGCGCAGTTCGCGGCCCTTGGCCGGCCCCGTGTCGTGGACCATCGCAAAGCGGACACCGTCGAGGGTGATGCGTGCCGTCTCCGGAAGCCGCCGGCGCAGTTCGTGTCCGTCGTTGTTTCCGTGGACGCCCAGCAGCAGCCTGCTCCGCGCCTCGAACGCGTCCAGCACCGACGGTTCCACCCAGTCACCGGCGTGGAACACGACGTCGGCATTTTCGACGGCGGCCCACACCTGCTCCGGCACGCTCCGGGCACGCTTGGGCACATGGGTGTCGGCGATGATGACCAGTTTCAGCGGCATACCGGAATCCTGCCACGCCGCCCTGTTCCCGCAGGCCGCCGAGTCGTAATCTGGGGGCTGGAGGTGATTGCCATGGAGGCAGCCCAAGGCGACCGCATCATCGTGCACGGAAGGACGGTGGGGTCCTCGGACCGGCACGGGGTAATCCTGGAAGTCCGCGGCCAGGGCGGGGCCCCGCCCTATGTTGTCCGCTTCGACGACGGGCACGAGACCGTCATGTATCCCGGCGGTGATTTCGCCGTCGAGCGCGGCAACAGCACCTGACGCCCGCCGGTTCGTAGCACCCGCCAGGCAGGTGCTCCTGCCAGCGGGGCGCACCTGTCAGACTGGAGCCATGGAACATTTTCCGGCTTCCGCCGCGTCCCCAACACCTCCGCACCGCGCGGGTCCCCGCGACCCGGGCGATGCCTGGGTGGAAGGCGACCGCGGCCGGTACTGGGGCAGGTTTGGTGCGGCCGGGGTGCTGGCCTACGACCCCGCCAAGGGCGTCCTCCTGCAGCACCGCGCAGTGTGGAGCCACAACGGCGGAACATGGGGCCTGCCAGGCGGGGCCCTGCACGAAGGCGAAGAAGCCGTCACCGGTGCGCTCCGCGAAGCCTACGAAGAGGCTTCGGTGCCGTCGGAGAGCGTGGAGGTCCTGTTCACCTCGGTGCTGGACCACGGCTATTGGTCCTACACCACGGTGGTGGTCCGGGTCCGGGAATCTTTCGACCCCGTGATCAGCGACCCCGAAAGCATCGCGCTGCTCTGGATTCCGGTCGCCGAGGTGGACGGGCTGGACCTGCACCCCGGCTTTGCCGCGTCCTGGCCCGGCCTGCTGGCCAGGCTGGACGTGGATGATTCCTGGTAAGCAGGTCAAGCAGCAGCACGAGGGAGCATAGTGAGCGACGAGAGCATTGCCCGGCCACAGACGCCCAGGGGCGTGGTGTTGATTACCGGAACGTCGACGGGGATCGGCCTTGCCACAGCGGTCGAGGCCGCGCGGGCAGGCTGGACGACCGTTGCCACCATGCGCGACCTGCAGCGTGCGGAGGCGCTGCGGTCTGCCGCCGACGCCGCGGGAGTGGCGGTGGATATTCGCCGGCTGGACGTCACGAACGCTGCCGACATCGACCGGGAGGTTGCCCACTGCATCAGTGCCTACGGCCGGCTGGACGCGCTGGTCAACAACGCCGGGAGTGCAGCGGTGGGGACGGTGGAGCTGCTGCCGGTGGAGGATTTCCGCGAGGCCATGGAAGTGAACTTCTTTGGCGTGGTTGCCCTGACCCGTGCCGCCATGCCGCACCTGCGTGACAGCGGCGGACGCGTGGTTACCATCAGTTCGGTGGGCGGGATCGTGGGCCAGCCGTTCAATGAGGCGTACTGTGCCGCCAAGTTCGCCGTGGAGGGGTTCATGGAGAGCCTGCAGCCCGTGGCCAGGACCGTGGGCGTGGGCGTGCACGTCATTGAACCCGGTGCGGTGTCCAGCAACTTCGTCGAGAACGCCGGGATCGACGTGCCGGCCCTGATGGCGTCGGCCGGCAGCTACGGTCCCGCCATTTCAGCCTACCTGGCACGGACCAGCTCACAGTTCGCCAGCAGCAACGCCCAGCAGCCGGCGGACGTTGCCGCCGTGGTCCTGGCCGCCCTGGAGGACGGCAATCCTCCCTTCCGGATCCAGACGTCGGACTGGGCGCGCGGTTTCGTGGGCACCAAACTTGCCGATATGGACGGAAGCCGGGTCACTGGCCTGACCGCCGGCTGGGTGGCCCGGACGGCCGGATGATGCCCTAGACGTCGGCGACGGCGGGCGAGTTGCGGAAGTGCCCCACCGTGATCAGGATTGCTCCGGCGATGGCCCAGCCGGCCAGCACCAGCCAGGGAAACGCCGTGGCGGCATCGGGGAAGTACGAGAGATCGCGCAGCAGCGTCCCGGAGGCCCCGGGGACCAGCCACTGGCCCACGTCACCCCACGGCGCGGGGAGGAATTCCTTGGGCTGGGTCAGCGAGGACAGCGGGTTGCCGATGAACAGGGTGATGACGGCGCCAACGGCGATGCCCGGCTGCCCGATGAGTGCGTTGAGGCCTACGATGATGGCGGCGGTGGCCATGATGCCCAGCCCGATGGCGGCGGTGTTGGTCCAGTAGTTCCCGTCCAGAATGTGGAACCAGCCCTGCAGGATCCCGGCCAGGCCCAGCCCTGCGATGATGCCGTAGGCGAGGATGGCGCCCAGGCGGCGCCACGTTCCGGAGACGAGCAGGGAAATGAGGACGCCGCCGATCATGCCGCCCATCGCCAGGGGGAGTCCGGCAACCGCGAGCCCGGTGCCGCGCGGATCGTCGGTGGAGAGGGGCACGACGTCGGTCACGGTCACCTGGGGGACGGCGCTTGGCTGCGCGCCGTTTTGGCCGCCCTGGGCCGGTTGTGTCCCTTGGGCCTGGGCATTCGCCGGGGCCTGCGCCTTCGCTGCCGCCTGGGCCAGGGCGTCCTGGAGCCTGGCGATGGCCTGGGTCTGGATCTGCGACTGCATCTGGGCGCCCATCTGGGTCAGGGCCTGCGATGCCACCGGGCTGCCGGCGCTGGCGACGAGGATTTCCGGGGAGGCGCCCAGGACAATCGCGCCGTAGACCTCGCGCTGCCTGATGAGGTTGACGGCGTCGTCCCGGCTTGATGCCGTCCGCACGTCCAGTGTCCCTGCAGGCGCCTTGGACGTGATCTGGGAGATCTGCTCTGCGCTGCCCACGGCTGCGATGGGGACGTTCTGGACTTTTGCGGTGACGCTCGGCCACGCAAAGGCAAGCAGGACGGTGCAGACGGCCGCTGCCGCGAGCAGGGCGGTGCGCAGCGCGTGCGGCCAGGGGGTGTGCGGGCCCGCTGCCGGCTCCTGCCGGCGACCGGGAGCGTGGGTGCGTTCAGTGGTGGACATGGAACTGGTGACCTCCCGGGGCGAAGAAAAAGAATGCTCGTTCTCCATTCTCGGCCTATTGTGATTTGGCGTCAAGAATGATCATTCGTTTTCTTTCGCTATAGGATGGATCCATGCCGAAAGTGAGCGAGGAGCACCGGGTCGCCATGCGCGAGCGCATCCAGCAGGCTGCGCTGGCGTGCGTGGCGGAGAAGGGCTTCTCCAACGTTTCCATGGGTGACATCATCGCGGAGGCCGGCCTCTCCGCGGGAGCCGTCTACGTGTACTACCGCAGCAAAGAGGAATTGATTGTCGACGCCGGCCAGCGCGTTTTCGCCGAGCGGATGGCGGCGCTTGAGGAGCTCGGCGGACAGGGTTCCATCGCGCCGCCGGAACAAGCCATTGTGGCGCTCATGGCTGGCCTGATGCAGATGGATTTCTTCCCGGGAGTCGCGGTGCAGGTCTGGGGTGAAGCCGTCCGCAACGACCGCCTTGGAGAGGTGGCGCGCAGCATCCTTGCCCAGATCCGGGGGCACATCGAGGCATACCTGGAGGCCTGGCTGCGTGCCACGCGGCCGGCCGAAGACGCGGAGCGGAAAGCCCGGCTGCTCGCCCCTGCGGTCATGGGCCTGATACAGGGCTGCGCCATCCAGTCGGCGCTGGCGGGAGAGGATGTTGAAGCCGCATACCTCGAATCCGCCCGGACCCTCCTCGCCGCTATCTAGCCTGCTGGCCTAGTAGCCCTCGCCGTATTCGGCCGTCACCAGGATGGGCAGGTGGTCGGAGTTCCCGCGGGGCAGGGTCTCCACGCTTGCGATATCCAGTCCCAGCGAGGTGGCGAAGTCGAAGTGGCCCTTGAACACCTTGTAACGGGTGTAGGTGCGGCGGTTGCTCAGGGACAGCGCGTACCCGGAGTTCTTCATGTGCATGTCCAGGTTCTTGGTGAAGAACGGGTAGTTGAAATCCCCCACCATCAGCGTCATCAGGCCCCGGCCCATGCTCAGCAGTTCGGCGTGCGCCGCGTGGATCTGCTTGCGCCGCAGGGAATTGGAGGCGGTCAGCGGCGCGGCGTGGAACGAGCCAATGACCAGTTCGTGCTGGGTATCGTTGTCCATCACCCGCGTCCCGATCAGGCGCTCATGGGCGGGCGCCAGGACGCGGTCGTGCATGGACTTCTTCAGCGCGAACGACTGCGTGTCCAGGGCCGTGAACCGGCTTGTCCGGTAGTAGATGGCCAGCCCCAGCCGGTTGCCCTTGGTGGCATCCGCCAGGTGCAGCGGCCCCAGTGTCTCCGGAAGGTCGCTGGCGTCCACCTCCTGGAGGCAGAGCGCATCGATGTCGTGATTCCGTGCCAGGGCGAGAAGTTCGCCGCTCGCCTTGTGCTTTCGGAGGTTGTAGCTGATGACGCGCATGAAACACCTCTTTTGAGGTTGCTGACAGGACCAGTTCCTGAGTCTAGTCCGATGCCTCCGCACAGGCCCCAACATTTCGCCGTCTGCCCGGCGTGCCGTTCGGGCGCGGGATAGAGTTAGGGCCAATTCACCGAAAATTTGAAGGGGTCAGTGTTGACTGCAGATCTGCCCGGGCTCGCCGAAGGCAACTCTTACTACCAGTCGCTGGGGGACGGGCGGTTCCGCTCGACCATCCACGCGCAGGGGGCCTGGAATGCCCACGAACAGCACATGGCTCCCGCCTCGGGACTGATGGCAGAGGCCCTGGAACGGCACGAGCCGCGGGCGGACATGCGGATGGCGCGGCTCAGCTACGAGATCCTGGGCCTGATCCCCGGCGGGGAATTCCACATCGGCACCACCACCCTGCGGCCGGGCAGGACCATCGAACTGGTGCAGGCTGAACTGGTGGCCGGTGGCCGGACGACCATCCGGGCCACCGCCTGGCGGATGGTCACCAGCGACACCGGTGACGTTGCCGCCGTCGAGGACCCCGCGATTCCGGGCCCGGACGAATGCAAACCCTATGACGGCTCCGCCGTCTGGCCAGGAGGATTCATTCGCTCGCTGGAAATGCGGGTGGCCGAAGGCCACCGGCCGGGCGCTGGCAAAGTGTGGCTGCGCACTGAACATCCCCTGACGGACCGCGCCGACAGCGGCGATACTGCCCGGCTCATGGGACTGGTGGACACCGCAAACGGCATCGCCGCGCGGGTCCCGCCCGGGAAGGACAGCTATGCCTTTCCCAACCTGGACCTGCAGATCCACATGTACCGCAGGCCCGAGGGGGAATGGCTGGGACTGGACAACGCCGTGTCATTCGGGCGTGACGGCATCGGTCTTACCTCCACCGTGCTGCACGACCGCCAGGGGCCGTTTGGCCGGGCTGAGCAGATCCTGACGCTGCGCAGGACCTGAACCTGCAGCGGCAACGCGGCGGATGTATCGTTGTATATCGTTGGCGTTTCACAGAGGAGATCACCATGCGTGGTTCATTCCCGGCAGGCGGATTCGGCGGCAACAATATCGAGGGCATGTGGCAGGCCGTCGAAGAGCTGCGCTCACGGTTTGAAAAACGCGGCGCCCCCGGCGCCACCAGGGCCGGCAAGGGCGAAGTCCGCGCCGCCGTGCTGGCCCTGCTCGCAGAACGCCCCATGCACGGCTACCAGATCATCCGCGACATTGAAGAGCGCAGCCGAGGCGCCTGGAAGCCGAGCGCCGGTTCCGTCTATCCCACCCTGCAGCTGCTCGCCGATGAAGGCGCCATCAAGGCCGAGGAAGCCAACGGCCGCAAAGTCTACTCCCTGACCCAGGCCGGCCGGGAGGAAGCCGCCGCCCACCACGGACCCGCCCCCTGGGACGCCGCGGCGGCCGGCCCGGGATCCCTGCCCAGGGCCGCCGTCGAGCTTGCCCAGGCCACCGCCCAGGTGGGCCGGACAGGCTCGCCGGAGCAGGTGCAGGAGGCGGCCGCGGTCCTTGATGACGCGCGCCGCCGGATGTACGCGATCCTCGCCCGGAACTGACCCGGGTGGGGCCAACCGTCCAGGACCCCGGCGCGCCGGTTCCCGGGGACATGCCTGCGCCGGTGCCCGCTGGCGCCGGTGCCCAAACCGGCGGCACCCGTGCCCGCTACCGCCGTATCCTGCGCTTCGCCGCCCTGAACCTGGCCGCCATCTGGTGGTTCGAGCTGTTCCTGCCCAGGATCGGGCTGGGCAGGGTGGCCGAACGGAACCGGTCGCGCCGGATGCAGCAGTTCGCCCGGCGCTTCCATGACCTCGCGGTGGAACTCGGCGGCCTGATGATCAAAGTGGGCCAGTTCCTCTCCTCCCGGCTGGACGTCCTGCCGCCCGAGATCACGAAGGAACTCGAAGGGCTGCAGGACGAGGTGCCCCCGGTACCGTTTCCCGCCATCCGCGCCCTGGCCGAGCAGGAACTCGGCGCATCCCTGGCCACGGTCTTTGCCGCACTGGACGAGGCACCGATTGCGGCGGCGTCGCTGGGACAGGCGCACCTAGCGCGCCTGAATGCCCCGGACCGCGCGGACACGGGGCTGGACAGGGTGGTGGTGAAAGTGCAGCGCCCCGGCATCGGAGCCATTGTCGACGTCGACCTGGCCGCCCTGCGCAGGGTAGGCGGCTGGCTGAGCCGGTTCCGGGTGGTTTCCGAACGGGCGGACGTTCCGGCCCTCGTGCGAGAATTCGCCCAGACGAGCCTCGAAGAGATCGACTACCTCCACGAGGCAGCCAACTGCGAGCGCTTCGCGGAGGATTTCGCCGGGGACGCGAAAGTGGCCGTGCCGGGGGTCGCCTGGGAGCGCTGCACGCGCCGCGTGCTGACCCTGGAGGACGTCACCGCCGTCAAGATCACCGATACTGCGGGGCTCCGGGCGGCGGGAATCGACCCCGTGGAGGTGGCCCCGGTCTTCGCAGCCGTCATGTTCGACCAGTTGTTCACCAACGGCTTCTTCCACGCTGACCCGCACCCAGGCAACATCTTCGTGACACCCGTCGCTGCCCGGCCCGGGGAACGCCCATGGAAACTGACGTTCATCGACTTCGGCATGATGGGCCAGGTGACGCCCGCGACGCGCAGCGGCCTGCGGAAACTGCTGATTGCCGCCGCGGCCCGCGACGGCAAGGGGCTCGTGGCCGCCATCCGCGAAGTGGGAGTCCTGGTGCCCACCGCGGACACGGTGGAACTGGAACGGGCCATGACGCGCCTCTTCGCACGGTTTGGCGGGATGGGCTTCGCCCAGCTGCGCGAGGTGGATCCGCGGGAGTTCCGCGACTTCGCCATGGAGTTCGGCGATGTTGTGCGTTCGCTGCCTTTCCAGCTGCCGGAAAACTTCCTGCTGATTATCCGCGCCATGTCCCTGACATCGGGGGTCTGCAGTTCCCTGGACCCACAGTTCAACCTGTGGGATTCGGTGGAACCCTATGCCGCGCAGCTGCTGCGGGACGAGCGTGGCAACTTGCTCCAGGACGCGGCCCGGCAGGCCGTCGACGTCGCCGGGATCGCCCTGGGCCTGCCCCGCCGGCTGGACGCCCTCGCTGCCCGTATCGAGGAAGGATCGCTGCCCCTGGCCGTCCCCCGCCTGGAACGCCAGGTGGCGCGGCTGGACCGGATGGCCAGGCGGTCGGCGTCGGCCATGGTGTTCGGTGCCCTGCTGATCGCAGGGGCCGTGGTCCGCGGGGCGGATCCCGTGCTGGGCAGCGTGCTGATGATCGCGTCGGCGGTTCCGTTGCTGCACGGCGTGTGGGCGGGCCGCCGGGGTCGCTGACCGGGCGAGGGTGGCGGAGACTGGCGGGGCCACGGCGTAACCTAGGGTTGGTTGTCCGGCCGAACGGCGGCCAGGACCACGAACAGGAGCTGGGCAGGATGCACGACGCCGGAACAGGCCGGACAGCTGAACGGACGGCCGACATGAACGCACTGCCGGCTTTGACCGTCGTGCGGCAGGATGTGTCCCTCGGCGCGGGCCGTGACCTTGAGTTCGGCCTGGAACTGCTGGCGCGGGCAAAAAACGGGGAGATCGGGCCAACCCTGCGGCTGTACCGGCCGGCCCCGACCGTTGCCTTCGGGCAGCGGGACACCCGACTTCCGGGCTTCGAGGCAGCGGCCCGGGCATGCGCCGACAACGGCTTTGAGCCCTTGGTCCGGAGGGCCGGCGGGCGTGCCGCGGCCTACCACCAGGGGACCCTGGTGGTGGACCACATTGAGCCGGACGCCGACGCCATCGCCGGATCAAAATTGCGCTTCGGCTATTTTGGCGAAATGTTCGCGCAGACCCTCAGGGCCGTGGGGGTGCAGGCCGGTGTGGGCGAAATCCCGGGCGAGTACTGCCCCGGGGAGTTCAGCGTGCACGGCACCGACCCAGCGGACAGCACGCGCCAGATCAAGCTGGTCGGCACCGCGCAGCGGGTGGTGTCCGGCGGCTGGCTCTTCAGCTCCGTGATCGTGGTGGAAGACTCAGCGCCGATCCGCAAAGTCCTCACGGAAAGTTATTCGGCCCTTGGCCTGGAATGGGACCCTGCCACCGCCGGCGCCGCCAACGACCTGGTGCCCGGCCTCAACGTGGACGTGGTGGAGCGGGCCCTCCTGGAAACGTATGCGGGCCATGCCACCCTTGGCTCTGCTCCATTCAGCAGCCTGGGGGCATGACCCGCATCACGTGGTGTCCGGTGGGTGCCTATGCGGCCAGCCGGGTTTTGACCTCGGCCGCCGACGGGTTGGTGGCCGCCGTGCCATCCGGGAAGAGGACCGTGGGGACGGTGCGGTTGCCGCCGTTGAGCTGCTCGACGAGTTCGGCAGTGCCATCGACCTCTTCGATGTTGATCTCGGTGTAGCCGATGCCCTGCGCGTCCAGCTGCTTCTTCAGGCGGTTGCAGTAGCCGCACCAGGTGGTCGAGAACATGGTGATCGTGCCGGATTCGGGAGTGAAGTCCACAGGGCTCTCCTAAGGTTGCGTGAAAGGTTTCCTTACCGTCAACGGTAGCGTGCAGGCCCGTATTCCCCGTCCTCTGCGGCGCGATCGGCCGCCTGCATGACACTGTATGGCGCCGGTGGCATGCTGGTGCCATGTGTGGACGCTATGTGATGGCACGGGCCGTGGGGGACCTCCTGGCCGAATTCGACGCCGAACTGGAGGAGGAGGTCAGCATTCCGCCCTCGTGGAATGTGGCGCCCACCGATGCGGTCCCGATCGTCCTGGAGCGTGTCAAGGACGGCCAGGACGTCCGCCAGCTGCACGTTGCCCGCTGGGGGCTTGTTCCGTCCTGGGCCAAGGATCCCGGCATCGGCTCCCGCATGATCAACGCGCGCAGCGAAACCGTGCTGGAAAAACCCGCATTCCGCAAAGCCGCACAGTCCCGGCGCTGTGCCGTGCCGGCGGACGGGTACTACGAATGGAAGCAGGGCCCCGGAAAGTCGAAGCAGCCCTACTACGTGCATCCGGGCCAGGGCCGCGGCCTGGTGTTCGCCGGCCTCTACGAGTGGTGGAAGGACCCCTCGGTGCCGGAAGGCGACCCCGCGCGGTGGCTGCTGTCCACCTCCATCCTCACGGCGGACACGCCGCCGCCGGGAACAGAAGCCACCGTCTTCGGGAAACTCACGGCGCTGCATGACCGCGTTCCGCTGCCCATGGACAAGGCCACGATGGAAGCGTGGCTTGACCCGCAGGCGGACGACGCCGCCGCACTGGTGGACCTGGTCCGTGCCGGGGTGAAGGACGCCGCGGCGGACTGGCAGGTGGAATCCGTGGGCAAGGAAGTGGGCAACGTGCGCAACAACGGGCCGGAACTCATCCGCCCCGTGGAGGCCCTGTTCTAGCAGCCCTGCCCATGGCGGGCTGGCCTCAGACGGTGACCGTACCGGCGTCGTCCACTGTCCAGTTGGGGTTGTACGCCACTTCCCAGCGGAAGCCGTCCGGGTCCGCGAAATACCCTGTGTAGCCGCCCCACGGCTGCGTGACCGGTTCTGCGATGATTGGGGCGCCGGCCGCCGCGGCCTCTTCCATCACCCGGTCCACGTCTGCTGCGCTGGCCACATTGTGGCTCAGGGTGATGCAGGGAATGCCGTCCGGCGGGCTGACCCCCGCCTCGGCCCGCATCTGCCGCACGTCCCAGAGCGACAGCACCAGGCCATGGTTCACCTGGATAAACAGGACTTCATCGGCAACTTCACGGTGGACCGGCCAGCCAAGGCCGTCCACATAGAACGCCCGCGAGCGGGAGACGCTGCGGACGCCGAGGGAGATAAAGTCGACTCTGGGCTTCATGCTTCGATAGTGTCAGATGATGGCGACAATTCAAGGAAACGATAGGGATGCCCGTGCCGACAGGGAACAGCTCGCTGCCGTTCGGATTGCCGTGGACGAGGTCGATGAACAGATCGTCACGCTCATTGCCCGCCGCGAACGGCTGATCCGGATTGCCGGAACCCTCAAGGGGGACGACGCCGAGGTGCGGGCGCCTGGCCGGGTGGAACGGATCATTGAGAACGTCCGGGCCGCAGCGGAGAAAAAGGACATTGACCCGGACATCGTTGAATCAACCTACCGGGCCATGATCTCCGCGTTCATCGAACTGGAACTGCGGATCCACAAGGAAAGCAGCTGACGCTACAGCGCTTCCTCCACCGGAACCCCGTGCTGGAATTCGCGGCCGTCAGCCTCGCTGAAGGCTGACAGCACGTGCCCTTTGCCGAGCCCGTTCAAGGCCGTGCGGGGAAAGCTTCCCGTGATGGTGGAATCGGAGTGCGTTACGCCCGACAGGTCGTAATCCTCTTCGATTCCCTGGTCACGGTTGAACGAGTAGCAGGCGATGGCCTTCCCGTTCATGAATTCGATGCACAGGCGGCGCTGCGCGGAATAGTCCGGTGCTGCCCCCATCAGCCCCACTACGTAGGCGCCGGAACCCGGAATGGTCCCGTCGATGTCAAACGTGGCCAGGAGGGTGGAGTCCTGGGTTTTGATGGTTGCCTGCTTCAGAAGTGCTTCATCGCTTTTCATGCCATCATCCTGCTCCCTGCCGGACGGTCCGTCCACCCCTGCCTAGGTTTAACCTCCCGCCCGGCGTAGACTTGAACTGTTCGAACATATTTTCGAATAGTGGTTTTGGCAGAGGTTCCATCCGGGGAGGCGCTTATGGGCATGTTCAGCGAATCCGTGGAGGTGCTGTGCTCCGTCTCGGGCCAGCCGGAAACCATCACCTGGGCGGGGACTGACTACAGGGTCTGCGCCGAACCCCTCCGCTGGTATGAACGCCGGCAATGGTGGGCAGAGGACAGCAGGGCCCCCTTGGGCACGGGCCCGGGCGTGGTGGACCATGAAATCTGGCGGGTTCAGGTCCTGCCTTCTTCCGCCCCTGCCGGTGCTGAAACACTCACCCTTGACCTCACCCGGCACATCCGCAGCGGACGCTGGCGGCTGCTGCGGATCCATGACGCCCTTCGGCCCAGAACTGCGTGAACCGGAACAGCATGAGCTTCACCCACCTGCACGTCTCCACAGCATTCAGCGCCCACTACGGCGTCTCCTGGCCGGAGGAACTGGCAACGGCTGCCGCCGCCGACGGCGCCACGGCACTCGCCTGCACCGACCGTGACGGCCTGTATGGCACCATCAAGCACCTGAAAGCGTGCATGGCGGCGGGCATCGACCCCATTGTGGGCGTGGACCTTGCGGTCTTTGACGACGACGGCGACCACCGCACCCTGGTCGCCGGCCGGGTGGTGGTGCTGGCCCGCGGGCGGAACAACGGCGCAGGCTACCGTGCCCTGTGCCGGCTGGTGTCGGATGCCCACGCCAGGACCTCCGGGAAAGCCGGGGGAGCAGTTCCGGCCGCCGTCACCCGCGCCGAACTGGCGTCACGGACCCTTGACCCCCACACCCTCAAACCGGTGCTGACCGTCCTCCTCGGGCCTGATTCAGACGTCGGTCGTGCCATGGGCGGCAGGCGCTACCTTCGCCCCCGGACCCTGTTCAAGCAATGGCTTGACGCCATGCCCCGCGGCACGGTGGTGGCCGAAATCGTCTCCCAGCTCAGCGCCCCGGGAACCGCCCTCAGCACTTCCCACGCGGTCCGCATGCTGCGCCTCGCCGAAGAACACCACGTCCCGGCCGTCCTGACCAACGCCGTGCGGTACAGCGCGCCTGACGGTGCGCCCACCGCCGACGTCCTGGATTCGGCAAGGACGTTGAAGTCCCTCCCCGAACTGGCAGGCGAGCCGCTGCTGCAGCCCACCGGCCAGGGCTGGCTTAAAACCCCGGACCAGATGCTGGGCCTTGGCAGGGAAATCATTTCTGCCGCCGGTTACGGAACCGCGGACCTCAAACAGCTGATGGCGCAGACCGAGGCGCTCGCCGACCTTTGCCGGATCGACCCCGTGGCAGACATGGGGTGGAAACAGCCGGTGGTCCCCGAGGCCTCGGTCATCGGCATCAGCCAGGATCCGCACGTCGAACTGGTCCAGCGCTCCCGGGCAGGAATCGGCAGGCGGTTCCCCGGAATCGCGGGATCGGACGAAACCGCCATGCAGTCCCGCCTGGACCATGAACTGCGCATCATCAGGAACCTGGGCTTCTCCTCCTATTTCCTCACCGTTGCGGAGGTGTCACGGATGATCCAGGACATGGGGGTCCGGGCAGCGGCCCGCGGTTCCGGGGCATCCAGCCTGGTCAACTACCTGATCGAGGTCAGCCATGTGAACCCGATGCAGCACGACCTGATTTTCGAACGGTTCCTTTCCAATGACCGCGCAACGCTTCCGGACATTGACATCGATGTCGAAAGCGCGGAACGGCATAACGTCTACCGCCGGATCTTTGAACGCTTCGGCTCCGAACGGGTCACCCTGATGAGCATGCAGAACGGGTACCGGGCCAGGGGAGCCGTGCGCGACGCCGGGCTGGCGCTGGGCATGGACGACGGCGAGGTGGGGGAGATCGCCAAGCAGTTGTGGCGCTTCTCGGCCCGTAAGTTCCGCGAAGCGCTGCAGGAAAAACCCGAACTGCGGGAGTTTGCCGGCCGCGTGGAACACCGCGACGCCGAAGGCAACCAGCAACTGGACCTGCTGGTGGACCTGACCGAGCGGCTGGACCGCCTGCCCCGCCATATCTCCATGCACCCCTGCGGGGTGATCCTCGGCGACGCCACCCTGCTGGACAGGACCCCCGTCCAGCCCAGCGGCCTTGGCCTGCCCATGAGCCAGTTCGACAAACACGACATGGACCCCATGGGGATGCTCAAGCTCGATGTCCTGGGCGTACGGATGCAAAGCGCCATGGCCTTTGCCGTCCGCGAGATCATCCGGATCCATCCCGGCAAAAAGGAAGTGGTGGCAGCAGGCGGCCACCAGCCAGGCCCGGACGGGGCGGGGCCCGACTACATTGCTGCGGACGGACGCATCGACCTCAACGCCGTCCCGCTGGACGACGAGGCAACCTACGAACTGATCAGGAGCACGCACACCCTGGGGTGCTTCCAGATCGAATCCCCGGGGCAGCGTGAACTGATCGGCAAAATGGCGCCCAGGGAATTCAATGACCTCATCATCGATATCTCCCTGTTCCGCCCCGGCCCCATGAAATCGGACATGGTGCGGCCCTTCCTGGAACACCGGCACGGATTCGCGCCCGAGGTCTACCCCCACCCGGACCTTAAGCCGGTGCTGCAGGAAACCCACGGTGTCACGGTGTTCCATGAACAGATCCTGAAGACCTTCGACATCATGACCGGATGCGGCCTGGCGAAAGCCGATGAGTTCCGCAGGGCGTTGAGCAGCGAGACCGGTGAGGCGCAGGTCGAGGAATTCTTCCGGCGCGAAGCCAAAGCCAAGGGGTACTCGCCGGACGTCGTCGACAAAGTGTGGGGGACCCTGAAGTCCTTCGCCAGTTTCGGCTTCTGCAAAGCCCACGGCGCAGCATTCGCCGTCCCCACCTACCAGTCCGCCTGGCTCAAAACCCACCACCCCGAGGCCTTCCTCGCCGGCCTGTGGGAGCACGACCCCGGGATGTACCCCAAACGGCTGCTGGTGGCGGAAGCCCGCCGGCTTGGCATCCCCATCCTTCCTTTGGACATCAACCTGAGCAAGGCCGAATACCGGGTGGAGCGGGTGGAGTCCGGTCCGGATGCCGGCAAGCTGGGCATCCGGCTCAGCCTCAACGGAATCTATGGCCTTTCCGGGGCGGAGCTGAAGCGGATAGTGGCCGGGCAGCCCTATGACTCCCTCGCAGACCTCCGGGAACGTTCCCGGCTCAGCAAACCCAGCATTGGCCGCCTTGCCCAGCTCGGTGCCTTCGATTCCCTGCACCGCGACGCCGGCGGAACGGCGAACCGGGCGGACCTTGTGCAGTACCTGCAAAAGCTGCAGTCCTCCACCAGCACGCGGAAAGGCGCGGAAGTCCTGGAAGGACAACTTGCCCTGCCACTGGGCGACGTCGAACTGCGGAACATCAAGCCAGGCCTGCCGGCACCCACCCTGGTGGACAACGTCCGGGCGGAACTTGACCTGATGGCCATCGATGTCAGCACCCATCTGATGGACAGCCACCGTCCCATGCTGGACCGGCTGGGCGTCACCACTGCCGACAAGCTCCTCGGGCTCCGCAACGGTACGGAGGTGCTGGTGGCGGGGGTGCGTGTTGCCACCCAGACGCCGCCCATGCGCGGTGGCAGGAGGGTGGTGTTCATCAGCATCGACGACGGCACGGGCTGCGTCGATTCCGTCTTCTTCCATGAGGCGCAGGAAAATGCCGGGCCGCTCCTGTTCGGAACGCGGCTGCTCCTGATCCGGGGCACCACGAGAAGGACCGGCCCCCGCGGCATCAGCCTGAGTGCGAGCATGGCCTGGGACCTCAGCAGGACCGAAACGCTGCCTTTCCCTGATCCCGCCACCCCTCCTGCCGCCGACGGCCCGCACCCGCTGGACGGGATCAGCAGGACACTGGCCATCACCGGTTTCAACGGCTGACCGTCCCGTGTGCCGCGTTGGTCGGCCTCTGGGGGAACCGATAGCATTGACGGTGGCTGGCTGTGGTCCCCGTATGCCACAAGCTATGAAGCCTCAACTTTGAATAGGAGACACCCGTGTCAGATGCCCAGCAGATCACCCTCGTCGTCGATGGCGAAGAGACCAAGGTGACTACCGGGACAACCGGTGCGGAACTCTTCTTTGAGCGCCGCGACGTCGTCGTTGCCCGCGTCAACGGTGAACTCAAGGACCTTGACCAGGAACTTCCCGAAGGCGCCGAAGTGGAAGGCGTCACCATCGGCTCGCCTGACGGCCTGAACGTCCTGCGCCACTCCACCGCCCACGTCATGGCCCAGGCCGTGCAGCAGCTGCGCCCCGACGCCAAGCTGGGCATCGGCCCCTACATCACGGACGGGTTCTACTTCGACTTCGACGTTGCCGAGCCGTTCACCCCCGAGGACCTCAAGACCCTCGAGAAGATGATGCAGAAGATCATCAACCAGAACCAGAAGTTCGTCCGCCGCGTGGTCAACGAGGATGAGGCCCGCGAAGCCATGAAGGACGAGCCCTACAAGCTCGAACTGCTGGGCAAGAAGAACGATGCCGCCGAGGCCGGCGAAGGCGTCAACGTCGAGGTCGGCGCCGGCGACATCACCATCTACGACAACGTGGAACGCAAGGAAGGCACCACCGTCTGGTGCGACCTTTGCCGCGGCCCGCACCTGCCCAACACCAAGCTGATCTCCAACGCCTTCGCCCTGACCCGTTCGTCGTCGGCCTACTGGCTGGGCAACCAGAAGAACCAGCAGCTGCAGCGCATCTACGGCACAGCGTGGCCCACGAAGGAAGACCTCAAGGCTTACCAGGAGCGCATCGCCGAGGCCGAGCGCCGCGACCACCGCAAGCTTGGCTCCGAACTGGACCTGTTCTCCTTCCCCGACGAACTGGGCTCCGGGCTGCCCGTCTTCCACCCCAAAGGCGGCATCATCCGCAAGGAAATGGAAGACTACTCGCGGCAGCGCCACGTCGAAGCCGGCTACGAATTCGTCTACACCCCGCACATCACCAAGGGGCACCTGTACGAGGTTTCGGGGCACCTGGACTGGTACAAGGACGGCATGTTCCCCGCAATGCACGTGGACGCCGAACTCAACGAGAACGGCACCGTGCGCAAGCCCGGCCAGGACTACTACCTGAAGCCGATGAACTGCCCCATGCACAACCTGATCTTCCGTTCCCGCGGCCGGTCCTACCGCGAACTGCCGCTGCGGCTGTTCGAATTCGGCTCCGTCTACCGCTACGAGAAGTCCGGCGTGGTGCACGGCCTGACCCGTGTGCGCGGCATGACACAGGACGACGCCCACATCTACTGCACCCGCGAGCAGATGAAGGACGAGCTCACCAAGACCCTCACCTTCGTCCTGGACCTGCTCAAGGATTACGGCCTGAACGACTTCTACCTGGAGCTTTCCACCAAGGACCCGGAAAAGTATGTCGGCGAGGACGCTGCCTGGGAGGAAGCCACCAGGACCCTGGCCGAGGTGGCCCAGGAGTCCGGCCTGGAACTCGTGCCGGACCCGGGCGGAGCCGCTTTCTACGGCCCCAAGATCTCTGTCCAGGCGAAGGACGCGCTGGGCCGCACGTGGCAGATGTCCACCATCCAGCTGGACTTCAACCTGCCTGAGCGCTTCGAGCTCGAGTTCCAGGCCGCGGACGGCTCCCGCCAGCGCCCCGTCATGATCCACCGCGCCCTCTTCGGGTCGGTGGAACGGTTCATGGGCGTCCTCACCGAGCACTACGCCGGCGCCTTCCCCGCGTGGCTGGCTCCGGTCCAGGTGGTGGGCATTCCGGTGGCGGAGGCCTTCAACGAGTACATGTTCGACGTCGTCGACCAGCTTAAGGCGGCCGGGATCCGCGCGGAGGTGGACACGTCCTCGGACCGTTTCCCCAAGAAGATCCGCACTGCGAGCAAGGACAAGATCCCGTTCGTGCTGATCGCCGGCGGCGACGACGCCGAGGCGGGCGCTGTTTCGTTCCGGTTCCGCGACGGAAGCCAGGACAACGGGGTGCCGGTCACGGAAGCCGTCAAACGGATCACCGAGGCCGTCCGGAACCGGACCAGCTAGCGGAACGGAAGCAGACAGTGCAGGAGAACACAGGAGCAGGCTATCCGGGGGATGCCGGCGTTACCGACGACTTCGCCCTCGCCGGTGTTCCGGACGCCTTCCAGCGCCTGTGGACTCCGCACCGAATGGCCTACATCAAGGGCGGCCAGCACCAGTTCAAGAACGAAGACGACTGCCCGTTCTGCGTGGGCCCGGCCCGCAGCGATGAGGAGGCCCTCATCGTCTACCGCGGGAAGACCTGCTATGTGGTGCTGAACCTCTTCCCGTACAACCCAGGGCACCTGCTGGTCTGCCCGTACCGGCACGTACCGGACTACACCGACCTCACGCTGGACGAGACCGCGGAGTTCGCCGACCTCACCCAGACGGCGATGCGGGTGCTGCGGAAGGTCTCGAACCCCGGTGGCTTCAACCTGGGCATGAACCAGGGCGTGGTGGGCGGCGCCGGGATCGCCGCGCACCTTCACCAGCACATCGTTCCGCGGTGGGGCGGGGACGGGAACTTCTTCCCCATCATCGCCCAGACCAAGGCCATCACCCAGACCCTCGATGAGGTCAGGCAGCAGGTGGCCGACGCCTGGCCCGGGGAGTCGAATGCTGAATAGGCATGCCCGCGGCTTCTTCACCGCATTGTTCACCCCGCTGGCCCGGTGGCTCCTTCGGATGGGCGTTTCCCCGGATGCGGTAACCATCCTCGGCACCGCGGGCGTAGCCGCCGGAGCCCTCCTGTTCTACCCGCTGGGCCAGCTGTTCTGGGGGACGCTGTTCATCACCGCGTTCATTTTCTCCGACGTCCTGGACGGGATCATGGCCCGGATGCAGGACGTGAAGAGCCGCTGGGGCAACTTCCTGGACTCCACCCTTGACCGGATCGCCGACGGCGCCCTCTTTGCCGGGCTGGCGGTCTGGTTTTTCACCGGCGGCAACAACACGGCAATCGCCACGGCAGCCCTGCTGTGCCTGGTGCTGGGCATGGTGGTCTCCTATGCCAGGGCCAAGGCGGAGTCGCTGGGGTTCGCAGCCAACGTCGGGATCGCCGAACGGGCCGAACGCCTCGTGTCCGTGCTGGTGGTCACCGGCCTGACCGGCCTTGGGCTGCCCCCCGTGGTGCTGCTGGTGACGCTGGTGCTCCTGGCCCTGGCGAGTCTTGTCACCGTGGTGCAGCGCGTGGTTTCCGTGCGCCGGCAGTCGCTGCAGGAGCCATCCCCAGCCGATTAAGCATGATTAAGCCGGGCGGGCGGCGGGGGACTAGTATATAAGTGCCCGGTCAAGCGACCCGGCAATCCGTGCGTGCACTTCCGGCAGCTGCCGCCGCATGCCCGGCGAAGATCATCTGTCTACCCATAGGGGTTTTTGTGTCTACACCTGATGTAAGCAACGAGGCCGGTTCGTCCGCGAACAGCGTCACGGGCAGCAGCCGCGTGAAGCGTGGCATGGCCGAGATGCTCAAGGGCGGCGTCATCATGGACGTCGTCAACGTCGAGCAGGCCCGCATCGCCGAAGACGCCGGTGCCGTGGCAGTCATGGCGCTGGAGCGTGTTCCTGCTGATATCCGCGCCCAGGGCGGCGTGTCCCGCATGTCCGATCCCGACATGATCGACCAGATCATCGATGCCGTGTCCATCCCGGTGATGGCCAAGGCCCGGATCGGCCACTTCGTCGAGGCCCAGGTCCTGCAGTCCCTCGGCGTGGACTACATTGACGAGTCCGAGGTCCTCACCCCGGCCGACTACATTAACCACATCGACAAGTGGAACTTCAAGGTTCCCTTCGTCTGTGGCGCCACCAACCTCGGTGAAGCGCTGCGCCGCATCAACGAAGGCGCGGCGATGATCCGGTCCAAGGGCGAGGCCGGCACCGGCGACGTCTCCAACGCCACCGGCCACATGCGCCAGATCCGCGCCGAGATCGCCAAGCTCTCCGCACTCCCCGAGGACGAGCTCTACGTTGCGGCCAAGGAACTGCAGGCCCCGTACGAACTGGTCAAGGAAGTCGCCGCGGCCGGCAAGCTTCCCGTGGTGCTGTTCACCGCCGGTGGCATCGCCACCCCGGCGGACGCCGCGATGATGATGCAGCTCGGCGCTGACGGCGTCTTCGTCGGCTCCGGCATCTTCAAGTCCGGCAACCCCGCCCAGCGCGCCGCCGCCGTTGTGAAGGCCACCACCTTCTACGACGACCCCGACGTCATCGCCAAGGCCTCCCGCGGCCTCGGCGAAGCGATGGTCGGCATCAACGTCGACGAAATCCCGCAGCCGCACCGCCTCGCCGAGCGCGGCTGGTAGGTTGCTTTCGGCGCCCGGTGGGCGTCGGGCGGCGCCAGTGGTCGCCTGCGTTTTGTTGTAACTGACGACGCCGGTTCCTCACCTTTGCCTGGTGGGGGACCGGCGTCGTCCGTTTTTAAGCTTTTGGAACCGTCGATTGCTCCGTAGCTGCCCTTTTGGAGGTCAAAAGGGCAGTTACGGAGCAATCGATGGGGTTAGTCCAGGCCGCGGCGCTTCAGCAGCGGGTCGAGCCGGGCGTCGCGGCCGCGCAGGATCCTGAAGGATTCCAGCGGGTCCCGGCTGTTGCCACGCGAGAGCAGCTCCCGGCGGAAGCGTTCGCCGTTGGCCCGGGACAACCCGCCGTTTTCGGTGAACCAATCCACCGTCTCGGCGTCCAGCACCTCACTCCAGATGTAGGAGTAGTAGCCCGCGGCATAGCCGGCGCCGGCGAAGATGTGCTGGAAGTATCCGGTCCGGTAGCGCGGCGGGATCAGCGGATGCGCGATTCCCACCCCGGCGAGGGCCTTGGCTTCGAACTCGAGCGCGTCATCCGGAACCTGGTCCGCTTCCAGCGTGTGCCACGCGAGATCCAGCAGGGCTGCGCCAAGGTATTCGGTGGTGGCAAAACCTTCACCCCAGAGCCGCGACCCGTTGAGCCGGTCAATGATGTCCTGGGGGAGCGGCTCCCCGGTGACATGATGGCGCGCATAGTTGGCCAGCACCTCCGGCCACATGATCCACATCTCGTTCACCTGGGACGGATACTCCACGAAGTCCCGGGGCACGGCCGTTCCGGAAAACCGGGGATACGCCACCAGGGAAAGGAGCCCGTGCAGGGCATGCCCGAACTCGTGGAACAGCGTCCGCAGCTCGTCCAGCGTCAGGAGCGCCGGTTCACCGGCGGCGGGCTGGGAAATGTTGAGCGTATTGATCACCACCGGTTTGGTGCCCAGCAGTTTCGACTGGTCAACGAGCGAGTTCATCCAGGCACCACCGCGCTTCGATTCGCGGGCAAAGTAGTCGCCAAGGAACAGGCCCAGTCCGGTGCCGTCCCCGTCGCGGACCTCCCAGATCCGCACGTCGGCGTGGTACGCCTGCAGGTCGGGCCGCTCGTGGAACGTGATCCCGTACAGCGAGGTGGCTGCGAAGAACACCCCGTCGGTGATGACCCGGTCGAGCTCGAAGTAGGGGCGCAGGGCCTGTTCGTCGACGTCGTACTTCTCCCGGCGGACTTTAGCCGAGTAGTAGGCCCAGTCCCATGCCTCCAGCGGGTGGCCCGCCACGTCGGCCAGGGCGGCCGCTTCGGCGTCGGCATTGCGCATGGCCGCGGGCGCCATTCGGTCCAGCATTGCCTGCACGGCTTCAAAGTCCGGCGCGGTCTGGCGGTCCATCACCAGCCCGGCATAGTTGGCGAAGCCCAGCAGGGCCGCCTTTTCGGCCCGCAGGCCGGCCATGGACCGTGCCAGGTCCAGGACGTCCAGGCTGCCGCCGTCGCTGCCCCGGCCTACGGATGCCTCGAACAGGCGACGGCGGACGTCCCGGTTCCCGAGCGCAGCCAATGCCGGCTGGTTGCCGGGCTGGATCAGGGTCAACAGGAACTTTCCGTCGTGTCCGGCAGCGCGGGCGGCCTCCGCAGCCGCGGCGACTTCGTCGGACGGCAGGCCTGCCAGGTCGCCCGCGGACTCCAGCAGCAGGGCCGCGGACTTCATGCCTTCCTTGACCCGCTGCCCGAATTCGGTGCCCAGCCGGGCGAGTTCGGCGTTGATGGCCCGCAGCTTCTCCTGCCCTGACGCGTCGAGCTGGATGCCGGACTGCCGGAACTCCTTGAGGTACTCCTCCACCAGCCGCGTGGACTCGGCGTCGCAACCGGCGGTGTCGATGGCCGTGAACCGCTCATACAGGGCCCGGTCCAGGTAGACCGCGTCCTGGTGGGCGGAGAAGAGCGGCGACAGCTCCGTTTCGAGGGTCCGGATCTCCTCTGAAGCGTCGGACGAGACCAAGGTAAAGAATGCCGCCGCCGCGCGGTTCAACACCTGCCCGGAGCGCTCCATGGCCACGGCAGTGTTTTCGAACGTGGCCGGCTCCGGGTTGTCCGTAATGGCGCGGATTTCGTCCAGGTGTTCGGACAGCCCGGCCTTCACCGCGGCACCGTAATCCGCGGCCTTAAGGCCGGCGAAAGGTGGAAGGCCGTAAGGCAGGGAACTGGCGGCGAGGAGCGGGTTCGTCATGGGGTAAACCTTTCACAGCAGGCCACGGTTCTCAATTGCCGCAAAATGTCCCCGCCGTCCGGACTGCCTCCCTAGAATTGCCGCTATGGGGACTATTTCGGGCCGGCTTTTCGCGCGCGGCCGGGCAGCCATCATCGGCGCGGCCTGTGCCGCGGCCCTGTTGTGTGCCGGCGGGTTGGCAGGCTGCGGGCTCGTCGCCGAACAGGGAGCAACACTGTCCCGGCCGGCCTCCAGCGCGAACTCAGCCCAGGATGCCACCGCCGCCACTGGTTCCGCCGCTCCGCCGCCTACCCCCACCCCGACGCCCACCCCCGGAAAGGGGCCTGCGTGCCCGACGCTCCGGTGCACAACAGTCACTGCTACCGGGGACATGCTGGTCCACGCCCAGCTGTGGCAGCAGGCCCAGCAGGATGCCGCAGCGGCCGGCAAGCCCGGCATGGACTTCCTTCCGCTGCTTGAAGGGCAGCGCCGCTACCTCAGCAGGAGCGACCTGGCCATCTGCCACCAGGAAACGCCCGTGGCGGGACCGGACGGCCCGTTCTCCGCCTACCCGTCCTTCAACGTGCCGCCGCAGATCATCACGGCGGCAAGGGACGTGGGCTACCAGGCCTGCACAACCGCCAGCAACCACACCATCGACCGCGGCACCGACGGCCTGCTGCGCACCCTGGACCGCATGGACGCCGCCGGACTCAAGCACACCGGCTCGTACCGGACGGAAACAGAATCCCAGGGGATCCTCATCCTGCAGACCCCCGCAGCCAAGGTGGCCGTCATCGAAGGCACTTACGGCCTCAACGGAGTCACCGCCGACCACCCGTGGCAGGTGGACATGCTGGACCCTGCAGCCATGATCGCCAAGGCCGCCAAGGCGCGGTCGCTGGGGGCCGACCTTGTGGTGGGTGTGATGCACGCGGGAGACGAATACTCCAGCACCCCCAACAGCCAGCAGCAGGACGTGGCGCACGCCCTCGTGGACAGCGGCCAGTTCAACCTGGTCTACGGCCACCACACCCACTCCGTGCAGCCCATCGAGAAGTACAAGGACGCGTGGATCGTGTATGGCCTGGGCAACGGCGTCACCGAGCTTTCGCCCTGGTACCCCGTCAACAACGAAGGCCTCCTGGTCCGCGTGCAGTTCAGCCAAAACGCGGCGGGCGGGTGGGCCGCGGATGACCTGGCCTGGGCGCCTTCGGTCATCGTCCGGGACCCCTACAGATGGTGTTCGGTCGCCTCCGACGCGCCGCAGGGATCCTGCGCAGGCGCCGAAGCCGACGCCGCGACCCGCCAGCGCACGGCAGGTGTTGTGGAGTCGATGGGAGCCGCTACAGCCGGGGCCCATGAACTGCTGATCACGAAGGAGCCCTGACCCATGGACACCCCAACAGCCGCCACGCGGCCAAGGACCGCACTGCTGGGCGTTCCCGTACGGTGGATGGGGCCCGGGGCCATCGTGTTCCTCTTTGGACTGTACGGGGTGTTCTGGTTCCTGGAACGCCCGGCCGGCGAACCTCTCCTCGGGCACCTGGGGCAACTCTTCGGCGGCGAATCCATCCTGCTGTTCTCCATCGCCCTGGTCCTGATCAGCACCCTCCCGCATGTCGAACCGGTCTTCGGCGGCATCGACCACGCCGCCATCTGGCACCGGCGGGCCGCGATCACCGCCACCGTGCTCCTGCTGCCGCATATCGGGTTCGCCGCCAACCCGGCGGCCACCAGCGTCGGGAAGACGCTCGCCGTGATCGCGGCGACCGGCCTGGCCGCGCTGGTGGTCTGGGCCATCCTGCCGCGCTGGCGGACCATGCTCCCGGCACCCGCCCGCCGCTGGGTGGTCACGGTGCTTCGGACCCGTCCCCTGCAATTGGCGGGCCGGCTGCTGGGCGGCTACGAGCGGTGGCGGGGCTTCCATCGCCTGACCGGCCTCTTCGTGGCGGCCGGCTTCCTGCACGGCCTGCTGGATGCCAGCTCCTTCGCGGCGGTGCCCGGGCTGCGCTGGAGCTACGTCGTCATCGGCGGCACGGGACTGGCGTTCTACGCCTACCGGGAACTCCTCGCCCGGCACTTCCTGTCCCACCATGACTACCAGGTGGCAGCCGTGCGTCCCCTGACGGCGGACCTTGTCGAGGTCACGCTCCGGCCCCTGGGCAAGCCGCTGGTCTTCAAGCCGGGCCAATGGGCCATGATCTACCTGGAGACGGCGGACGGCTGGCAGCGGCATCCCTTCTCGATGTCAGGGGCAGCCCACGGGGACACCATCGGGATCACCGTCAAGGCGCTCGGGGACCATACCACCAAGCTTCCCGACGTCGTCCAGACCGGAATGCCCGCGGTGGTCGGCGGCCCCTACGGCCGGTTCGACCGGCACGGCGGCACCGCGGACCAGGTCTGGATCGCCGCCGGCGTGGGCATCACGCCGTTCCTGAGCTGGCTGCGGTCACTGCACGGTGAACTGCAGGAAAACGTCGATCTCTTCGTCACCTCGGCAGGGCCCTCGCCGTTCGCCGGGGAGATCACCGCCATTGCCCGGACCCAGCCCCATCTGAAGGTGCACCTCGTGGACACCGCCGTCGACGGCCGGCTGACCCCGGAACAGATCCTGGCCTCGGTGGGCACCGAGCCGCGCCGGCTGTCGGTGTTTATGGGCGGCCCGGATGCCATGCTGCGGCAGTTCCGGAAGGACTTCCGCGCCGCGGGCGTCCGCCGTGCCAACATCCACCGGGAATACTTCCAGTGGCGCTGAGGAGACGGCCGCAGGGCACAGCCCGGGGCGTGGCCCGCGGCCGGTTGAAGGACCGTCAGCGCGGACGACGCGCGGCGTGTTCGCGCGCCAGGACGGCGAAGGAATCGTCAGGGGTGCCGGGAGTGAAGCTGCCGAACTTGCGCTCCGCCGCGGTCCGGATCAGGAAGTCGGCGATCGCCGGGTTCTTCGGCAGCAGCGAGCCGTGCAGGTAGCTGGCCACGATGTTGCGGTAGCGGGCGCCCTCATGGCCGTCGTTGCTGTTGTTGCCGGTCCCCTTGGCGGTGCTGCCCAGCGGACGCACGCCGCTTCCCAGGGTGGTCTGGCCGCTGTGGTTTTCATAGCCAAGGACCTCGCCGAACTCCGGGGTGGCCACCTTGACGTTGCCGATCAGCCGCTCGTCCCCGCCGTAGGTTTCCACGTCCAGGACCCCAATGCCCGGAATCACCGCACCCGTGCGGGTCTTGAAGAAGCGGCCGAAGAGCTGGTACAGCCCGCAGATCAGCAGCATCGGCGCCCCGTCCTCCGCGAGGTCCTTGAGGACCCCGGCCCGCGCCTGCAGGTCGTCCTGGATAACGAGCTGCCCGCTGTCCTGCCCGCCGCCGCCGACAATGATGTCCACGCCGTCCGGGAAGGGATCGCCCACGTTGTATTCCAGCAGTTCCGGCGTGTAGCCATGCCAGGCAATCCGGCGCTGCAGGACCAGGGCGTTGCCCCAGTCGCCGTAGATGTTCATGTCCCGCGGATACAGCTGCACCACACGGAGTGTGCCTTTGGACTGTTCCGCCGTTGCGGCTCCTGCCGGGTTCACGAGACAACCTCCACGGTGATGATTTTGGACAGTTCGCGGCGGATGGCCAGCATCGCCGTGTAGGTGCAGAAGATCCGCTTGGGCCTGCCCTGGCCTTCCCGGATGAAGGCCGCCAGGGCCGGGGCGATCTCCGGCTGCACGGCGCCGACCCGCACGTCGTCGTACTGCAGGCGCAGTGCCATGTCATAGGCCCGGGATCCGGTCAGCACGTCGACTCCGGCGTCCCGAAGGGAATCGAATTCCACGTCCCAGAGCCAGGACATGTCCCGCCCGTCGGCGTAGTTGTCGTTGATGGCGATCATGGTGGCGTAACCGGTGGGGGGAAAGGACTTCAGTCCCAGCCGGAAGCCGCTGGGGTTCTTCACCAGCACCAGGTCCAGCGGCTGGCCTTCCACCGTGAGGCTTTCCCCGCGCCCGAACGCCGGGGCAACCTGCGACAGTGCCTGCAGCAGCGTCTCGTGGTCTGCGGCGGCGGCGCCTGCGCCGCAGATGCTCCGCGCCAGCGTCAGGGCGGCCGCGGCGTTGAAGATGTTGTACACGCCGCGCAGCTTCATCGCGGTACTGACGGTGCCGCCGTCGTACTCAAACTCGGCGCTGTCCGCGCCCACGGAGCGAAGTACGACGTCGGCCCGCGGCTTTTCCGGCAGGCCCGCCGGGGTGGGGCTGCCGGGAGCGGCGCGCATGTCATCGTCGTTGGGGAACGTCCCGAGCAGCGCTTCGTCGAGGCCGAAGTACTTGACGTCCTGCCCGGTGAGGGTGTCGGCGATCCTGGCCACCCGCGGATCCTCGCGGTTCAGCACCACCGTCCCTGTGGTCTTGGCAGCGATGTGCTGGAGGAGTTGTGCAGTCTTGTCGATCTCGCCGAACCGGTCCAGCTGGTCGCGCAGCACATTCAGGAGCAGGCAGTACCGGGGCGGGACACTGTTGACGAAATGCACGGCGTGGGCTTCATCGAGTTCCAGGACCGCGACGTCCGCATCAAGCCTTCCGCGCCAGTCGACCTCGCCCAGGAGGGCTGCCGCCACACCCCTGGTGAAGTTGCTGCCGGTGCGGTTGGTGAAGACCTTCAGGCCCTGGCTTTCGAGCAGTTCCACCACCATTTTGGTAGTGGTGGTCTTGCCGTTCGTTCCACTGACCACGGCCACGCCGTGGGGGAGCGTGCTCAGGGTGCGCCGCATGAAACCCGGGTCGATTTTCTCGACCACCAGGCCGGGCAGGGCAGACCCGCCGCCCCGGAGCCGCGACACCCTGCGGACCAGCTTGCCGAGCGGGACACTGAAGAAGACCATGTTTTGAATATATCCCAGCAACGGCATGCAACCCCTGCGCGGTCGTGGCAGGCGGAATCCGGGCCGGGGAACTGCGCACGTATGCTGGAGGAATGACAAACTTCCCTTCAGCAGCTCCCGCGCGCCCGGGCTCAGGCCTGCGGATCGGTGTCCTTGCGCTTCAGGGCGATTTCCGCGAGCACCTCCGGGCGGCGGCCGGGAGCGGGGCCGAAGCGGTTGGCGTACGCCGGCCTGCCGAGCTCGACGGACTGGACGGGCTCATCATTCCCGGCGGCGAGTCGACAGCCATCGACAAGCTGGCCCGCGCCTTCGACCTTGCCGAGCCGCTGCGCAAGCGCATCCACGAGGGCCTTCCGGTCTACGGTTCCTGCGCCGGAATGATCCTGCTGGCAGCGGATATCGCCGACCCGGCGACCGATCTGTCCGGCGCCCCGCAGCAGACCTTCGGCGGCCTGGACATCACGGTGCGCCGGAACGCGTTCGGCCGCCAGCGCGAGTCCTTTGAAACGGACCTGGATTTCAAGGGGCTGGAGTTCAGTGCCACCGAGTCCGGTGTCGCGCCGGTCCACGCCGTCTTCATCCGCGGCCCGTGGGTTGAGCGGGTGGGCCCCGGCGTCGAGGTCCTCGCGCAGGTGGAACCGGCGGACCCGGAACACGCGTCCCACGCTGTCCCGCTGCCCGGGGCGGCTAGAATTGTCGCAGTGCGTTCGGGCCAGCTGCTGGCCACCTCCTTCCATCCGGAAGTGACCGGCGAGAAACGCGTACACGAACTTTTTATCCGCATGATCAGAGGAGAAGCGTAAAGCATGTCAGGCCACTCCAAATGGGCGACGACCAAGCACAAGAAAGCCGTCATCGACGCCAGGCGTGCAAAGTCGTTCGCCAAGCTGATCAAGAACATCGAAGTCGCCGCCCGCATGGGCGGGCCTGACCTCGCCGGCAACCCCGGCCTGGAACTGGCGGTGACCAAGGCCAAGAAGACCTCGGTTCCCAACGACAACATCGACCGCGCCATCAAGCGCGGCGCCGGCCTGACCGGTGAAGTGATCGACTACACCGAGATCATGTACGAGGCCCGCGGCCCCCAGGGCTCGGCCCTGCTGATCGAGTGCCTTACGGACAACAAAAACCGGGCGGCCTCCGAAGTCCGGCTGGCCATCTCCCGCAACGGCGGCACCATCGCCGACCCGGGTTCCGTCAGCTACCTCTTCACCCGCAAGGGCGTGGTAAACCTGCCCAAGAACGGCCTGGCCGAGGACGACGTCCTGATGGCCGTCCTGGACGCCGGTGCCGAGGAAGTCAAGGACAACGGCGAGACCTTCGAGATCCACTCCGAGCCGGGCGACCTGCCGGCCATCCGGGAAGCACTGAAGGAAGCGGGCATCGAATACGACACCGACGAGGTGGAGTTCGTGCCGTCCATGCAGGTGGAACTGGACGTCGACGGTGCACGCAAGTTCATGAAGCTCGCCGATGCGCTGGAAGACCTCGACGACGTCCAGAACGTCTACAGCAACGCGGACTTCAGCGACGAGGTCCAGGCGGCCCTGGAATCCGAGTGACGTCCCGCCTTGGCTGCTGAACCGGTCCGGGAGCCCACCCACCGGGCGCGCGCCGCAGTGGATAGTCCGTGACGCTCCGTGTCCTGGGGGTGGACCCCGGCCTGACCCGGTGCGGCATCGGCGTCGTGGACGTCGAACGGAACCGCCGGGCCACCATGGTGGCAGTCGGAGTGGTGGGCACCTCCCCGGACGAAACCCTGGACCAGCGGCTGCTGGTCATCGCCACGGCAATTGACGACTGGCTGGACCGGTTCGAACCCGAGGTGCTCGCCGTCGAACGCGTCTTCTCGCAACTGAACGTCAGCACCGTGATGGGTGTGGCCCAGGCGTCCGGCGTGGTGATCGCCGCGGCCGCCCGCCGCGGGATCCCGGTGGCGTTGCACACGCCGTCGGAAGTCAAGGCCGCTGTCACCGGCAGCGGCTCCTCCAACAAGGATGCCGTGACCAAACTGGTCACCAAGATTCTCCGCCTCGATGCCCCGCCCCGCCCGGCGGACGCCGCCGACGCCCTGGCGCTGGCCATCACGCACGCCTGGCGGGCGGGAAGCGGGGCCGCCGTGGCCACCACGGGGCCCGGCAGTTCGTCCCTGACGCCCGCCCAGCGCGCGTGGGCGGAGGCGGAGGCCAAGGCGCGCCGCGCACGGTGAATGTCCCTGCCGCTTGCTAGGGTATTCGTAGATATGTTCGGATAGCCGGTCCCTGTCTCGGGGCCGGCGGTACATCGGGAGCCCGGCCTTGATCAGTTTCCTCCGCGGAACCGTAGCCCACGTTGGCCTGTCCACGGCCGTGATCGACCTCAACGGCGCAGGGATGAGCGTGAATGCCACCCCGCAGACGCTCAGCCGCCTGCGCGTGGGCGAGGAGGGACAGCTGTTCACGTCCCTGATTGTCCGGGAGGACTCGCTCACCCTTTTCGGGTTCGCCTCCGATGACGAGCGCGAAGTCTTTGACGTGCTGCTCAGCGTGAGCGGCGTCGGGCCGCGCCTGGCCCTGGCCGTCCTGGCCGTCCACGACCCCGAGGCCATCCGCGTCGCGGCGCACACCGGGGACAGCAAGACCTTCACCAAGGTCCCCGGCATCGGCCCCAAGGTCGCCGGCCGTATTGTCTTGGAACTGGCAGGAAAGCTCGTCCCGCATGGCACGGCAGCCGCCGGGGCGGCCCCGACCGCCGCGGAGGCCGCCTGGAAGCCGCAGGTGGTGGCCGCCATGACCAGCCTGGGCTGGTCGGAGAAGGACGCCTCATCCAGCATCGACAAGGCCTTGGCGGAGGACCCCGAGGTCTCCTTCCGCGGCAATGTTCCCGAGATCCTGCGGACCACGCTCCGCTGGCTCGGCCAGGACGGCGCCCGGGCCGGCAACCGCGTAGGCAGCCGTGGCTGAACCGTCATTGGTGGCTGCGGGGGAGGAGCCGGAGGAACGGGCCATCGAGGCCGCCCTCCGCCCGAAGAACCTGGACGACTTCGTGGGCCAGCACCGGGTCCGCAAGCAGCTGTCCCTGGTCCTGCAGGCATCGAAAATGCGCGGCCGCACGGCCGACCATGTGCTGTTCTCCGGCCCCCCGGGCCTGGGCAAGACCACCCTGGCCATGATCGTGGCCGCGGAGATGAACGCGCCGCTCCGGCTCAGCAGCGGGCCCGCCATCCAGCACGCCGGCGACCTCGCCGCCATCCTCTCCTCCCTGTCCGAGGGCGAAGTCCTGTTCCTCGACGAAATCCACCGCATGTCCCGGCCGGCCGAAGAGATGCTGTACATGGCCATGGAGGACTTCCGCGTGGACATCGTGGTGGGCAAGGGCGCCGGCGCCACCGCCATCCCGCTGGAGCTTCCCCCCTTCACCCTGGTCGGTGCCACCACCCGCGCCGGCCTGCTGCCCGGTCCGCTGCGCGACCGCTTCGGCTTTACCGGGCACCTGGAGTTCTATTCGGTGGCGGAGCTTGAGCTGGTCCTGCGCCGTTCCGCGGGCCTGCTGGACCTGAAGGTGAATTCTGCCGGGTTCGCCGAAATCGCCGGACGCTCCCGGGGAACACCCCGTATCGCCAACCGGCTGCTGCGGCGCGTGCGGGACTGGGCGCTGGTGCACGGGGTCGAGCAGATCGATGCCCGGTCAGCCTCCGCCGCGCTGGACATGTATGAGGTGGACAAGAAGGGCCTGGACCGCCTGGACCGGGCTGTCCTGGACGCCCTGATCACCAAGTTCGGCGGCGGCCCCGTCGGTCTTTCGACGCTGGCGATCGCCGTCGGCGAAGAGACCGAAACCGTCGAAACCGTGGCGGAGCCATTCCTGGTCCGCGAGGGGCTGCTGGGCCGCACCCCGCGGGGGCGGATCGCCATGGCGCCGGCCTGGACGCACCTGGGGTACGCCATCCCGTCCGGAGTCTTCGCGCAGGAGCAGCTGGAGCTTTTCGACCCCGGCGACGACGCCGCCGACGCAGCAGGGCAGGCTCCGCGCAGCCAATAGCAGGCTCCCTTCAGCTTTTCCCTTTAGACTGGTATGACGCTCGGCACGTTCGGGTCTTTGTTTCGCGGGTGGCCCTGCCGCCCCCGCTGCTGGGGAAGGCAGGCTCCTGCCTGCGTGCCTGTCCCGCCCCGGCCGAAACGAAGCCGGCGCCGCCGGAAAATCTGCCAGGCACGTAAAGGAACGGAATTCCCCTTGGATCTAATGTCAATTCTCCTGTTCGTCATGCTGGGCGTGTTCATGTTCATGATGTTCCGCCGCAACAAGAAGACGCAGCAGCAGCAGGCGGAGCTCCAGTCGAAGTTCGGTCCCGGCGTCGAGGTCATGACCAGCTTCGGGCTGTTCGGCCGGATCGTGGCCATCGACGACGCCGAGAACAAGGTCACCCTTGAGCTTTCCCCCGGCAACACCGCCACCGTCCACCGCCAGGCCGTCACCAAGATCATCGAACCGGCTGCAGAGCCCGCAGCGGCGGCACCGGCCATTCCCGACGACGCCTCCTCGCTCACTGCCCCGGAAGACGGAAGCACCGTTACCGGACCCGAGACTCCCGAGGAAACCCTGAAGCGCCTCAACGACGAGGGCAAGAAGGACAGCTAGGCCCGCTGGCCCCTTTTACCCTCTACCGGTGCGGAGAACCGCCGGCGCGGGCTGCAACCCGCACCGGCGGTTTCTCCGCGACTAAGAGAAAGATCGACAATGGCACGAACTGGCCGCAAGAAACCAGGGCTGCGCGTCCTGGTCTGGCTTGGTGTACTCCTGGCGGCACTGACCGCCGTCCTGGCCGGCGGCACCATCGCCGGACAGGCCAGCTGGGCACCCAAACTGGCCCTTGACCTCGAAGGCGGGACCCAGATGATCCTGGCCCCCAAGGTTGAGGGCGGTTCCGGCATCACCGAGGAACAGCTCAACCAGGCCGTGGCGATCATCCGCCAGCGCGTGGACGGCTCCGGCGTCGCCGAAGCGGAAATCAGTACCCAGTCGGGGCGCAACGTGGTGGTCAGCCTGCCCGGCACACCTTCGGCGCAGACCCGCGACCTGATCCAGGCATCAGCGGACATGAACTTCCGTCCCGTCCTGCTCAACGGTGACGGCGCGGCAGTTCCGGCCGAGTCCCGGGTGCCCGACGACCAGCTGCCCAAGCCCACGGCCGAACCGGCCAACAGCAGTGACACCAACTGGATCACCGCGGACGTCTACAAGCAGTTCGAGGCCCTGGACTGCAACAGCGCCGACGCCGAGAAGCCCGAGCGTTCGGACCCCACCAAGCCGCTGGTGACCTGCGAGCCCGCCACCGCCAAGACCCCGGCGATCAAGTACATCCTCGGTCCGGTGGAGGTTAAAGGCAGCAACATCGTCACGTCCTCCTTCCAGCTGCAGCAGGGTGCCCAGGGTGCGGTGACCAATGACTGGGCCGTCAACATCCAGTTCGACGCCGAAGGTACGGCGAAGTTCAAAGAGGTCACCGAACGCCTGAACCAGTTCTACGTGGCCGCCGGGGGCGAGTCCGGCACCGACCCCAAGTCGCAGTTCGCCATCGTGCTGGACGACCAGGTCATTTCCGCGCCGCGGTCCCTGGCCGTCATCACCGACGGCCGGCCCCAGATCACCGGCGGGTTCACCGAACAGACTGCCAAGGCCCTGTCCGACCAGCTGCGGTTCGGCGCCCTTCCCATCAGCTTCGACATCCAAAGCGAGCAGCAGATCTCCGCCACCCTCGGCGGCGAGCAGCTCCGGATGGGCCTGCTGGCCGGACTGATCGGCCTGCTGCTCGTGGTGGTCTACTCCCTCTTCCAGTACCGTGCCCTGGGCTTCGTCACCATCGCCTCGCTGGTCGTGGCAGGTGCCCTGACGTACCTGGCCATCGCCATCCTCGGCTGGACGGAAAATTACCGGCTCTCACTCGCCGGCGTCGCAGGCATCATCGTCGCCATCGGCCAGACCGCCGACTCCTTTATCGTCTACTTCGAGCGCATCCGCGACGAACTCCGCGAAGGACGCGGGCTGGTGTCCGCCGTCGAAAACGGCTGGAAGCGTGCCAAGCGCACCGTCCTGGCCTCCAAGGCCGTCAACCTGCTCGCCGCTCTGGTCCTGTACTTCGTGGCCGTCGGCAACGTCCGCGGGTTCGCCTTCACCCTCGGCCTGACGGCCATCGCCGACCTCATCGTCGTGTTCATGTTCACCCACCCGACCCTGCAGCTCCTGGCACGCACCAGGTTCTTCGGCGAAGGCCACAAGTTCTCGGGCCTTGACCCGGAGCGCCTGGGTGCCGTCCCGTTGTACCGCGGCGCCGGCCGGGTCCGGACACCGGAGGACCGGCCAGCGCCGGTCCGCGCCAAGAACGCCGGAGCGGCGGCCGAAGCGGAGCGCCGGATGACCATCGCCGAGCGCCGGCTGGCGGAGAAACAGGACCAGCTCGCCGGCTCGTCGAAAACTTCTGCGAAGGAGAACAAGTAATGTCAGGCTTCGCGAGCTTCGGCAACGAGCTCTACACCGGAAAGCGCTCCTACGACTTCGTGGGGGCCAAGAAGATCTGGTTCATCATCGCCGCGGCAGCGGTGGCGCTGTCCATCCTCCTTCCCATCGCCAAAGGCGGTTTCAACCTTGGCATCGAGTTCCGCGGCGGGTCCGAGTTCACGGTCTCCAACGTCAGGACCACGGACGCCACGGTGGGCGAGCACGCCGTCACCGATGTTGTCCAGGGCAGCGTTCCCCGGGTGGCGAACGTGGCCGGCAACACCATGCGGATCCAGACGGACAAGCTCACCGACGACGAGACCCTGCGGATCAAGCAGGGCCTCACCACGGCGTACGGCGTCACCGACAACGAAGTGACCTCCACGTTCGTCGGCCCCACGTGGGGTGCCGACGTGACCAAGCAGGCGCTGATCGGCCTGGCGGTGTTTGTGCTCCTGGCCGCCCTGCTCATGGCCCTGTACTTCCGCACCTGGAAGATGTCGCTGTCCGCCATCGCGGGCATGGCGGTGACGATGTTCATCACCGCGGGTGTCTACGCCCTCAGCGACTTCGAGGTGACGCCCTCGGCGATCATCGGGTTCCTCACCGTCCTGAGCTACTCGCTGTACGACACCGTGGTGGTGTTCGACAAGATCCGGGAAAACACCTCCGGCATCGACGCCTCCACGCGCCGTACGTTCGGTGAGGAGGTCAACCTGGCCGTGAACCAAACGCTGGTGCGTTCCATCAACACCATGATGGTGGCTATCCTTCCCGTTGGGGCCATCCTTTTCATCGGCGCCGGCCTGCTCGGCGCCGGAACCCTGCGCGACCTCTCGCTCGCCCTGTTTGTCGGAATCCTCATCGGCACCGCAGCAACCATTTTTGTGGCTGCGCCGATGTACGCGTGGCTGCGGCAGAACGAACCCGAGCTGGTCAAGCAGGCCAAGCGGGTGCAGCAGCGCCGTGCCGGCACGGCGGAACGCAATGTACCGGCGGCTCAGGCCAAGGCCTGATCCTGCCGCCGGCGGGGTACCGCCGGCATCCGGACCGGACGAGGGGCCGGCCCCTGCAGATCATGCGGGGGCCGGCCCTTCGCCGCAGTGGAGCCGGTTACAAAAGTCGCAGCCGTGGGGAATAGACTGGAGGAATTAAACGGTGGTGAGGGGTGCTTCATTGGAAGAACGTTCGGCGTCGGCGCCAGCGGCAGAGGGTGCAAACAGTCCTGCCGGTGCACAAACCGGTGTTGCGTCGTCCGCACGCCCCGGGTCGCTGGTTCCTGTCGACAACTCGGGCTCCCGCCCGACGTTCCCCGGCCGCCGGGAACGCACCCGGTCCCGGCTTGCCAGGCTGACCGGCCGCGGAACCACCACGTACTCTCCCATTCTTGAACCGCTGCTGCGCACCGTCCGGGCCAACAACCCCAAAGAGGACTTCGACCTCATCCAGCGCGCCTTCGACGTTGCCGAGCGAAGCCACCGCGGCCAGAAGCGCAAGAGCGGGGACCCTTACATCACCCACCCGGTGGCCGTGGCCACCATCCTTGCCGAACTCGGGCTCAGCGGCACCACCCTGGCCGCCGCCCTGCTGCACGACACCGTCGAGGACACCCCCTACACGCTGGCCGACCTGAAACGCGACTTCGGGCCGGAAGTGGCCATGCTGGTGGACGGCGTCACCAAGCTGGACAAGGTCAGCTTCGGCGAGGCGGCCCAGTCCGAGACCGTCCGTAAAATGGTCGTCGCCATGGCCAAGGACATCCGTGTCCTGATGATCAAGCTCGCCGACCGCCTGCACAATGCCCGCACCTGGCGCTTTGTTTCCCCGGAGTCCTCAGCGCGGAAAGCCCGGGAAACCCTGGAGATCTTCGCGCCGCTGGCCCACCGCCTCGGCATGAACACCATCAAGTGGGAACTCGAGGACCTGTCCTTCGCGGCGCTGTACCCCAAGGTCTACGAAGAGATCGTGCGGATGGTGGGGGACCGGACCCCCGAGCGCGAAAAGAGCCTGGCCGTCATCCGCGACCAGATCACGGAGGACCTGCGCGCCGCACGGATCAAGGCCACGATCACGGGCAGGCCCAAGCACTACTACTCGATCTACCAAAAGATGATCGTCCGGGACAAGGACTTCGACGACATCAACGACCTCATGGGCGTGCGTGTCCTGGTCGACTCCGTCCGGGACTGCTACGCCGCCCTGGGCACCATGCATTCGCGCTGGAACCCGCTGCCCGGCCGGTTCAAGGACTACATCGCGATGCCCAAGTTCAACATGTACCAGTCGCTGCACACCACGGTGATCGGCCCGGGCGGCAAGCCCGTGGAAATCCAGATCCGGACGCACGAGATGCACCGCCGCGCGGAGTACGGCGTGGCCGCCCACTGGAAGTACAAGGACCAGCCGAACCGCACCGCCGTCGGCCCCGGCAGCCCCCGCGACGGTGACATGGGATGGCTCCGCTCCCTGGTGGACTGGCAGCAGGAAACCTCAGATCCCGGTGAGTTCCTGGATTCACTCCGCTTCGAGATCAACGCCCGCGAAGTCTTTGTGTTCACCCCCAAGGGTGAAGTGATGGCGCTGCCGGCAGGGTCCACCCCCGTGGACTTCGCCTACGCCGTGCACACCGAGGTGGGGCACCGCACCATCGGTGCCCGGGTCAACGGCAAGCTGGTCCCGCTCAACAGCGAACTGAACCACGGCGACTGGGTGGAAATCTTCACCTCCAAGGCTGAGGGCGCCGGTCCCAGCCAGGACTGGCAGCACTTCGTCAAGAGCGCCCGGGCGCGGAACAAGATCCGCCAGTGGTTCAGCAAGGAACGCCGCGAGGAGGCGATCGACCGCGGCAAGGAGCTGCTGACCCGCGCCATGCGCAAGCAGAACCTTCCGCTGCAGCGCCTGATGACCCACGAGGCCCTGGCCGCCGTCGCCGAGGAGTTCAAGTACGCCGATATTTCGGGCCTGTACGCCGGCGTCGGGGACGGGCACACGTCAGCCCAGTCGGTGATGGAAAAGCTCATCGAGAGCCTGGGCGCCAACGAAAGCGCTGACGACGACGTCGCCGAGGTCAGCATCCCCACGCAGGTCACCAAGACCCGGTTCTCCGATTCCGGTGTGGTGGTCCGCGGCGTGGGGGACGTCTGGGTGAAACTGGCACGCTGCTGCACCCCGGTGCCGCCGGATCCCATCCTGGGCTTCGTGACCAGGGGCTCGGGTGTGTCGGTGCACCGGACGGACTGCACCAACATCTCCGACCTGAAGGACCAGCCGGACCGGATTGTCGACGTGGACTGGGCGCCGACGCAGTCCAGCGTCTTCCTGGTGGAAATCCAGGTGGAGGCACTGGACCGGAAGTCGCTGCTGTCCGATGTGACGCGGGTGCTGTCGGACAACCACGTCAATATCCTGGCCGCCAGCGTCCATACCTCCACGGACCGCGTGGCGATTTCACGGTTCGCCTTCGAGATGGGCGATCCCAAGTACCTGAGCCACGTCCTCAGCGCCGTCCGCCGGATCGATGGCGTCTTCGACGTCTACCGCACCACCGGCAACAAGCGCCGGAGCTAGCCGGCCCAGCTTCTCCAGGGCGGCCCGCTTGTGCGGTACGCGGGGTGTAGCCTCGATGGCGCGGACCAGGAGCCGGAGGCGGACGTCCTGCTGCGGCCGGGCCAGCAATGCCGCGAGGGCGGGCACCGCCCGTTCCGGCTCGACGTGCAGGGCGATGTCCAGGGCTGTCCGCAGCGGACTGGATACCATCAGGCCGCCGAGGCTGACGACGTCGAACGGCCCAAGCTTCACCTCGTGCAGGGTGCAGCCGCGCGTACTGCGCAGGCTGGATACCCTCCGCTTGGCGTCCACGAGCAGTGCCAGCCGGTCCGGTTCCGGTGCGCAGCCGTAGATCCAGGCCGCTGTCATCCGCCCGGCGACAACCCGCTGCCGGATGGCCGCCGGTACCGCGCCGGCCGCCGCCCGCGCCCTCAGCTGCGGGGAGGCTGCCAGGCCGGGGAGGGTGTAGCCGTGCTGGTGGAAGCGGGCCAGCAGGCCATCAGCTGCAAGGGACTGGAGTTCGGGGCCGGCGAAAGGGCTGCCTGGCGCGTACAGCTCGGGGAAGCGTGGCGGCGGGGCAGGATCCGGGCCGGCCGCCGGCGCGCCGTGGCAGGGTGCGGAACCGTTCAGGTCCCTGCCCGGGCGGGCGGCGGGGGAAGCGGCTGGTATCGGCATCTCCCCATCCTGCCGCTGACCGGCACAACAGAAACAGGCCCGGTCCCGGTTATGTGGATAACCGGGACCGGGCCTGTCGCCATGCGTGAGGTCAGGAGAGCTACGTCAGTTCGCTGGCCGACCGCTGGATCTGGTCAAGCCAGGCCTGGCGCGCCTCGAGGGCTTCCCGGGCGGTCTTGATCTTGCGCTGGTCACCGCTCTGCTCGGCCTTGGCAAGGTCATCCTGCAGGCCCGCGATCGCGGACTCCAGCTGGGAGAGCGCACTGTTGGTGCGGGCCTTGCGTTCCGGGTTGGACCGCTGCCACTGCTCTTCCTCGGCGTGCCGGACAGCGTCCTCGACCTTCCGCAGGCCGGCCTCGACGCGGCCCATGTCCGCGCGCGGCACCTTTCCGGCTTCCTCCCACCGGTCGCGGATGGACTGCAGCGCCTTCTTCGCGGCGGACAGGTCCGTCACGGGCAGGATCTCGTTGGCCTCGGCAAGGAGTGCTTCCTTAACCGTGAGGTTCGCGGCGTATTCCTGGTCGATCTCGTCGTTCGCGGCCTGCCGGGACGTGAAGAAGACGTCCTGCGCGGCGCGGAACCGTGCCCAGAGCGCGTCGTCGTCCTTGCGGCTGGCACGTGGAGATGCCTTCCACTGGTCCATGAGCCGGCGGTACTCGCCGGCGGCGAAGCCCCAGTCGGTCGACGTGGACAGGGCCTCGGCCTCTGCGATCAGCTTTTCCTTGGCAGCCTTGGCGGCGGAGTTGTTGCTGTCCAGCTGGGAGAAGTACGCGCGGCGGTGCCGGTCGAACACGGTGCGCGCAGCCCGGAAGCGCTTCCAGAGCGCGTCCTCGTTGCTGCGGCCCAGCCTGACCCCGCTCTTCTGTGCAGCTTTCCAGTTCTCGAACAGCTCGTTCATGCGGGCGCTGGAGGTCTTCCACTGCGTCTGCGCCGGGTCCTGCCCGGAGATCTGCTCGGCCTCGGCGACGATCGCTTCACGGGCAGCCAGCTCGGAGGCGCGCACAGCGTCGTGCTCAGCCTTTTCGGCCTTCTCAAGCTCGGTGATCTGGCCGGCCAGCTTGTCCAGCCTGGCTTCGGCGGCACGGAGGTCGCCCACCATGTTGCGTTCGGCCAACTGTTCGCGCAGGTGCGTCACGGTCTTCTGCATGTCGGTGCTCGGCGCCTTGGAGCTGACCCGCTGCTCAAGGAGCACGATCTGGGCCACCACGTCGTCGTATTTCCGCGCGAAGTACGTCAGCGCCTCGTCGTCGCTGACGCCGGGGTACTGCCCGACGAGGTGCTCACCGCCGTCGATGGCCAGGAACACATGGCCGTCGCCTTCGACGCGCGCCCACTTGGCGGCCTCGGCAACGGACGTGCTGGGCGACGCGGGCATCGGCGCGGCCGCGGGGGCTGCAGCGGCAGGCTTCGGGCGGGACGCGAAGGCGGCGGGGGAGGGCGCTGACGGCCGGGGCCCCGGTGCGGGAGCAGGAGCGGGCACGGGGGCAGCAGCGGGTGCCGGCGTTTCCGGGGCGGCGGCCTCTTCGGGGGCTGCAGGTTCCTGGGTGCCTGCGGCGTCGCTTCCTGCGCCTTCAGCGGCTGGCGCCGCCGTTTCGGCCAGGTCTGTTGCTGTTTCGTCGGATTGCTGACTGTCTGTCACCGCTAAAAGTCTTTCGCTTGGAGGGAACTGCTCACGTTCTGCACCAGGCCGCGCGCGGCCCGGCTTCCTACTTCAGAGAAAACGAGTCTATCGTGACTGGTTGTTTTGGCGCGCCGTCCGTGTCGCTGCTGCCCGGCGTGATGCCGGCGGCGGCTATCCCGGCCACCACGTCCAGCCCGGAGGTCACCTTGCCCACCACCGTGTAGCCCCCGGCTGTGTCGGGGTTGATGACGGTGTCCTTGTAGACAATGAAGAACTGTGTCCCGTTTCCGTAGGCGTTGTTGCCTGTGCGGGCCACAGCAATGGTTCCGGCGGGATAGGTGTTGTCAGCGGGGGTGTTCTCCAGCGGGCCCCAGGTGTAGTTGGGGTCGCCTTGGCCGTCGCCGCCGGGGGAGCCGCACTGCAGCACGGCGAACGAGTCGGCGGTGGTCAGCCGGTGGCAGGTCTTGCCGCTGAAATAGCCTTCATCGCTGAGGGATTTGAAGACGGCGGCCGCTTGCGGGGCCTTGGTGCCGTCCAGTTCCACGCCCAGCGGGCTGCCGTTCAGGAGCAGCTCACCCGTGAACGTCTTTCCGGCCGCAGTATCCGCGGCCGGGATGTTCGGGCCGTTGGTGGCCTGGGCGGAGGGGGTGGCGGACGGGCTTGCCGAGGCGGAGGGGTCGGTCAGGCCAGCCTGCGCTGCAGCGTATTCGTCTTCGGTGGGGTTCCCGGCGAAGGCGGTGAGTTGAAGGACGACGGCGAGCAGCACGGCGGCGGTTCCGGCGCCTGCGGCCACAAGGTTGTCGCGCTTGCGCCGCTTCTCCTGGCCACGCCGCAGCTCACGCTTGGCCTCCATTTGCTGGACGCGCCGCTTTGCTTCGCGGGCACTGCGTGCACTGGCCGCCAAGGGTCCTCCTTCTCGTCGGACTGCGCACGGGCGGGGCATGCCCCGGGCGCAGATAACGGCCGCCAGGGTCCGCCCGTCCGCCGCATTAGAGATGCACGCGGATGGGCGCATAAACTGGCTGCCGCACATAGTTTATGCATGACTGGCCGGGCAGCAGCCCCATGGCGCCTCCAACGGCAGCCCCGGCGCACCTCTTCACCCAAAGGAGAACCTTCCCCATGGCACGCACCGCCTCCCTGTCCGGATTCCCCGAGTGGCTTCCCGAGGAGCGGCTGGTGGAGCTGCATGTTCTCGACACCCTGCGCCGGGTCTTTGAACTGCACGGGTTCGCCTCCATTGAGACCCGCGCCGTGGAAACCGTGGGCCAGTTGCTGCGCAAGGGTGAAATCGACAAGGAGGTCTACGGGCTGAGCCGGCTCCAGGAAGATGACAGCGACAACCCGGTCAAGGGCGGCAAGGCCGACCCCCACGCACTGGCCCTGCACTTCGACCTCACCGTCCCCTTCGCCCGCTATGTTGTGGAGAACGCCGGTTACCTTGCCTTCCCGTTCCGCCGCTACCAGATCCAGAAGGTGTGGCGGGGTGAGCGGCCGCAGGAGGGTCGGGCACGCGAATTCACCCAGGCTGACATCGACGTGGTGGGAGACGGCGAGCTGCCGTTCCGTTACGACGTGGAGATTGCACTGGTGATCGCCGAAGCGCTCAGCGCACTGCCGATTCCCGACTTCCGGCTCCGCATCAACAACCGCAAACTCGCCGAGGGGTTCTACCGCGGCATCGGACTCGACGACACCGCCGGGGTGCTCCGCAGCATCGACAAACTCGAAAAAATCGGTCCCGACAAGGTGGCCGAACTGCTCAAGTCCGAGCTCGGCGCAACCGACGAACAGGCCCGCAAGGCGCTCCAGCTGGCGGCCATCCGCACCGAGGACACCTCGTTCGTGGGACAGGTGCGGGCCCTGGGCGTCAGCAACGACCTCCTCGACGAAGGCCTGGACGAGCTCGAACAGGTCATCGACGCCGCCGTCCAGCGTGCCCCCGGAAAGGTCCTGGCCGACCTCAGCATCGCCCGCGGCCTGGACTATTACACGGGCACGGTGGTGGAAACCGTGCTGGTGGGCCACGAGCAGCTCGGGTCCATCTGCTCCGGCGGCCGCTACGACGCGCTGGCATCCAAGGGCAACCGCAAGTTCCCCGGCGTCGGACTTTCCATCGGCGTGACGCGCCTGGTGTCCCGGATCCTCAGCCAGGACCTGGCCAGGGCCTCCCGTTCCGTTCCCACCACCGTGCTGGTGGCGCTGACCCACGACGACAGCTGGGGCGCGGCCCAGGACGTGGCCGCCCTGTTGCGCAGCCGGGGGATCCCCACGGAGGTGGCGGCGAAGGCGGACAAGTTCGGCAAGCAGATCAAGTTCGCGGACAAGCGGGGGATCCCCTTCGTCTGGTTCACCGACGACGACGGCACGCACCAGGTCAAGGACATCCGCACCGGGGAACAGGTGCTGGCCGCCCCGGAAACCTGGATGCCGCCCGTCGAGGACCTGACGGTGCAGGTGTCGACGGTCGGGAAGGCTGCGGCCGCCGTCTAAGTGCCTGGCTGGTGCCGCCGGAAACGCAGCACCAGCCAGCGTCCCGCCACGCCCGCCCCCAGGACCGCGGCCATGGCCAGGACCGATCCCGGCGGCAGCGTGAGCGCCAGGACCAGGCAGCCGATGAACCCCACCGCGTTGAGCCAGCGCGGCGCGTAGGCGGGGTGGGCTGCGAGGGTGAACGCGGAGGCATTCGCCACGGCGTAGTAGACCAGCACGCCGAAGCTCGAGAACCCCACGACGGTCATCACGTCGGTTGTGAGCAGGAGCAGGATGACGACGGCGGCCACGCCCAGTTCCGCGGCGAACGGAACCGTGTGGCGCCCGCCCACCGCCGCGAGGAAGTTCGGCAGGTCGTGTTCCCGTGCCATCGCCAGCGTGGTCCGTCCCACGCCTGTGACCAGTGCCAGGAGCGCGCCCAGGCAGGCTGCCGCGGCTCCGGCCTGGACCAGCGGCGATCCGGCGGACAGCTCTGAGTGAAGGACCGCGTCCAGCAAAGGGGTCCCGGTGGCGGCGAGTCCGCCGCCGAGATGGTTCAGCAGGAGCAGTGCCAGAGTGAGGTAGATGGCGAAGGCCGCTGCCAGGGCCGCGAGGATGGCGCGGGGGATGGACCGGGACGGGTCTTTGACTTCTTCACCCAGGGTGGCAATCCGTGCGTAGCCTGCGAAGGCGAAGAACATCAGTCCGGCGGCCGGCAGGACGCCCCAGCCGGCGCCTTGCGGCGCTGCCGGTTCCCCTGTGGCAGGGTGCGGGCCGAGGGCCCCGGCGAGGGCGACGAAAACCAGGGTGGCCAGGACCACGGCCAGCAGGATCCGGGTGAGCAGGGCCGTGCGGGTGATCCCCAGCAGGTTGACGCCGGTGAGGCCTAGCACGGCGGCGATTGCCACGGGCACTGCGAAGTCGCGTGCCACGTAGCTGCCAAACGTCAGCGCCATCGCGGCACAGGACGCCGTCTTGCCGGTCACGAAGCCCCAGCCGGCCAGGAAGCCCGGCCACTCGCCGAGCTGTTTGCGGCCATACACATATGTGCCGCCGCTGGTGGGGTATTTCGCTGCCAGGGCCGCTGACGCCACCGCGTTGCAGTAGGCCACCGCCCCGGCGAGGGCAACGGAAACCACCAGCAGGTTCCCTGCCAGGGCGGCGGCCGGGGCGAAAACGGCAAAGACGCCGGCGCCCAGCATGGAACCAAGGCCGATGGCGGTGGCATCGAATGTGCCAAGCCGTCGTTGCAGCTGCTGCTGGGCGCTCATGCGGCGGCAGTCCCCTTCCAACGGGTAAACTCGGACGGGATCGTTCCTGGAACGATCATATTGAACTTCCCACTGTATTCCCGCAGAAAGGCGTGCTGTGCTGCGCACACATGACCTCGGATCCCTTCGCTCCGAGCACATTGGACAAACCGTAACCCTGGCCGGCTGGGTGGGCCGCCGCCGTGACCACGGTGGCGTGGCCTTCGTGGACCTGCGTGACGCCTCGGGCGTCTCCCAGGTGGTGGTGCGGGAGGAAGAGGTCTTCCACGGCCTGCGCAACGAGTACGTCCTGCAGGTCAAGGGGACAGTGTCGAAGCGGCCGGAAGGCAACGAAAACCCGGCCCTGGCCACCGGCGAAATCGAGGTCATTGCCGAGGAAGTCACCATCCTCAACACCTCGGACCCGCTCCCGTTCCAGATCGACGAGCACGTCGAAGTGGGCGAGGAAGCCCGGCTAAAGCACCGCTACCTGGACCTTCGCCGTCCCGGTCCCAGCCGGAACCTGCGCCTTCGCTCCGAGGCCAACCGCGTGGCCCGCGAATTGCTGCACCATGAGGGCTTCGTCGAGATCGAGACTCCCACGCTGACGCGGTCGACGCCGGAAGGCGCCCGTGACTTCCTGGTTCCGGCCCGCCTGGCGCCGGGTTCCTGGTACGCGCTTCCGCAGTCCCCGCAGCTGTTCAAGCAGCTGCTGCAGGTGGGCGGCTTCGAGAAGTACTACCAGATCGCCCGCTGCTACCGGGACGAGGACTTCCGCGCGGACCGCCAGCCCGAATTCACGCAGCTGGACATCGAGGCCAGCTTCGTGGACCAGGACGACATCATCCGGCTCGGCGAAAACATCGTCAAGGCTGTCTGGCAGCTCATCGGCGTGGACATCCCCACGCCCATCCAGCGGATCACCTATGCCGACGCCATGGCCCGCTACGGCTCCGACAAGCCGGACCTGCGCTTCGGCCAGGAGCTGACCGAGCTGACCGACTTCTTCAAGGACACCAATTTCGGCGTCTTCAAGGCGCCCTACGTGGGTGCCGTCGTCATGCCCGGGGGTGCCTCGCAGGCACGCCGCGCCCTGGACGCCTGGCAGGAATGGGCCAAGCAGCGCGGTGCGAAGGGCCTGGCCTACGTCCTCTACAAGGAAGACGGCGAGCTTGCCGGACCGGTCGCCAAGAACCTTACGGACATCGAACGCGCCGGCCTGGCCGACGCCGTGGGCGCCAAGCCCGGTGACTGCATCTTCTTCGCCGCCGGCGAGAAGACCCCTTCCCGTGCACTCCTTGGCGCTGCCCGCGTGGAGATCGGCCACCGGACCGGCCTGATCGACCCCACCGCCTGGGCATTCTGCTGGGTCGTCGACGCGCCCATGTTCGAGCCCGCCGCTGCCGCCGTCGCCTCCGGCGACGTCGCCGTGGGGGCAGGACAGTGGACCGCCGTGCACCACGCCTTCACCTCGCCCAAGCCCGAGTTCCTTGACACGTTCGACAAGGACCCGGAGTCGGCGCTGTCCTACGCCTACGACATCGTGTGCAACGGCAACGAAATCGGCGGCGGCTCCATCCGTATCCACCAGCGGGACGTGCAGGAGCGCGTCTTTGAGCTGATGGGCCTGGACAAGCAGGACGCCCAGACCAAGTTCGGCTTCCTGCTTGAAGGTTTCAAGTACGGCGCCCCGCCGCACGGCGGAATCGCTTTCGGCTGGGACCGCGTGGTGTCTTTGCTGGCGGGCGTGGAGTCCATCCGCGACGTGATCGCCTTCCCGAAGTCCGGTGGCGGCCACGACCCCCTGACGGAGGCCCCGGCACCCATCACGCCGCAGCAGCGCAAGGAAGCCGGCGTGGACTTCAAGCCCGAGGCCAAGAAGCCGGAAGTGAAGAAGCCCGAAGACAAGCAGTAGTGCACGGCTAGTGGCCCCAGGCCGTAGACATTGGAGGTTCCCCGGTCCGCCCGGGGGACCTCCTGTCGTTAAGAAAGGAACAACCCCGTGACCACACCGTGCCAGCACCAACCCGCCCCCGTGGGCCTTGAAGCCGCCATGGACGCAGCGTGGCCCGCACTGGACCGCCAGGATGTCGGCGGCTGGACGCTGCGGGCGGCCGCAGGCGTCACCCAGCGAGCCAATTCCATCTGGCCGCGCACCACCAGCGGGGACCCGGCCCTGCAGCTGGCACAGCTGCGCGAAGCCCGCGCCTGGTACCGCAGCCGCCGGCTGCCCGTGATCTTCCAGGTCTTCGAGGGGCAGCATGCTGCCGGCCTCAACGACCTGCTCGACGCCGAGGGGTTCACCAGGCAGGCCGAAACGTTGGTGATGACCCGCGGACCGCTGGCCGGAACAGCTGAGAACCCGGCAGTGGAGATTTCCCGGGAACCTACCGCCGACTGGCTGCGGGTTTGGTGGGACGTGGACGGCCGCGGCGGACCGGACGCCCTGGCAACGGCCCGCGATATCCTGGCGGGCTGTCCCGCGATGTACGCGCTGGTGCGCGGCGGGGACGGGCTGCCCGCCGCCGTCGGCCGCCTCGCCGTCCCCGCCGGCGGCACGCACGGCGGCCTGTACTGCATGGCCACCCTGCCGGGGGAGCGCCGCCGGGGCTACGGCACGGCCATCCTCCGGGCCCTGCTGAACGCCGGCGCCGAGCAGGGGCTGTCCGGCTACTGGCTGCTGGTGACGGCGGCGAACCATCCGGCGCAGGACCTGTACGCCAAGGCCGGGTTCACGGAAGCGGGCCGCTATCTGTACCGGCAGGAGCGTCCCCGCCGGGCCTTGATTGGCTGCTGAACGGCGCGTCCGCGCGGCAGGAAAATGAGTGGCGGACAGAAGCGGCACCTACCTGCCCGGGTCCGTAATGGTGACCCGCACCGCGCACGCGTCCGTTGCGGCCTTCTTCAAGATGGCCGCCCTGGGCTCCGGTACGTCGAGATAGGCGAGGCGGGGCAGTTGGGCATATGGGCGCAGGGGAGGTTGCTGGAGGACAAGGTCAGCCAGGGCCCTGTCGCCGCCTGGCACCACGTACTCGAACGCCGCACCACCGAACACCTCAGCTGCCTGCCCAGCCACAGCCGCCACCAGGGCGTCCGCCTGGTTGGAACGGCGCCGGGCGAAACGCTGCTGGGACTGTCCGCCCGCGGCGGTGCGCGGCTGGACGTACCGTGTGCCCGCTTTCGACGCCAGCAGCGTGCCCTCGGTTGCCACGCCGATGCCGTAGCCGCCCCGCCGCACCAGCAGCAGTCCCAGTCGGCGCGGCTGGGACGCGAGGGCCGCCAGGCGCTCCAATGGACCGGTGCCCCGTCCCGGCCGCCCGTCTGTAGGCCACGGCGACTGCAGCAGCGCGACGGTGCCGTCCGTTGCAAGAAGGCGGAGGCCGTCGTCGTCATCCTGCAGCCGGTAACCACCATGGGACGCGGCAAACCGCCCTGCCCAGCCCTCCAGCCGGGCCCCGGGCACGAACGCCGTCCGGACGGACGGCGGGCCGCCGGCGGAATCAGTGGCGGGCATGGGCGATCCTTCGCTGTCGGGAGCCGGGGAAGAGCAGGAGTGGACTGGAAGTAGCCTATCTATGTGGATGATCTCTTCGGGCACGGCCCAGAAAACGACGACGACGACGGTCCCGTCGCCGGGGCAGGCGCCGGTCCCGGGGGACAGGGTGCGCGGGGGCAGGGGTCGCCGCGCAGTCCGCTCGCCGTGAGGATGCGGCCGCGCAGCGTGGACGAAGTGGTGGGCCAGCAGCACCTCCTGGGCCAGGGGTCGCCGCTGCGGCAGCTGGCGGCGGGAGCGGATGCCGGCGGCCCCGCCGGGCCCAGTTCGCTGATCCTGTGGGGACCGCCCGGTACCGGCAAGACCACGCTGGCGCACGTGATCGCCCGTGGGCCGGGGCGCAAGTTCGTGGAGCTGTCTGCCATCACCGCCGGCGTCAAGGACGTGCGCCGCGTCATGGACGACGCCCTCACCGCCCGCGACCTGTATAAGACCACCACCGTCCTGTTCCTGGACGAGATCCACCGCTTCAACAAAGCCCAGCAGGACGCCCTGCTGCCCGGCGTCGAGAACCGCTGGGTGGTCCTGGTGGCGGCCACCACCGAAAACCCGTCGTTCTCGGTGGTGTCGCCGCTGCTGTCCCGTTCTCTGCTCCTCACGCTCAAGCCACTGACCGACGCCGACATCGAGGGCCTGCTGGTGCGGGCCGTGGCGGATCAGCGGGGCCTGGGCGGCAAGGTGCAGCTCAGCGATGAAGCGCTGGAGCACCTGGTGCGGTTGTCCGGCGGTGATGCCCGCCGGGCCCTCACCGCGCTGGAAGCTGCCGCGGGCGTCGCTTTCGGGGACGCGGACGACGTCGAACGTTCCGTCGGTGAGGAAGGTACGGCGGGGGAGCCGGGCACCGAGGAGCCGGTTGCCGTGGAGCTTCGCCACACCGAGCGCGCCCTGGACGCCGCGGCCGTCCGCTACGACCGCGCCGGGGACCAGCACTACGACGTGGCCAGCGCGTTCATCAAGTCCATCCGCGGCTCGGATGTGGACGCGGCGCTGCACTACCTGGCCCGGATGCTCGAAGCGGGGGAGGACCCACGGTTCGTCGCCCGGCGCATCGTCATTTCCGCTGCCGAGGACGTGGGCATGGCGGATCCCACCGCCCTGCAGACGGCTGTCGCGGCGGCCCAGGCAGTCCAGCTGATCGGCATGCCCGAAGGCAGGATCATCCTCGCCGAGGCGGTGGTCCACCTGGCCACCGCACCCAAGTCCAACGCGGCCTACATGGGCATCAACAAGGCCATCGCGGACGTTCGGGCCGGCCTGGGCGTGGGCATTCCCGCGCACCTGCGCGACGCACACTACCCCGGGTCCAAGCAGCTCGGCCACGGGGTGGGCTACCAGTACGCCCACGACGCTCCGCACGCCGTGGCCACCCAGCAGTACCCGCCGGACGACCTCGTGGGCCGCGACTATTACCAGCCCACCGGCAACGGTGCCGAACGTGAGATCGCGCAGCGGCTGGAGCGGCTGCGCAGGATTGTCCGCGGCAAGTAGGCCCGTGGTAGGCTGGATCTTTGTCTGGCAAGGCGCGGACGCACAATCTCCCCAATTTCAGGTTGGAAGGGTTATGCCCTGCGCCCAGTAGCAAAAGGCAGCGGTTGGCCGATGCTCTCCATCGTGGAGGCCAGTAACACTGACACACCGCAGATATTGGAAGGACACAAGTGGCTAACAACACTCGTGCTCGCCGTCAGGCCCGCCTCTCGCGGTCCCTCGGCATCGCCCTGACCCCCAAGGCCGCCAAGTACATGGAGCGCCGCCCGTACGGCCCCGGTGAGCATGGCCGCGCCCGCAAGAAGCAGGACTCCGACTACGCAGTCCGCCTCCGCGAAAAGCAGCGCCTGCGCGCCCAGTACGGCATCCGCGAAGCACAGATGACCCGTGCCTTCGAAGAGGCCCGCCGCACCAAGGGCCTGACCGGTGAAAACCTCATCGAACTGCTCGAAATGCGCCTCGACGCCCTGGTCCTGCGTGCCGGCTTCGCCCGCACCATCGCCCAGGCCCGCCAGCTGGTTGTGCACCGCCACATCATGGTTGACGGCGTCCGCGTTGACCGTCCGTCGTTCCGCGTCGGCGAGGGCCAGCTGGTCCACGTCCACAGCCGCAGCGAGACCATGGTTCCGCTCCAGGTTGCCGCAGCCGGCGCCCACCGCGACGTCCTGCCCGCCGTTCCGGCGTACCTGGACGTCAAGCTGGAGGCACTGCAGGCCCGCCTGGTCCGCCGCCCCAAGCGCTCCGAAATCCCGGTGACCTGCGAAGAGCAGCTCGTCGTCGAATTCTACGCACGCTAAACCCCAGCAGCGTATCCAAAGAAGCCCGTGGCAAGCGCCGCGGGCTTCTTTGTATGTAAGGTACTTGGGGGACATCTGCGCAACACGCTTTTCGGGGCCCGCGCGCGATGGCAACCAACCACGGAACTTCGAGGAGATGAAACGTCTATGTCTGGTGGCGATATTGCCGGCCTGATCGCTGCCGGAGTGTTCGCACTCCTGGTGCTGCTGCTCGCAGTACCCATCCTGAAGCTGGGGAAGGTCTTCGATGAGGTACGCACCGCCATCAAGTCCATCAGCGACGGCGCCACACCCCTGATGGACGAGGTCACCGCCACCGTCTCCACCACCAACCAGCAGCTGAAGAAGGTGGACGGCATCTCGTCCAACGTCTCCGACGCGTCCGCCAACATTTCGGCCCTGTCCTCGCTGGTTGCCGCGACGGTCGGTTCCCCGCTCATCAAGGTCGCCGCCTTCAGCTACGGGGTCCGCACGGCCCTCGCCAACCGCCGGAAGCCCGCCGCCGGGCGCCGCAGCCGCTAGATTCGGAAAGAACGCGAATGAAACGACTTGTCTGGATGGGAATCGGTGTGGCCATCGGCGTCATCGCCTTCCGCAAAGTGACCCAAGCCCAGTCCAGCCTCGGCCCGGAAGGCCTTAACCGCGCCGTGGGCCGGCTCGCCGACGGGGTCTACGACTTCGCCGACGCCGTCCGCGCAGGGATGCGCGAACGGGAAACGGACCTGCGGACGGCCCTCGGCGTCGAACCGGCAGACGCGGTCCGCCGCTGAACCCGCGGGCCCGGCCCGCATAAGAACCAAACCGGCAGGGACTACCCCAAGGATCCGGCCATCTGAACGAACTTTCCGCGCCGCCCGGCGGCGCGGACCACGAAGGGTAAGAAAACAGCTCATGAAGTCGCAGGAGATCACCAAGCGCTGGGTGGACTTTTTTGTCAGCAAGGGCCACACCGCGGTTCCTTCCGCATCACTGGTCTCCAGCGACCCCTCGCTGCTGTTCACGGTGGCCGGCATGGTTCCGTTCATCCCCTACCTCACTGCCCGCGAAGAGGCGCCCTACTCCCGCGCCACGAGCGTGCAGAAATGCATCCGCACCGGCGACATCGAGGAAGTGGGCAAGACCGCCCGGCACGGCACGTTCTTCCAGATGTGCGGCAACTTCTCCTTCGGCGACTACTTCAAGGAAGACGCCATCAAGTTCGCCTGGGAGCTCCTCACCAAGGCCGTTGACGACGGCGGCTACGGCCTTGAGCCCGAGCGCCTGTGGGTCACGGTCTACGAAGAGGACGACGAAGCCCGCGACCTCTGGCTGAAGAACACCGGCGTCCCCGCCAGCCGGATCCAGAAGATGGGCAAGTCGGACAACTACTGGTCCACGGGCCAGCCCGGCCCCGCCGGCCCCTGCTCGGAGATCTACTACGACCGCGGCCCCGCCTACGGCATCGAGGGCGGCCCGGAAGCGGACGACAACCGCTATGTCGAAATCTGGAACCTCGTGTTCATGCAGTACCAGATCGACAACGTCCGCTCCAAGGTGGACTTCGATATCGTGGGTGAGCTGCCGAAGAAGAACATCGACACCGGCCTGGGCATGGAACGCCTCGCGATGATCCTGCAGGGCGTCGAGAACATGTACGAGACCGACCAGGTCCGTCCGGTGATCGACAAGGCGGCCGAGCTGTCCGGCAAGGAATACACCTCCGCGGAGTCCGACGACGACCCCCACCACACGGACGACGTGCGGATGCGCGTGGTCGCCGACCACATCCGCTCCTCCCTCATGCTGATCTCCGACGGCGTGGTCCCCTCCAATGAGGGCCGCGGCTACGTGCTGCGCCGCCTCATCCGGCGCGCCGTGCGCGCCATGCGGCTCCTCGGCGTCGAACAGGCCTGCCTGCCGGAACTGCTGCCCGCCTCCCGGGACGCCATGAAGGGCGTCTACCCCGTGGTTGAGACCGACTTCGACCGGATCAGCCGGATTGCCTACGCCGAAGAGAAGGCGTTCCTGCGGACCATCGCCTCCGGAACGGCACGCCTGGAGGAAGCCGTGGTGGCCTCCAAGGCCGCCGGCAGGCCGCTGTCCGGCGATGACGCCTTTACCCTGCACGACACCTACGGTTTCCCCATCGACCTCACCCTGGAAATGGCCGAAGAAGCCGGGCTGAAAGTGGATGAGCCCGCTTTCCGCAGCCTTATGCAGGAACAGCGCCAGCGCGCCCAGGCCGATGCCAAGTCCAAGAAGGGCGGCCACGCGGACCTCACCGTCTTCCAGGACATCCTCGCCCAGGGTGAGACCGTCTTCACCGGCTACACCGAGCTCGACGGCGAGTCCCGCGTCCGCGGCCTGCTCACCGGCGGCCGGCAGGTCCAGCAGGCCTCCACCGGCGACGAGATCGAACTCGTCCTGGCCGAGACCCCGTTCTACGCCGAGGCCGGCGGCCAGGCCGCCGACACCGGCCTGATCACCGGCGACGGATTCGTCGTCGAGGTCCTGGACGTCCAGCGCCCGCTCAAGGGCCTCAGCGTGCACAAGGCGATCGTCCGCGAAGGCGAGATCGGGGCCGATTCCCTGGTGCGCGCCGCCGTCGACCGCGAACGCCGCCACGCCGCCGAGCAGGCGCACACCGGCACGCACATCGTGCACGCCGCCCTGCACCAGATACTCGGCCCGGAAGCGACCCAGCGAGGCTCCTTCAACAAGGCCGGCTACCTGCGCTTCGACTTCGCCTGGGGTGAAGGCCTGAGCACGGCCACCCGCTCGGAGATCGAAGAAGTCTCCAACCTGGCCATCCGCAACAACTACGCGGTGGAAACAAAGATCATGGGGCTGGCCGAGGCCAAGGCCATGGGCGCCATGGCGCTCTTCGGCGAAAACTACGGCAGCGAAGTGCGCGTGGTGGAGATCGACGGCGCCTGGTCCCGTGAACTGTGCGGCGGCACCCACGTCGCGAACACGTCACTGATCGGCAGCCTGTCGCTCCTCGGCGAACAGTCCGTCGGCTCGGGCAACCGGCGCGTGGAGGCGTTCGTGGGCATGGAAGCCTTCCGCCACCTGGCAGCCGAACGGGCGCTCGTCACCGAACTGACCGACCTGCTCAAGGTGCCGTCCGGGCAGCTGGCTGACAGGATTTCAGCCACCCTGGCCAAGCTCAAGGCCACCGAGAAGGAACTCGACCGGCTGCGCAAGGAACAGCTGGCCGCCGCCGCCGGCCAGCTGGTGGACACCGCCGTGGACGCAGCAGGCGTCCGCGTCATCGCCCACGACGCCGGAACCGTCAGCGGCGCGGACGACCTCCGGGGCCTGGCGCTGGACCTGCGCAACCGCCTCGGTTCGCAGGCCGCTGCCGTGGCTGTCGCCGGTGTTGCCAACGACCGTCCCCTCATCCTGGTGGCCACCAACGAGGCAGCGCGCGGTGCGGGCGTCAAGGCCGGTGCCTTGGTGCGCGTCGCGGCCGGCGTGCTCGGTGGTGGTGGCGGCGGTAAGGATGACGTCGCCCAGGGCGGCGGAACCGACGCCGGAAAGGTCGGAGCGGCCCTGGCCGCCGTAGTCGACGCCATCACCCGGCGCTGACCCTGCCATGACCAATCCTGCAGCTGCCGGCGGCTACCCCCAGGGCGTCAAACTGGGGGTGGACGTCGGCACCGTCCGGGTCGGGGTGGCCATCTGCGACCGCGACGCGATCCTGGCAACGCCTTACAAAACGCTGGACCGGAACACCAGGAAGAACTCCGATGTCCGCGTGATCGCCAATCTGGCGGAGGAACTCGGCGCCGTCCAGGTCATCGTGGGCCTGCCCCGGACCATGAAAGGCGAGGAACGGACCTCCGCCACCATGGCCAGGGACTACGCGGAGCTGCTCGCGGCCGAGCTCGCCGGACGCGGACTGGCGGTCCCGGTGAACCTCGTGGACGAGCGGCTCAGCAGCGTGGCGGCCCACCGCAGCCTGCACGAAGCTGGCATGAGCAGCCGGAACCACCGTAAAGTAGTTGATCAGGTCGCGGCGGCGGGTATCCTTCAGCACGCCATCGACATGCAGAAAGCCAGGGGAGCGGATGTCGGCTCACGCGTGACGCCGCCTTCCCCTGCCGAGGACCTGGGGGTCAGCGCCAAGGATGAGTCTGTCCGCGCCACCCCGGGGGACACGGCCCAATCTTCAGATAATGGAAGGCAACAGTGAGCCCTGCCAACATTGACGACACTTCCGGTCCGGTGGACCCCGCGCTGGGGCGGCCGCTGACCCGCAAGGAACTGCGGGCACGCGAGAAGAGCCTCAACACCGGTGGCCACGACTCGGTCCCCCCGCAGGCGTACGAGACGGGCGAGGTTCCCCCGCCGCCTGCGGCGCCGCCCGCAGCATCCCCCGCGCCGGAGACCACTTTCGCCCCGCTTCCCGACGCAGGCACGGTTCCGGCGGCTCCCGACGCCCCGCCCTCCATCCAGGAGGAGCACCCTGCCGCCGGTTTCCGTGAAGACTTCCCGCAGCAGCCGCAGATCCGGCAGCAGGGGGAGCCCCTGCACGAGGAGACGCACCCGCTTGCGGACCTCCCGCACGAAGAAGCGCACCCGGTGGACCTCCCGCTCGACGACACCCACGCTGCCCATGCGGTTCCCGTGCTCGCCGGGCACCGGCACGCGCCGGAACCACACCACGCGGACGACATCCACTACGCCGACGGGCACGACTACCAGGACGGCGTGCACGACGACCACGCCTACACGCCCTCCGGTTACCACGAGGACATCCACCTCGAGCCTGCACACACCGAAGCAGGGCATGCAGACGCCGGACACCCCCTGCTCCCCGGTTCCCCGGAAGCCCAGGCAGAGCCCCGGCCCTCCAAGAAGGTCCGGCGCCGCCGCCGGCTCCTGGCCCTCTTCCTCACCCTCGCTGTTTTCGTCACGGCCGTGGCAGTGGGAGCCCAGTTCCTCAAACCGCTGCTGGGCGGGGGCAAGCCCTCCGACTACCCGGGTCCGGGCACCGGTGAAGTCCAGGTGACGGTGGACAACGGCGAGGGCACCCGCTCGGTTGCCACGGAGCTGGAAAACCAGCACGTCGTCGCCAACGCGGACACCTTCCTGCAGGCGTTCCACGCGTCCGGCGGAACCCTGTCCCCGGGCGAGTACACCTTCAAGACCGAGATGAAGAACGCGGACGCCGTCAACGTCCTGCTCGGCAAGGACAAGACGAAGGTCATCTACTTCGCGCTCAGCGCGGGCCTGCGCATCAGCGAGTCACTGCAGGCCATCTCCGAAGGGTCCGGAGTGTCCGTGCAGCAACTGCAGGCACTCAGCGACCAACCCACGCAGTTTGGCCTGCCCGCCAACGCCAAGAACCTCGAAGGCTACCTGGCCCCGGGCGAATACCGCTTCCCCCTGGGCACCCCCGCCAAGGACATCCTGCAGTCGCTGGTGAAGGCCACCGTTGACGAACTGGTCTCCCAGGGCATCACCGACCCCGCCAAGCAGTACGAGGCCGTCATCGTGGCGAGCATCGTCCAGGCCGAAGGCGGCCAGGCCGACTACGGGGACGTGGCCGGGGCCATCTACAACCGGCTCAAGCCCAACGACCAGACCGGCGGCTTCCTGCAGGTGGACTCGGCAGTGACCTATGGCCTGGGCACCCGGAGCTTCAACTTCACCGAAGAGCAGCGCCAGGACAAGTCGAACCCGTACAACACCTACGCGAACCCTGGCCTGCCCCCGGGCCCCATCGGTTCGCCGGGCAAGACCGCCATCGACGCCGCGGCCAGGCCCAAGTCCAACGACTACCTGTACTGGGTGACCATCAACCTGGACACGAAGGAAACCAAGTTCGCCAAAACCCTGGCGGAGCACAACGCCTACGTCGAGCAGTACAACGCGTGGTGCAAGGCCAACGCGGGGCGCTGCACGTGAGCCTGCGTGCTGCCGTCCTGGGCCATCCGATCAGCCATTCAAAATCACCCGCGCTGCACCTCGCGGCGTATGGGCGGCTGGATGCCGGCATCAGCTACACGGCCATCGACGTAACCGAGGAACTGCTGCCGTCCTTCATGCGCCAGATCCGGAACCAGCCGGGCTGGCGCGGGCTTTCGGTGACCATGCCGCTGAAGACCGCCATGCTGGACCAGGTGGATGAAGTGCGCGGCGTGGCGCGGACCCTGGGCGTGGTCAACACGGTGTCCTTCGAGGACACCGGCGACGGTCCGCGCGCCATTGGCTCCAACACGGATGTCACCGGGATTGTGAACGCCCTCAGGCACGCCGGGACGCGCACCGCCACGTCCGCCGTCATCCTGGGCGGCGGCGGAACGGCGGCGTCAGCCGTTGCGGCGCTGCAGGAACTCGGGACAACGGCTGTGCAGGTCTTTGTCCGTGACGCGTCCCGCACGGCCGATGTCCGTGCGGCGGCCAACAGCCTCGGCGTTACCTTGGAGATCCGTCCGCTGGCCGCCGCTGCACGCCACACCGCGGAAGCCGACGTCGTGATCTCAACCCTGCCGCCGCGCGCGGCAGACGGGCTCGCCGCCGAAATCGCCGCGCTCAAGACGCCCACCCCCGGGGTCCTGCTGGATGTGGCCTACGACCCGTGGCCCAGCCTGGTGGCCTCCGTGTGGCAGTCCGGCGGCGGCCGTGTGGTGCCCGGCCTGGAGATGCTGCTGTACCAGGCAGTGGAGCAGGTGCGACTCTTTTCCCGGCGCGGGGAAGACGTTAATGCAGCTGTCATAGATGTGATGTGTGACGCAGTCGGCCTTGCCCGGCGGGCGTTGTGACCGCCCTACGTGGCAGGATGGAAATTATGCGTTGGTTGACTGCCGGTGAATCCCATGGCCCGGCTCTGATGGGAATTATTGAGGGCGTCCCCGCCGGTGTCGAAATCACCAGCGGGCACATCGCTGACTCTCTGGCACGCCGCAGGCTCGGATACGGACGCGGCGCCCGTATGAAATTCGAGCAGGACGTCGTCACCATCACCGGTGGTGTCCGGCACGGCCGCACGCAGGGCGGTCCCGTGGCCATCCAGGTGGGAAACACCGAGTGGCCCAAGTGGGAACAGATCATGTCTGCCGACCCCGTGGACCCCGAACTGCTCGCAGACCAGGCCCGCAACGCGCCGCTGACCAGGCCCCGGCCCGGCCACGCAGACTTCACGGGCATGCAGAAGTACGGCTTTGACGAGGCGCGTCCGGTGCTGGAGCGAGCCAGCGCCCGTGAAACCGCCACCCGGGTAGCCCTGGGGACGGTGGCGGCCCGCTTCCTCAACCAGCTCGGCATCGAACTCGTCAGCCACACGGTCTCCATCGCCAGCGTCACGGTCCCGGAAGGGCGCCCGCTGCCCGTTCCCGCCGACGTCATCGCCCTGGACACCGATCCGCTGCGCTGCTTCGACCGGGAAACCTCCGACGCCATGGTGGCCGAAGTGGACGCCGCGCATAAGGAAGGCGAAACGCTCGGCGGCGTGGTGGAAGTCCTCGCCTACGGGCTCCCGCCGGGACTGGGCAGCTACGTGCACTGGGACCGCCGGCTGGACGCCCGGCTCGCGGCAGCGCTCATGGGCATCCAGGCGATCAAGGGCGTGGAGGTCGGCGACGGCTTCCTGACCGCAGCCCGCCGCGGTTCGGCCGCGCACGACGAGATCCTCCGGGACGGCGACGGCCGGATCGTCCGCGCGAGCAACCGTGCCGGCGGTATCGAGGGCGGCATGAGCATCGGCGACGTCCTGCGGGTCCGCGCCGCCATGAAACCCATCGCCACCGTTCCGCGCGCCCTGCGGACCATCGACGTCAGCACCGGGGAGCCGGCCAAGGCCCACCACCAGCGCTCTGACGTCTGCGCCGTCCCTGCCGCCGGCGTGGTGGCCGAAGCCATGGTGGCACTGGTCCTCGCCGAAGCCGTCATGGAAAAGTTCGGCGGTGACTCCGTGGCGGAAACCGCCCGCAACATCAAGGGCTACCTGGACAACATCCCGGCATCCCTGGACTCGATCGGACAGTAGTGCTCCACGGCAGCAAAACTGGACCCGTCGGCGGCCGGCCGATCGTCCTGATCGGCCCCATGGCCGTCGGCAAGTCCGCCATCGGCCAGCAGCTCGCCCAGCAGCTCGGTGTCCCGTTCGTCGACACCGACGCTGTCATCGTGGCGGGCCACGGTTCCATTGCCGGTATCTTCGCGGGCCGCGGCGAACACGCGTTCCGGGAAATCGAGGCCCGGACTGTCGCCACCGCCGTCGAAGAAGCTGACGGCACGCCCACGGTCATCTCACTGGGCGGCGGTGCAGTGCTCGACTCGGGCACTCAGCAGCTCATCGGCCGCTGCACCGTGGTCTACCTCGAATGCGACGCCGACACCGTGGCCGACAGGATCGCACGGAACTCGGGCCGGCCGCTCCTTGCCGGCGATGCGATGGCCCGCTGGACAGCAATGTTTGCCACCCGGCGTCCCATCTACGAGAGGCTCGCCGACATCACCCTGGACGTCCGCCACGGCTCGATCCCCGAGCTCGGCGAACAACTGGAAGCAGCACTGCGGCACCACGCAGCTGCCAAACAGGAAGTTGACAAGTGAAAACCCAATCAACAGTCATCAAGGTCACCGGCGAGGGCGCCGGCAACAACTACGATGTCGTCGTCGGCCGCGGACTGCTGGGCGCCCTCCCCGGGCTGCTCGGCGAGCGGGTCCGCCGCGTACTGGTGATCCACCCGCGCGCGCTGCGCCTCACCGGCGACACCGTCCGTGACGAACTCGCGGCTGCCGGGTTCACCGCCCTGACCGCGGAAATCCCGGACGCGGAAGAGGGCAAGCACATCCAGGTGGCGGCCTTCTGCTGGCAGGTCCTGGGGCAGAACGACTTCACCCGTTCGGACGCCATCGTCGCCGTCGGCGGGGGAGCGGTCACGGACCTTGCTGGCTTCGTCGCCGCCACCTGGCTGCGCGGCGTGAAGGTCATTCACATGCCCACCAGCCTCCTCGCCATGGTGGATGCGTCCGTGGGCGGCAAGACCGGCATCAACACCGCCGAAGGCAAGAACCTGGTGGGCGCCTTCCACCCGCCGGCCGCGGTCCTGGCGGACCTGGACACGCTGGACACCCTGCCGAAAAACGAGATCATTTCCGGCATGGCCGAAGTCATCAAGTGCGGCTTCATAGCCGACCCCGCCATCCTTGACCTGGTCGAAAAAGACCCGGAAGCCGTGGCGGACCCCCGCTCGGACGCGCTGCGGGAACTCATCGAGCGCGCCATCGCCGTCAAGGCCAAGGTGGTCTCCGAGGACCTCAAGGAATCCGGGCTGCGGGAGATCCTCAACTACGGCCACACCCTGGGCCACGCCATAGAGCTGGTGGAGCGCTACTCCTGGCGGCACGGCGCCGCGGTTTCCGTGGGCATGATGTTCGCCGCCGAGCTTGCCCGCAGTGTCGGCCGGCTCAGCGATGCCGACGCCGACCGGCACCGGAGCATCCTCAACGGACTTGGGCTCCCGGTCACCTACCGCCGCGACCGGTGGCAGGGACTGCTGGACGGCATGCGCCGCGACAAGAAGTCCCGGGGCGACCTGCTGCGGTTCGTGGTGCTCGACGGAATCGCCAAACCGGGCATCCTGGACGTCCCGGACACGTCGCTGCTGTTCGCGGCCTACCAGGAAATTGCTTCCTGATGCAGGGCGCCATCAACGGAACCACGGACTGGCCGGAGGCAGGGTTCCCCGGCATACGGATCAACCCGGACACCCTGCTGCCGCAGATCGTGAACCGGGAGGCCTGCGATACGGCCCTCGCCGCCTCCATCGACCCCGCGGACCACATCTTCGTGCTCCTGGTGGAAGGCCACGCCTCCGAGGCCGCCGAGCTCCTCGTCGAGGCCCGGTTCAAGGATCCCGAATCCTTCCGGCTGCGCGTTTTCGAGGCCGAGGTGCTCCGCGTCACGCACCGGACGGACCGCGCCATTGAACTGTTCCGCCAGCTTCTCGCCGAGGTGCACGGCACCGCCCGCGAGGCATCCGCGCTGCACTTCCTGGGCAAGGCGCAGTACACCGCCGGCCAGATCGCGGCCGCCGTGGAGTCCTTCACCCGCTCGCTCGACCTGCGCGTTGCGCAGTCGGCCGACGCGGCGATGATCTACTCCTCAACGGTGGCGCTGCAGCGGGCCCGCGACGTGCTCGAACTCGCCTGCTGAGCCAGCCGTTCCCGCCCCGGGAAGGGACCCTGGCATTTACCGGTAGAATGGACGTGGGATTTTTGCGATCCCGGCGATTCTTGACAAACACGGGCAGCCCGGCCATCCGGCATGACCGCCCGGCATACAGCATCTGACCCGCACGGCCAGACAAAGAAACCAGAGGAAACCAGTGGCAACCACTAACGACATTAAGAACGGAACGGTCCTGAAGCTTGAGGGCCAGCTCTGGAACGTCATCGAGTTCCAGCACGTCAAGCCGGGCAAGGGCGGCGCCTTCGTGCGGACCAAGATGCGCAACGTAATGTCCGGCAAGGTTGTGGACAAGACCTTCAACGCCGGACTCAAGATCGAGACGGCGACCGTGGACCGCCGCGACTACCAGTACCTGTACCAGGACGGCGCAGACTTCGTCTTCATGGACACCTCCGACTACGACCAGATCACGGTCTCCGGCGCCACCGTGGGCGATGCCACCAACTTCATGCTCGAGAACCAGATGGTCAACATCGCCATCCACGACGGCACCCCCCTCTACATCGAACTGCCGCCAAGCGTCGTGCTGGAAATCACCTACACCGAGCCTGGCCTGCAGGGCGACCGCTCCTCCGCAGGCACCAAGCCGGCCACCCTGGAAACCGGCTACGAGATCCAGGTGCCGCTGTTCATCGAGAACAACACCAAGGTCAAGGTGGACACCCGTGACGGCAGCTACCTGGGCCGGGTCACCGAGTAGTGAGCGCCCGCGGTAAAGCCCGCAGCAGGGCTTTGGATGTTCTTTTCGAGGCGGAGCAGCGCTCCGTTTCGGCGTTCGACGTGCTCCGCGCACGCCGGGAAAAGACCGACCAGATAGTCAACCCCTACACTGTGGAAATCGTCGAGGGCGTGCTCTCGCAGCAGGCTGCGATCGACGAATTCCTCGAAACCTACTCGCAGGGCTGGAGCCTGGAGCGCATGCCGTCTGTTGACCGCATCATCCTGCGCATCGGCACCTGGGAGCTTCTCTACAACGACGACGTCCCCGACGGCGTAGCGGTCAGCGAGGCCGTCGCACTGGCCAAGACGTTGTCCACGGACGAGTCGCCGCAGTTCATCAACGGCCTCCTCGGCCGCCTGCAGCAGCTGAAGCCCTCGCTGCTCGCCTAGCAGTCCCCGCAGGACGCAGCCAGGCTGAACGCCACAAGGGCCCCGCCGGAAGGCGGGGCCTTTTGCGTTGCCAAGCGGCCGAAGCGCATGGGGCGTGGGTCAGCGCGTTACCGATTCGCGGAGCGCGACGATCCGCTGGAGCTGCTGCCGTTCCTCTGCCTGGTGCAGCGGTACGTCGCGTCCGCTCAGGATGCGCTGCCGCGTGTTGGCAAGTTGCGTGGCTGCCTTGAGGAATTCCTTCATCTGCCCCCTCCTGCCGGCGTACCGCCCACGCCAGGGCGGTACGCCGGCCCGCCCGGGTAGCCAGGAGCTGGACCTCGGCTGGCGTGAACCACCCGGCGGCGGAGTACTCGGTCAGCCGCTGGCGGGTGAGGCGCTTCTCCGCCGCCCGCAGGAGGATGATCCCTGCCACGGCGAGTACGAAGATGGGCACCTGGACCATGATGTAGTCCAGCAGGAAGCCCTGGCCCATGCTGTTCCACCGGTTGTGCAGGAACATGGCCGGCAGCAGGCCGACAAAGAACGCCGCCACCGAGGCGCCGGCATGCCAGCGCCTCGCCGCGAACCCCATGATGATTCCAGTGGTGCCGGTGAAGATCGCGTGGGCGAACGGGGACATCACGCCCCGAAGGAAGAAGACCTGGGCAAGGTCGGTGGCCGGGCTTGAGGATTCCGCGATGGCCCTGCCGAAGTACAGGATGTTTTCCGTGAAGGCGAAACCTCCGGCGATGGTGAAGGCAAACACCACCCCGTCCACGGGGCCGTCGAAATGCCTCCGCGCGGCCAGCAGCAGGATCAGCAGGCCCAGTGACTTGGCGAACTCCTCGACGACGGGTGCCTGGACGGTGGCCATGTAGGTCTGCAGGTCCGGCACGTCCGAGAACTGGAAGGCGATCACGAAGAACGGCTGGATCAGGAGGGTGACGGCCACGGATACCGCCGCGCCCCAGGTGAAGGCGAAGAACAGCAGCCGCTTGGGTTCGGGCTCCCAGCGGTCAATGATGTGCACCGAAAGCAGCACCGCCGACAGCGGGACCAGGGAAGCCAGGAATCCGACCAGGAAACCCGCCGCCCCCGTGTTGGACAGCAGGAACGGCACCACCAGGAAAAGACTCAGGAACGCCAGGGTGCTGCCGGCCACCGTCACTCCCACCAGCCCGCTCCGGGTGCGGGCCGCCCGTACCAGGCTTCCCTGGACCTGCGGCGGAACCACGGGGGCCAGCGGGCTGCCCTGGTGCCCCGGTGCCGCACGGTAGTTGCCCGGCTGCACGTGGCCCATCCAGCTCGGGTTCGCTTGGCCAGGCATATAGGCGCCGGCTCCGCGGTAGGGATCGTCGGGTGGCCCGGGCGAGGGCTCCTGGGGATACGTCGGCATACCCGAAAGCCTAAGCGGGTGCCGGCAAGGGTCCAAGGATGGCGCCCGGAACAGGCGACGCGCCCGTGCCGGTGTGACCATTAACGCACCGGCCGCCCGTCGGGACGGTGCGGGCCGTGTGGTAATTTTGAAAGGCACATGATTCCTTTTTTAATTCCGTCCTGTGAGGCGGGGAAAGGGGAGACGAGCGTTGACTTCTGTCACCAGCGCACCGGTTCCAGCCAGGGTTGTCCTCACCCAGGCTGACATCGACCGGGCCCTGACTCGTATCGCCCATGAGATCCTCGAGGCCAACAAGGGATCCCGGGACCTCGTCCTGCTGGGCATCCCGCGCCGCGGTTATCCGCTGGCCGTCCGGCTGGCCGAAAAAATCGCCGCCGCAGACCACACCGTCGATGCCGCCGCGATCGTAGGCCAGCTCGATGTCACGATGTTCCGCGACGACCTTTCCCACCAGGGGACCCGGCCGCCGTACCCCACCCGGCTGCCCCGGACCGGCATCGACAACAAGGTAGTGGTCCTCATCGACGACGTCCTGTACTCCGGGCGCACCATCCGCGCTGCGCTGGACGCCCTCGTGGACCTCGGCCGGCCCCGCATCGTGCGGCTCGCCGTGCTGATCGACCGCGGCCACCGCGAACTGCCCATCCGGGCCGACCACGTGGGAAAGAACCTGCCCACGTCCTCCGCCGAAAAAGTCCGCGTCCGGCTCGAGGAGACCGACACCCCCGACGGCGGCGCACCGGTCAACGAAGTCGTGATCGAAGGCGGTACGGCGTGAAGCACCTTCTGTCCACCGAGGACCTCAGCCTTTCCAACGCCATCCGCATCCTCGATACCGCGGAGGAAATGTCGGCCGTGGGGGAGCGGGAAGTCAAAAAGCTTCCGGCACTGCGCGGGCGCACGGTCGTCAACCTGTTCTTCGAAGACTCCACCCGCACCCGCATCTCTTTCGAGGCCGCGGCCAAGCGGCTGTCGGCAGACGTCATCAACTTCGCCGCCAAGGGCTCGTCGGTATCCAAGGGCGAATCCCTGAAGGACACCGCCCAGACGCTGTCCGCCATGGGCGCGGACGCCGTCGTCATCCGCCACTGGGCCTCGGGCGCACCCCACCGGCTCGCCGCGACCGACTGGATCGACGCCGCCGTCATCAACGCCGGGGACGGCACCCACGAACACCCCACCCAGGCCCTCCTCGACGCCTTCACCATGCGCCGGCACTGGGCACGCCTCGCCGGGACCCCCTCGGAAGGCACGGACCTCAAAGGCATGCGGGTCGCCATCGCCGGGGACGTCCTGCACTCCCGCGTCGCGCGGTCCAACGTGTGGCTGCTGCGCACCCTCGGCGCGGAAGTGACCCTGGTGGCCCCGCCCACCCTGCTGCCCGTCGGCGTCGAAAAGTGGCCCTGCAGCGTCAGCTACAACCTGGACGAGACCCTCGTGAACGGCGTCGACGCCGTGATGATGCTCCGCGTCCAGGGCGAACGCATGAACGCCTCGTTCTTCCCCAGCACCCGGGAATACTCACGCCGCTGGGGTTTCGACGACAACCGGCTCCGCGCCCTGGACGACCTCGGCATGACGGACACCATCATCATGCACCCCGGGCCCATGAACCGCGGCCTGGAAATCAGCGCGGCCGCGGCCGACTCACCGCGGTCCACCGTCCTGGCGCAGGTCCGCAACGGCGTGTCCGTGCGGATGGCTGCCCTGTACCTGCTGCTCTCCGGGGACACCCGGGAACCAGCCACCACCCGGGTTCCTGCCTACGCCGGCGCCCAATCCAGCAAGGAGAGCAACTGATGGCCGCCAACACCGGAACCTACCTGATCCAGGGCGCCGCTGTCCTGGGCGGCGACCCCGCTGACCTGCTGATCCGCGACGGCATCATCGCCGAGATCGGCACCGGACTCTCCGCTAACGGCGCCACCGTCATCGACGCCGCCGGCCTGGTGGCGCTGCCCGGCATGGTGGACGTTCACACCCACCTGCGCGAACCCGGCCGCGAAGACGCCGAAACCGTCGAGACCGGCACCCGCGCCGCGGCGCTTGGCGGCTACACCGCGGTCCACGCCATGGCCAACAGCACGCCGGTGGCGGACACCGCCGGCGTCGTCGAGCAGGTCTACACCCTCGGCCAGGCGGCAGGATGGGTGGACGTCCGCCCCGTGGGCGCCGTCACCGTGGGCCTGGCAGGGGAGCAGCTGGCCGAACTGGGCGCCATGGCCGATTCCCGCGCCCGGGTCCGGATGTTCTCCGACGACGGCATCTGCGTCCACGACCCCGTGCTGATGCGCCGCGCCCTGGAATACGTCAAGGCGTTCGACGGCGTCGTGGCCCAGCATGCGCAGGAACCGCGCCTTACCGCCGGGGCACAGATGAACGAGGGGGACGTCTCCGCGGTCCTCGGCCTCACCGGCTGGCCGGCGGTGGCCGAAGAGAGCATCATCGCCCGCGACGTCCTGCTGGCCCAGCACGTCGGCTCACGGCTGCACGTCTGCCACGTCTCCACCGCGGGCTCGGTGGAAATCATCCGCTGGGCCAAGGAACGCGGCATCGACGTCACCGCCGAGGTCACCCCGCACCACCTGCTGCTCACCGACGACCTGGTCCGCAGCTATGACCCCGTCTTCAAGGTCAACCCGCCGCTGCGCACCGACGCCGACGTCCAGGCGCTGCGCGCCGGGCTGGCGGACGGGACCATCGACGTCGTGGGCACCGACCACGCCCCGCACCCCAGCGAGCACAAGGAATGCGAGTGGGCGCAGGCCGCCATGGGCATGACCGGGCTGGAAACCGCCCTGTCCGTGGTGCAGCACGCCATGATCGAGACCGGACTGATGACCTGGGCGGACTTTGCCAGGGTCACCTCCACCACCGCCGCCAGGATCGGCCGCCTCAGCGACCAGGGCCGGCCCATCGAGGCCGGGGAACCGGCCAACCTCATCCTGGTGGACCCCGCCGCCCGCTGGACCGTGGACCCCTCCACGATGGCCACCATGGGCCGCAACTCGCCGTTCAAGGGCCGCGAACTGCCCGGCAAGGTGGTTGCCACGTTCTTCCGTGGACACCCCACGGTCCTGGACGGCGCGCTCAACACCCCGCACCCCGACGCCGCAGCCACCCCCGCAGGCGCGGCCTGATGGACACCAAGCTGCTCTCAGCGGTGATCACGGCGGCGATCATCGCCGTCGTGCTTGCCATGATGTGGATTGGCTGGCGGAACCGCCTCAGGCGCCAGTCCGACGTCGAACAACTGCCCCAGGTGCCCGCGGCACCCGGGGAGCCCACCGCCGTCGCCGAGGGCCAGTACGTGGCCACCACCACCGGCGGCGACTGGCTGGACCGGATCGCCGTGCACGGCCTCGGCATCCGCACCAACGCGACCCTTGCGGTCTACCCGCACGGCGTCATCTACGACCGGTCCGGGGCGGCTGCCCTCTACATCCCTGCGGCATCGCTCACCGGCGTCCGGCAGGACAGCGGCATGGCAGGCAAGTTCGTGGAAAAGGACGGCCTCCTGGTGCTGGCCTGGACGCTCGGCGCGCACGCGCTGGACACCGGGTTCCGCACCCGCCGCGCCGCCGACAAGGACGTGCTGTACCAGGCCCTTCAGGAATTGATTTCGTCAGCCCCCGCGGCTGGTGCCACCAGTGGAAAGTAAGACAGTGAAAGCGAATACAGTGACAGCAACCACCTCCGCACCGGCAGCGCTGGTCCTCGAAGACGGGCGCATCTTCCGCGGGACCAGCTACGGCGCCACCGGCACCGCCCTCGGCGAGGCAGTCTTCGCCACCGGCATGACCGGCTACCAGGAAACCATCACCGACCCGTCCTACGCCCGCCAGCTGGTGGTCCAGACGGCCCCGCACATCGGAAACACCGGTGTGAACAGCGAGGACGCCGAGTCCCGGCGCATCTGGGTGGCCGGGTACATCGTCCGTGACGCCGCCCGCCGCCCCTCCAACTGGCGCTCTGAGCGCTCACTGGACGAGGAGCTTGTGGCGCAGGGGATCGTGGGGATCCAGGGCGTGGACACCCGCGCCATCACCCGCCACCTGCGCGAACACAAGACCATGCGCGCCGGCATCTTCTCCGGCGAAGCCGCCCAGGCCACGGACAAGGAACTGCTCGACGCCGTCCTGGCTAGCGCCCCCATGGAAGGCGCACGCCTGGCGGAAGAAGTCAGCGTGGACGAGGCCTATGTCGTGGAACCGAAAGACCACGGCTGGGACGGCGAGCCCCGCTTCAGCATCGCCGCCATCGACCTCGGCATCAAGGCCATGACCCCGGTCCGGTTCGCCGAGCGCGGTGTCCGCGTCCACGTGCTGCCGGCCACCGCCACCCTCGAGGACGTCAAGGCCGTCAACCCGGACGGCTTCTTCATGTCCAACGGCCCGGGCGACCCCGCCACCGCCGATGCCCAGGTAGCGCTGCTCCGCTCCGTCCTGGACGAAAAGCTGCCGTACTTCGGCATCTGCTTCGGCAACCAGATCCTGGGCCGCGCCCTGGGCTTTGGCACCTACAAGCTCCGTTACGGCCACCGCGGCATCAACCAGCCCGTCATGGACCGCCGCACCGGCAAAGTGGAAATCACTTCCCAGAACCACGGGTTCGCCGTGGATGCCCCGCTCGACGGCGCCACCAAGGCTCCCGAGTCACGCTACGGCCGGGTGGAAGTCAGCCACGTCAGCCTGAACGACGACGTCGTGGAGGGCCTCGCCTGCCTCGACATCCCCGCGTTCTCCGTCCAGTACCACCCCGAAGCGGCCGCCGGCCCGCACGACGCCGCCTACCTCTTCGACCGCTTCATCGACCTCATGGAAGGCACGCGCGACGGCCGCACCGCCAACCTCTCCAAGGACCCGGTGGACGCCGCCCACCCCGCGCAGGCGGACAACGCCGGATCTGACCGCATGAACGACAACAAGACTGAGGACAAGAAGTAATGCCGAAACGTACAGATCTCAAGAGCGTCCTCGTCATTGGTTCCGGCCCGATCGTCATCGGCCAGGCCGCCGAGTTCGACTACTCCGGCACCCAGGCGCTGCGCGTGCTCAAGGAGGAGGGCCTGCGCGTCATCCTCGTGAACTCCAACCCGGCCACGATCATGACCGACCCCGAGTTCGCCGACGCCACCTACGTGGAGCCCATCACTCCCGAGGTGGTCGAAAAGATCATCGCCAAGGAACGCCCCGACGCCGTCCTGCCCACCCTCGGTGGCCAGACCGCGCTGAACACCGCCATCGCCCTGGACAAGAACGGTGTCCTGGAGAAGTACAACGTCGAACTGATCGGCGCCAACATCGCCGCGATCGAGCTCGGCGAGGACCGTGAGAAGTTCAAGGGCGTCGTGGAACGCTGCGGCGCCGAGTCCGCCCGCAGCCACATCATCCACACCATGGACGAAGCACTCACGGCCGCAACGGACCTGGGCTACCCGATGGTGGTCCGCCCCTCCTTCACCATGGGCGGGCTGGGCTCCGGCCTGGCCTACAACGAGGAGGACCTGCGCCGCATCGTCGGCCAGGGCCTGCAGTACAGCCCCACCAGCGAGGTCCTGCTCGAAGAGAGCATCCTGGGCTGGAAGGAATACGAGCTCGAGATGATGCGGGACAAGAACGACAACGTGGTTGTCGTCTGTTCCATCGAGAACTTCGACCCCGTGGGCGTGCACACCGGCGACTCCATCACGGTGGCGCCGGCGCTGACCCTCACCGACCGGGAGTACCAGAAGCTGCGCGACGTGGCCATCGCGGTCATCCGCGAAGTCGGCGTGGACACCGGCGGCTGCAACATCCAGTTCGCCATCGATCCCAAGACCGGCCGCGTGGTGGTCATCGAGATGAACCCGCGCGTTTCCCGGTCCTCGGCGCTGGCGTCCAAGGCCACGGGCTTCGCGATCGCCAAGATCGCCACCAAGCTCTCCCTCGGCTACACCCTGGACGAGATCCCGAACGACATCACCCAGAAGACCCCGGCGTCCTTCGAACCGACCCTCGACTATGTCGTGGTCAAGGTTCCGCGGTTCGCGTTCGAGAAGTTCCCGGCAGCGGACAACACCCTCACCACCACCATGAAGTCGGTGGGTGAGGCCATGGCCATGGGCCGCAACTTCACCGAGGCCCTGCAGAAGGCCCTGCGCTCCCTGGAGCAGAAGGGTTCCCAGCTGGACTTCAGCAGCGTCCCGGAATGGGAAGTTGCCGAACTCATCGAAAAGGCCAAGCGGCCCACCACCGAGCGGCTGCACCAGGTCCAGCGTGCCCTGCTGGGCGGCGCCACCGTGGAACAGCTCTTCGAGGCCACCAAGATCGACCCCTGGTTCCTTGACCAGCTCCAGCTGCTCAACGAGATCTCGCACGAGATCCGGCAGGCGGGCGCCCTGACGGCCGACATGCTCCAGCGCGCCAAGCGCCACGGCTTCTCCGACGAGCAGATCGGCGCCCTGACGCATAACTCCGAGGCAGTGGTCCGCGGGGTGCGCCAGGCCCTGGGCATCCGTCCGGTCTACAAGACCGTGGACACCTGCGCCGCCGAGTTCGCCGCGTACACGCCGTACCATTACTCGGCGTACGACGAGGAGGACGAGGTTGCGCTGCACTCCAAGCCGTCCATCCTGATCCTCGGCTCGGGTCCCAACCGCATCGGCCAGGGCATCGAGTTCGACTACTCCTGCGTCCACGCCTCCATGGCGCTGCGCAAGGCCGGCTACGAGACCGTCATGGTCAACTGCAACCCGGAGACGGTGTCCACCGACTACGACGTCTCCACCCGCCTGTACTTCGAGCCGCTCACGCTTGAGGACGTCCTGGAGGTCATCGCGGCCGAGGAACGCACCGGCGGCGTCATGGGCGTGTTCGTCCAGCTCGGCGGCCAGACCCCGCTGAAGCTCGCCCAGCAGCTCGCCGATGCCGGCGTGCCCATCCTCGGCACCTCCCCGGAAGCCATCGACCTCGCCGAGCACCGCGGCGCCTTCTCCCGCGTGCTGGACAAGGCCGGACTCGTCTCGCCCAAGAACGGCACCGCGGTGTCCTTCGAGGACGCCAAGAAGATCGCCGACGAGATCGGCTACCCGGTCCTGGTCCGCCCGTCCTACGTGCTGGGCGGCCGCGGCATGGAGATCGTCTACGACGAACCCAACCTCTCCCGCTACATCGCCAACGCCACCGAGATCACCCCGGACCACCCGGTCCTGATCGACCGGTTCCTCGAGGACGCCGTCGAAATCGACGTCGACGCCCTCTACGACGGCACCGACCTGTACCTGGGCGGCATCATGGAGCACATCGAGGAAGCCGGCATCCACTCCGGCGACTCCGCCTGCGTCCTGCCGCCCATCACCCTGGGGAGCAACGTCGTCGAACGCGTCCGCGTGGCCACCCGCGCCATCGCCGAAGGCGTGGGCGTCCGCGGCCTGATCAACATCCAGTTCGCGCTGGCCTCCGACGTCCTCTACGTCCTCGAAGCCAACCCCCGCGCCTCCCGGACCGTGCCGTTCGTGTCCAAGGCCACCGGAGTCCAGATGGCCAAGGCGGCCGCCCTGATCGGCACCGGCGTGACCATCAACCAGCTGCGCAGCGCCTACAAGATGCTGCCGGAAACCGGTGACGGCTCCACCCTGCCGCTGAACGCCCCCGTGGCCGTCAAGGAAGCGGTGCTGCCGTTCAGCCGGTTCCGCACCCTCGAAGGCAAGGTGGTGGACTCGCTGCTCGGCCCCGAGATGCGCTCCACCGGCGAGGTCATGGGCATCGACAAGCACTTCGACACCGCCTTCGCCAAGAGCCAGGCCGGCGCCAACAACGCCCTGCCCACCGAGGGCAAGGTGTTCGTGTCCGTCGCCAACCGGGACAAGCGTTCGGTGATCATGGGCGTCAAGCGGCTCTCGGACCTCGGCTTCGAAATCGTCTCCACCGGAGGCACCGCCGATGTGCTGCGCCGCAACGGCATCCAGGCCACTCCGGTCCGCAAGGTCGCCGAGGGCAGCAGCGCCGAGGGCGAGGGCACCATCGCGGACCTGATCGTCGCCGGCGAGATCGACATGGTCTTCAACACCCCGTCCGGCGGGGAGGCCCGCAGCGACGGCTACGAGCTCCGTGCCGCGGCCACCTCCATCGGCATCCCCTGCATCACCACGGTTGCCGAGTTCAACGCCGCCGTCCAGGCCATCGAAGCCATGCGCACCTACGAATGGTCGGTCACCAGCCTGCAGGAGCACGCCGCGGCGCTTGCCGAGTCACAGAAGGCGGCCCTCCAGCATGCCTGAGCAGGCAGACGCCGCCGGCCGGGAGTCCTTCGGCTCCCGGCTCGGCGCGGCCATGGCAGCCCGCGGCCCGCTCTGCGTCGGCATCGACCCGCACCCGGCCCTCCTGAAGAGCTGGGGATTGGCGGACGACGCCGACGGGTTGCGCCGCTTCTCGCTGGCCGTCCTGGAGGCGGTGGCTCCACTCGCTGCCGCGGTGAAGCCCCAGGTGGCGCTCTACGAGCGCCACGGTTCGGCGGGCATCGCGGCATTGGAAGAGGTGCTGGCCAGCGCCAGGGACGAATCCGTCCTCACCATCGCCGACGCCAAGCGCGGGGACATTGGTTCCACCATGGCCGCCTACGCCGACGCCTGGCTCCGGGATGACTCACCGCTGGCAGCTGACTCCGTCACCCTTAGCCCCTACCTCGGTTTCGAATCGCTGCGTCCGGCCCTTGACCTGGCGGCGGAGACGGGGCGCGGGGTCTTTGTCCTCGCCCTGACCTCCAACCCCGAAGGGGCGTCCGTCCAGCACGTCGGTGGCGCGGACTCCGTGGCGCGGCGGATCACCGAAGCGGCAACCGCGGAGAACTCCCGCTACGGCGGCAGCCTCGGCTCGGTGGGCCTGGTGGTGGGTGCCACGGTGGGGGCAGCCCTCACGGACCTCGGACTGGACCTGGCCGGCCTCCGCGGCCCCATCCTGGCCCCGGGCCTGGGCGCGCAGGGGGCCACGCCGGCTGACCTTCGGGCCACGTTCGGTGCGGCCTACCCGCAGGTGCTGGGGACCTCAAGCAGGGACATCCTCCGTGCCGGTCCCGGCCTGCAGGGGCTCCGTGATGCCGCGCTGCGGACGCTGGAGGGGCTGCGGGGGCAATAGCTGCCCGTTTGCCCGGATCCATTGATTCGGGCAGCACCAGAGGGTAGTTTCAGGACAGGTCCAAGGGCGGCCGCCCTTGGAGAAGTCCGGCGAACCCCGGGGGTGTCCTTGATGGTCCTGCGACCTTTATCAGCGTCGGAACGGGCTGAGGCCCTGGGCAAGGCCGCAGCGGCCAGGGCCACCCGGGCCGCAGCCAAGGAAAGCCTCAAGAACGGCGACCGGTCCGCGGCGGACATCATCAGTTCCGCCGGGGAGGACGACGCCCTGGCCCGCATGCGGGTTTCCGAACTGCTTGAAGCCCTTCCGGGCATCGGAAAGGTCCGTGCAGCAGCCATCATGCAGCAGCTGGGAATCGCGGCCTCCCGCCGCGTCCGGGGCCTGGGCGTCCACCAGCGCCGGGCGCTGGTAGATTTTATAGACGAGCAGTAGGGCAGGCCAGGCGGCCGCCCTTCCCCAACCTCCGGCAAAGGAATACGTGAGCAAGAAACCGGGACTGACAGTCCTCGCTGGTCCGACGGCTGTTGGCAAAGGCACCGTGTCCACCTACATTCGTGACAACTATCCCGAGGTCTGGCTATCCGTTTCGGCCACCACCCGTGCGCCCCGGCCCGGCGAGGTGGACGGCGTCCACTACTTCTTCAAGTCCAACGAGGAGTTCGAGCAGCTGATCGCCGACGGCGAGCTCCTTGAGTGGGCGGTGGTCCACGGGCAGAACACCTACGGCACCCTCAAGAGCACGGTGAACCGGGCCATCGCCGAAGGCCGGTCGGTGCTGCTGGAAATCGACCTGCAGGGTGCCCGCCAGGTCAAGGCGGCCGTCCCGGACGCCCAGTTCGTCTTCCTTGCCCCTCCCACCTGGGACGAAATGGTGCGCCGGCTGGTGGGCCGCGGCACAGAAACTCCCGAAGAACAGCAGCGCCGGCTGGAAACCGCTAAACTTGAACTTGCTGCTGAACCGGAGTTTGACCACACCGTCATCAACGATGACGTCCGCCGGGCAGCGGACGAGCTTGTTTCACTCATGGGGCTGACACCGCATCCACACCTGCCCGAACCGTCAGCCCGCTAGGAATTTGGAGAAATTCGTGTCCACGAACCTTGAAGGCATCATCAACCCGCCGATCGACTCGCTGCTTGAGGCAGCCGATTCCAAGTACGGCCTGGTGATCTTCGGTGCCAAGCGTGCTCGTCAGATCAACGCCTACTACGCCCAGCTGCACGAGGGCCTCTTCGAGTACGTCGGCCCGCTGGTTGACACCAAGCTGAACGAAAAGTCACTCTCGATCGCCCTGCGCGAGATCAACGAAGGCAAGCTGGTTTCCACGCCGATCGAAGCCGCAGAGTAACCCTGCGCTCAAACTGACTCGCTGCTGACGGAGGTCGCGTGCGCATAGTCCTCGGAGTCGGGGGAGGGATTGCCGCCTACAAGGTGGCATCGCTCCTCCGGCTTTTTACTGAAGCCGGCCACAACGTCACGGTGATCCCCACGGAGGCATCCACCCGCTTCGTGGGTGTCGCCACCTGGGAAGCGCTGTCCGGCAACCCGGTCAGCAACAGCGTTTTCGACGACGTCCACCTGGTCAACCATGTCCGCCTGGGCCACGAGGCGGACCTGGTGGTCGTCGCCCCGGCCACGGCCGACCTCCTGGCCAAGGCCGCCACCGGCCAGGCCGGGGACCTGCTCACCAACACCCTGCTGATGGCGCACGGGCCGGTGCTCTTCGCACCGGCAATGCACACGGAAATGTGGCAGCACCCCGCCACCCGGGCCAACGTTGAAACCCTCCGCGGTCGTGGTGCAGCAGTCCTCGAGCCCGCCTCCGGCAGGCTCACCGGTGCCGACTCCGGCCCGGGCCGGCTGCCGGAACCCGAGGCGATCTTCGAAGCGGCCATGGCCCTGGTCCAGGGCCGCACCGATTACCAGCTCCCGCTGGCCGGCCGCACGGTCACGATCAGCGCGGGCGGCACCCGTGAACCGCTGGACCCCGTCCGCTTCCTTGGCAACAGGTCCTCCGGCAAGCAGGGCGTCGCCCTCGCGGCAGCCGCGCGCAACGCCGGCGCCACCGTCCGGCTGCTTTCGGCCCACATGGATGTCCCCGCCCCGTCCGGGGTGGAAGTGGTCCCGGTGGAAACTGCCCTGCAGCTGCGCGAAGCCGCATTGCAGGCGGCCGCCGATTCCGACGTTGTCATCATGGCCGCCGCCGTCGCCGACTTCCGGCCCGCCGATGTCTCAGACACCAAAATCAAGAAGCGGGACGACACCGCCGATCCCGTCATCACCCTGGTCCGGAACCCGGACATCCTGCAGGAACTGGTGGAGCAGCGCAACGCCGGCAGTTCCGGGCCGCGCACCCAGCTGATCGTGGGATTCGCGGCGGAAACGGGGGACAGCGACGGCAGCGTCCTGGCCCACGCCGAAGCCAAACTGCAGCGCAAGGGCTGCGACCTGCTGGTGGTCAACCACGTGGGGACGGACAAGGTCTTCGGGCAGGACACCAACTCCGTGGTCATCCTTGCCCGCGCCGGCTCCGAACCACAGGAAGCGTCAGGAACCAAGGCTGAGGTTGCCGACGCCGTCATCAGCCGCATCAGCTTTGAACTGAACCATGTTTCGCCACGGACCTGAGTGTTCCGCACCACGTTTGCTTCGCGGGAAGACATCTCCCGCGGGGCGGCCGTGCTTCAACCAGTAAGGTAGTTGAGTGACTTTACCGCTGCACCTTCCCCAGACCCATGGGGCCACGCCCTCCGCGCTCCGGCTCTTCACGTCCGAATCGGTCACCGAAGGCCATCCGGACAAGATCTGCGATCAGATCAGTGACGCCATCCTGGACGCGCTGCTCGCGGCGGACCCGGAGTCCCGCGTGGCCGTCGAAACCATGGCCACCACCGGCCTGGTCCACGTGGCCGGCGAAGTCACCACCGACGCCTACGTCGAAATCCCGCAGATCGTCCGCGAGACCATCCTGGGCATCGGATACGACTCCTCGGCCAACGGCTTCGACGGCGCGCGCTGCGGTGTGTCCGTCTCCATCGGCCAGCAGTCCAACGACATCGCCGGTGGTGTCTTCAACTCGCTCGAGGCACGCGAAGGCCGCCAGGAGGACGACTACGACCTCCAGGGCGCAGGCGACCAGGGCCTGATGTTCGGCTACGCGAGCGATGAAACCCCGTCGTACATGCCCACCCCCATCTGGCTGGCGCACAGGCTCTCCGAACGCCTCACCGATGTCCGCAAGACCGGGCAGCTGCCGTACCTGCGCCCGGACGGCAAGACCCAGGTCACCGTGGGCTACGACAAGGACAAGCCCGTTTCCGTGGAGACGGTGGTGATTTCCAGCCAGCACGCCGAAGGCGCCAGCCTGGAGCAGCTCCGGGCCGACCTCGCCGCCGTCGTCATCGAGCCGGTGCTGGCCGCTGCGAACCTGGACATCTCACGGGCCGCCAACATCCTCAACCCTGCCGGTGAATTCGTCATCGGCGGGCCCGTCGGCGACGCCGGGCTGACCGGACGCAAGATCATCGTCGACACCTACGGCGGCATGGCGCGCCACGGCGGCGGTGCCTTCTCCGGCAAGGACCCGTCCAAGGTGGACCGCTCCGCCGCGTACGCCATGCGCTGGGTCGCCAAGAACGTGGTCGCGGCAGGGCTGGCAAAGCGCGCCGAGATCCAGATCGCCTACGCCATCGGGCAGGCACGGCCCGTGGGCACCTACGTGGAGACCTTCGGCACCGAGACGGTGGACCCGGCACGCATCAGTGCCGCGATCGCCGAGATCTTCGACCTTCGGCCCCGCGCCATCATCGACGCCCTTGACCTGAAGCGCCCGATCTACGCCAAGACCGCAGCGCACGGACACTTCGGCCGTGATGAGCCCGACTTCACCTGGGAACGGCTGGACCGCGTTGACGACCTGAAGGCATACTTCAACGCCTAGGCCGCTCCTTCCCACGAACGGAGCACCAGTGTCAGTGCCCCGTGATTGGCTGTCCGTGTCCAACCGGCAGCTGAACGGAGGTGTCCACGGTGGTTGCTGACAGCGCTACAGACCATGCCGTCCAGCCCTCCCTCCTGCAGGGCTTCCCGGCCGGCCCCGCGCCGGGTGGCAGTGCGGTGGCGGAACAACTTCCGGTGGCGCGGGTGCTCGTGGAATCGTCACTGCCGCATCTTGACCGCCCCTTCGACTATGCCGTGCCCGCCTCCCTGGACGAAGCGGCCCAGCCGGGCGTCAGGGTGAAGGTGAAATTCAACGGGCAGGACCTCAGCGGATTCCTGCTCGAACGGCTGGCCGGGTCCGATGCCGGGCACGCGCTGGTGCCCCTGGCCAAAGTTGTGTCCCCGGTCCCCGTCCTCACGCCTGCCGTGCGCACCTTGGCCGGTGCCGTCGCCGCCCGGTATGCCGGGACGCTCAGCGACGTCCTCCGCCTGGCCGTGCCGCCGCGCGTCGCGAAACTGGAAAAGGACTTCCCAGTGCCTGCGTCCGGCGCCGCGGAACCGGAGGGCCCGGCGCGGGACACGGGCGCCACTCCGTCCGCCTGGGCCACTTACCGCGCAGGCCCCGCGTTCCTGCGGCACCTGGCCGCCGGGGGCGCCCCGAGGGCCGTGGTCAACCCGGCGCAGGGCTTTGGGCCAGCCGGGTGGCCGCAGCTGCTGGCCGAGGCCGCGGCCGCTGCCTACACTGCAGGCCGCGGCGCCCTGCTCGTGGTCCCCGACTACCGGGACCTGGACCGGCTCCACGAGGCACTCAACGCCGTGTTGCCGGAGCATGCGGTGGCCAGGCTCGCCGCCGATGACGGACCGACGCCCCGGTACCGGAACTTCCTGCAACTGTTGTCCGGCGCCGCGAAAGTGGCGATCGGCACCAGGGCGGCTGCCTACGCCCCGGTTCAGGACCTGGGGTTCGTCGCCTGCTGGGACGACGGCGACGATCTCCACATCGAGCAGCGGGCACCGTACGCCCACACACGCGAAGTCCTGCTGCTGCGCGCCGAACAGGAAAACGCCGCCTGCCTGCTTGCCGGGCATGCGCGCAGCACCGAAGTCCAGCGTCTCGTTGATGCCGGCTGGGCCGTTCCAATCGGCACCGACCGTCCCACCCTCCGCGCCACGGTTCCCCGGGTAGTCAACACGGCGGACAGCTTCGAACAGGGCCGGGACCCGCTGGCCAGCATCGCCCGGCTGCCGGGAGCCGCCTGGAAAGCGGCCAAGGAAGGACTGGAGCGCGGCCCCGTCCTGGTGCAGGTGGCCAGGTCCGGCTACGCCCCGTCCCTGGTCTGCGAGACCTGCCGCGAACCCGCACGGTGCAACGCCTGCCAAGGGCCGCTGGCGCTGGCAGGCACGTCGGCCCCGCCCCAATGCCGCTGGTGTTCCACGCCCGCCCCGGCCTGGCGGTGCACCCATTGCGGCGGGAAGCGGCTGCGGAAAGGGGCCACGGGGGTGCTGCGCACGGCCGAGGAACTGGGCCGCGCCTTTCCCGGTGCGACCGTCATCACCTCCTCCGGCGACCAGGTAAAGGCCCGCGTCGGCGCCGCGAAGGCGCTGGTGGTGGCGACCGTGGGCGCCGAACCGGTGGCCGAGGGCGGTTACGCCGCCGCCCTGCTGCTGGACGGGGACTCCCTGCTGCGCCGCGAGACACTGCGGGCGGCCGAGGATACGGTGCGCCGATGGTTCAACGCCGCCGCCCTGGTCCGGCCGGCACCGGACGGCGGCCTGGTGGTGGTCACGGCGACGGACGCCGCCGCCACCGGCGCCCTGCTGCGCTGGGATCCTGCCGGCTACGCGGAGCGGGAGCTGGCGCTGCGGACCGAGCTTGGGCTGCCGCCTGCCGTCCGCATCGCCTCCGTAACCGGGCCGCGTGCCGCCGTCGACCATTACACCGGTGCCGTGGAAGCCGGCCTTGGTGCGGCGGGCATCGTGGTGCGCAGCGCAGGGCCCGCGCCCCTGCTCCTGAACGGGCCGCCGTCGGCGCGCCGCCCGGGCGAGGACGTCCGCACCCTGCTGTTCTTTTCCTACAGCCAGGGGGCGGCCGTCGTCCGTGTCCTGCGCGCCGCGCGGGCGGCAGCGGCCGCCAAACGCACTACCGAGCCCGTGCAGGTGCGCCTGGACGGGGTCGACGTCCTGTAGCGCGGGTGCGCCTTAGCGCCTCCGCCGGGCCACGATCTCGTGGGCCACATCCACGAGCTGGCGCGCGGAATCATCCCAGCTGAACTCCCGGGCGCGCGCCACCGACCGGCGGGAGATCGCCTGCCACCGGGCCCCGTCATGCAGGGCATCGACCGCTTCCGCGAACTGCTCCGGCGATGACGGATCGACGTAGCTGGCCGCGTCAGCCCCCACCTCGCGGAAAATCGGAATATCGCTGGCGATGACCGGGGTCCCCAGCGCCATCGCCTCCACCAGGGGAAGGCCGTACCCCTCGGCCCGCGACAGGCTCACCAGCGCCGTTGCCCGGCGCAGCAACGCGTCGTACTGCTCATCCGTGACGCCGTTGTGGAACACCACCGATGCCCCGGCCGGCACTATCTTCTCCAGCTCCGCCCGCCGCTGCGGGGTGATCCGGCTGAGCAGGTGGAGCGTGTACCCGGGCAGCCCGGCCATGCCGGCCACCATGGTTTCCACGTTCTTGTAGGGCATGAAGGAACCCATGTAGACGATCGTCTTGTCCGCCCCGTCCTCGGGCCGGCGCGGTTCCTGGGCAGGTTGCGGGGCGTTGGCGATGATCCGAACGGGACGGCGGGTCAGGCGGTACTTGGCGATCAGGGCTTCGGTGGTGCGGCTGATGGTGGCCACGGTGTCGGCCCGGTTGAGCAGCAGCCGCTGCGGCCAGAACGCTTTGTGGTAGAGCCGCCAGAGCACCCGGACCGGGGCCGGCAGGAACCCCGGGGGAGCGGGGTGCTCGTAATAGATCAGGTCGTGAAGCGTCAGTACCAGCCCGTATTTGCGGCCCCAGGTTCCCATTGTCTGCATGGGGCACACCACAACGTCCGGCTCCAGGGCGTTGACCTTCCGGGCAACGAAAAGTTCGAGCGGCGACAGCGGGCTGCTGATCAGCGTGTATGGAACGTCGGGCAGCAGGGCGAGCTGCCGTTTGTCCGAGACCAGCATGGACACGTCCGCGATTCTCGCCGTTGCGGCGATCAGGCTGGCGCCGTAGCGGCTGATGCCGTCGTGGTGGTCGGTGCGGGTGAAACGTGCATCGATGACGATCTTCACGCGGGGTGGTCCTCCAGGAAGCTTCGGATGTGGCGGGCCGCCGGTTCCGGCGTTTCGTAGTGGATGAGGTGCCCGACGCCGGGAATCACCTTGAGGTGGCCGTCCGGCAGGAGTGCCAGGAGGCGGTGCTGGTCGGGCAGGGTGGCGATCTCGTCCTTTTCCCCCGCGATCAGCAGCACCGGCAGCTTGAGCTCCGCGGCCACCTCCGCCACGTGGTGGCTGACCGAAGCGGTGAACGACTCCAGCAGGCTGTCGCGGTCGGCGAAGGAACTGAAGTAGGCATGGTGCTGGCCGTGGATGAAGGCCCGCAGGTCCCGGTCGCGCGTCTTGGCCATGGTTTCGCTCATGACGCGGACGATGGCCGGATTGCGCAGCAGGGCCAGCCCAAGCCGGCGGGGCAGGCGCGCGGCAAGCCGGTAGTACAGCACCGCCAGCCGCGTCATCACCCCTTTCGGGCCCTCGAGTGCGGGAGCCGCGATCGGGTTGACCAGGACCAGGGGGTGCACCGCACCGGGATGGGTGGCCACGAAATGGGCCGCGACGATGGAACCAAACGAGTGCCCGAGCAGCACCGTGTCGGGCCCGAGCTCCAGGGCCGCCATGAAATCCGCAATGAACCGGCCGTAGCGCTCCACCGTGTGCGGGTCCTGGCTGAATGCGTCGGAACTGCCGAACCCCGGAAGGTCGGGCATGATGAGCCGCATTCCCGGCAACTGGTCGGCAACCCGGAGGAGCCCGTGGTGGTCACCCCGGAACCCATGGACCACCAGGATGGTGCGCGTCTGCGCCGTGGCCTCCAGGGGTTCGTACGTCCAGTAGGCGACCGTGCCGCCCCCGACGGTGACGGAGGCCGCGTGGGTGCGGGCCTCAAGGTCCGCGCTGAGGTAGGCGGGCGCGGCGGGGCCCGCCGGGTTGATCGTGTTCATACCGGCCTAGTTGACGTTGTCGGGGTGGGAACCGGTGCGGTGGCCGCGGTCCAGGGCGTTGATTGCCGCCATGTCCCGGTCGGAGAGCTGGAATCCAAAGACGTCGAGGTTCTCCCTGATCCGCGCCTCGGAGCTGGCTTTGGGGATGACAATGTTCCCCAACTGTACGTGCCAGCGCAGGATCACCTGTGCAGGGCTCCTGCGGTGCTCGGCCGCGCAGGCCTGGATCACGGGGTCCGCGAGGACCTGGCCGCGGCCCAGGGGACTCCAGGCCTCGGTATGGATGCCCAGTTCCGCGTGCTTGCGCCGCAGGTCCTCCTGCTGCAGCCACGGGTGCAGTTCCACCTGGTTGACGGCGGGCACCACTTCCGCGCCCTGCAGCAGGCGGTCCAGGTGCGCCGGCTGGAAGTTGCTCACTCCGATGGCACGGACCCTCCCTTCCCGGTACAGGGTCTCCAGGGCCCGGTAGGTATCCGGGAACAGCCCGCGCCGCGGACAGGGCCAGTGGATCAGGTACATGTCCACGTAGTCCAGGCCAAGGTTGACCATCGAGTCATCGAACGCCCGGAGGGTGGCGTCGTAGCCGTGGTGGTCGTTCCACACTTTGGTGGTGATGAACACGTCTTCCCTGGACAGCGGGGGAAACAGTTCCCCGGACCCGCCGCTGCCGGTTCCGTCGCCAAGCTGGGAGCTGATGCCGCGTGCCACCCCGGTTTCATTGCCGTACATGGCGGCGGTGTCGAAGTGGCGGTAGCCGGCGGCCAGGGCCGTGGCCACGAGTCCTTCGGCGTCCGCGGGCGGCACCTTGTACAGCCCGAAGCCGAGCTGGTCGATGAGTACGCCGTTGTTCAGGCTCAACCGGGGAGAGGTTCTCATGGCAATGACTCTACCCACATCAGTTGGTGAGGCCCTCGTAATCGACCAGCCGGCGCGCGGTGGCCTCGTCCACGATCAAGTCGGTGGCGAGCTGCGCGGCCAGCGCCCCCCGCAGCCCGTTGATCTTGGACGCCCCCGAGACCACGCAGATCCTGCGCCGCACCTGGCGGAGCTGGGAAAGCGCAGGGCCGGTGGACCTTTCGTTCAGGACGATCCCGTCGGATGACCCGTCCTCCCTGAAGAAGACGGTGGCGACGTCGCCCACGACGTCCGAGTTCGCCAGTGCGTTCAGGTCGTCCTCGTCCAGGTATCCGCCCGCGTACACATGGCTCGGAAAGTCCGCGTCCACCGAGCCAACGCCGAAAATCGCGATGCCCATCTTCGACTGCAGCTCAAGGACGCGCTGCACGCTGCGTTCATTCCACATCGCGGTCTTGGTGGCCGCATGGTCGAAAAACGCCGGGACGGGAAACTGTTCCACCCGTGCACCGTACGCGGTTCCGAACCTGCGCATGATGTCGCTCGCATAGGTGATGCCGGTGGTGTGCATGTTGCCGGCGCCGTTGAGCTGCACGATCACGCTGTCATGGGTGATCTTCCGGGTGAGGTGGCGGCTGACCGCGCTGATGGTGGAGCCCCAGGCGACGCCAATGATGGCACTGGAGTCCACGATGGGCCCGATGGTCCGCGCCGCCTGCATGGCCACGCGGTCCAGCGTCTCCGCATCGTTCAGTGTTCCGGGGACCGGCACGACATGGACATCAAGGTTGAACCGGCGCCGGATCATGCGCTCCAGTTCGGGTCCGGTATCGAGGGGATTGCGGATCTGGACCTGTACCAGGCCGGACTCGCGGGCGGACGACAGCAGCCGCGAGACAGTGGACCGGGAGGTCCGCAGCTCGCGGGCGATGGCATCCATCGTCAGGTCCTGCAGGTAGTACATCTGTGCAGCCCGGAGGGTATCGGCCTCCCGCGATGGTGCCATCATCATTCCATTCTGCACGTTTGTGCATAGCGCTTGACTCTATTTTCCATGACTTCCAAGAATAGAACAGAACCGCGGCGCGCCCCTTGCCGGCAGCCGCACCGCACGAAGCCCTACGGGAGTTGTTTTGGAACCCAAGGATCCAACTGTCCATCCGTCCGTTCCTGCGCCTGAGTCCGGAGCCGAGCGCTCCCCGGTCCACAACCTGCGGCGCCGCCCGCACGCACAGGTGCTGGTGGTCGGCGGCGGCATCAACGGCGTGGGGACCTTCCGGGACCTGGCCCTGCAGGGTGTCGACGTTGCACTGGTGGAACGCGGGGACTACTGCCAGGGAGCAAGCGGCGCCTCCTCGCACATGATCCACGGCGGCATCCGGTACCTGGAAAACGGCGAATTCCGGCTGGTCCGCGAATCGGTGGTGGAACGCAACCGGCTGCTGCGCCTCGCCCCGCACTACGTCAAGCCCCTGCAGACCACCATCCCGATCTTCAGCACCTTCTCGGGGGTCCTGTCGGCGCCGCTGCGCTTCCTGACCCACAAGCAGCAGGGCAAGCCCAAGGAGCGCGGCGCGTTCCTCATCAAGGCCGGGCTCAGCCTCTACGACTCCTTTTCGCGCGACGGCGGCACCGTCCCGCGGCACCAGTTCCGGACCTCCAAGCGCGCCCTGGCGGAACTGCCAGCCCTGCGTCCCGACGTCAAGTACACCGCCACGTACTTTGATGCCTCGGTGCACAACCCGGAACGGCTGACCCTGGACGTCCTGCAGGACGGTGAAAAGGCCGGCCGGGCCAAGTCGGGCGGCACCCTGGGCCAGGCCAGCACGGCCCGGGCCAGTAACTACGTTTCGCTGCAGTCCCTCACTGCGCAGCCCAACGCGGGCACCGGGCGCGGCGGCACCGTGCGGCTCCGTGACGAACTGACCGGGGCGGAATTCGATTTCACGGCCGATGTCATCGTCAACACCACGGGCGCGTGGGTGGACCTCACCAACCAGGCCATGGGGTCCCCCTCATCCTTCATGGGGGGCACCAAGGGCTCCCACATCGTGCTGGACCACCCCGCATTGCTCGAAGCCTGCCGCGGCCGGGAAATCTTCTTCGAACACACCGACGGCCGCATTGTCCTGATCTACCCGATGGGGGACCGGGTCCTGGTGGGCACCACCGATGTGGACGCCGACATGGCGCAGGACGCCGTCTGCACCGATGAGGAAATCGACTACTTCTTCGACCTGATCGGCCACGTCTTCCCGGACATCGCCGTGAGCCGGGACCAGATCGTCTACACGTTCTCCGGTGTCCGGCCCCTGCCCCGGCATGACGCCACCCAGCCAGGCTTCGTCTCGCGTGACTACCGGATCGAACGCCGCGGCCCGGCACCCGACGGGAGCGGCGCCGTCGTGATGAGCCTGGTGGGCGGCAAATGGACCACTTTCCGGGCGCTGGCAGAACACATGGCCGACGACGTCCTGGCGGAACTCGGTGTCCGGCGCAAGGTTTCCACGGCCCAGCTCCCCATCGGCGGCGGTGCCGCGTTCCCGGCCGACGAGGCGGCCGAGCAGAAGTGGATCAAGGCGCACATGGGAGCCGGCCGCGGCGCCGACCGGACCGCCGCGCTGTTGACCCGCTATGGAACCCGTGCCGAGGCCGTCATGGAATACCTGGACGCCGGGCCCGACCACCTGCTGCGCTCCACCCGCGAACTGAGCGTCCGCGAGCTGGAGTACATGGCAGCGCACGAACAGGTGGGACACTTGGTGGATGTCCTCATCCGCCGCACTTCCCTGGCCTTCCGTGGCCTCGTCACGGGGGAGCTGCTGAACGAGATGGCGGAGGTGCTCGCCGTCCCGCTCACATGGGACGCCGCCGCCCGTGCCGCCGAGATCAAGCACGCCCAGGACGTGCTGCAGCGGTTCCACCGCGTGGAAACGCACAGCCTGGTCGCCTGAGCGCCCCCGGCTACCGCCACCCACCGACAAGGACGTCATCATGAACCAGTACGTAATCGCCATCGACCAGGGCACCACCAGCACCCGTGCCATCATCTTTGACCACAGCGGCGCCATCGTCTCCTCCGGCCAGCTGGAGCACGAACAGATCTTCCCGCAGGCCGGCTGGGTGGAGCATGACGCGTTGGAGATCTGGGACAACACCCGCGAGGTCATCGGCTCGGCGCTGTCCAAGGCGAACCTGACGCGGCACGACATCGCCGCCGTCGGCATCACCAACCAGCGCGAAACCGCCGTCGTATGGGACAGGACCACTGGCAAGCCGGTGTACAACGCCATTGTCTGGCAGGACACCCGGACCCAGGACATCGTGGACGAGCTGTCACAGGACGGCGGGGTGGACCGTTTCAAGCAAAAGGTGGGCCTGCCACTGGCAACCTACTTCTCCGGCACCAAGATCAAATGGATCCTGGACAACGTGGACGGGGCACGCGAAAAAGCCGAGGCCGGTGACCTGGTCTTCGGCAACACCGACGCCTGGGTCCTGTGGAACCTCACTGGCGGAGTGGAGGGCGGCGTGCATGCCACCGACGTCACCAACGCCTCCCGGACCCTCTTCATGGACCTCGAAACCCTGAAGTGGGATGACGAAATCCTCGGCATCTTCGGCGTACCGCGCAGCATGATGCCGGAGATCAGGTCCTCCTCGGAGGTGTACGGCACGGTCCACAGCTCGCAGTTGCTGCGGGAAACGCCGGTGGCCGGCATCCTGGGCGACCAACAGGCCGCCACGTTCGGCCAGGCCGCCTTCGACGCCGGGAAAGCCAAGAACACCTACGGCACCGGCTGCTTCCTGATCTTCAACACCGGCGAAGACATTGTCCACTCGAAAAACGGGCTGCTCACCACGGTGGGCTACCAGCTGGGCAACGCCAGGCCGCATTACGCCCTGGAAGGGTCCATCGCCGTCACCGGCTCGCTCATCCAGTGGCTGCGCGACAACCTGGGCATGATCAGCAGTGCGCCCGAGGTGGAGACCCTGGCGGCGTCCGTCAAGGACAGCGGCGGCGTCTACATCGTCCCGGCCTTCTCCGGGCTGTTCGCCCCGTACTGGCGCTCCGACGCCCGCGGCGCCATCGTCGGCCTGACCCGGTTCGTCAACAGGAACCACATCGCCCGGGCCGCCCTGGAAGCCACCGCCTTCCAGACCCGTGAGGTGCTCGACGCCGTCAACGCGGACTCGGGCGTTCCGCTCACCGAGTTGAAGGTCGACGGAGGCATGGTCGCCAACGACGCCTTGATGCAGTTCCAGGCGGACATCCTGGGCGTCCCGGTGATCCGCCCCCGGGTCATCGAGACCACCGCGCTGGGGGCTGCCTACGCCGCGGGCCTGGCGGTCGGCTTCTGGAAGGACCTGGGCGAGTGCTCGGCCAACTGGTCCGAGGACAAGCGCTGGGAACCGCAGATGGACCAGGCCGAACAGGACCGCCAGATGCGGCTCTGGAAGAAGGCTGTCACGAAGTCCATGGACTGGGTGGACGAGGACGTACGGTAGGCAGGCACGCTATCCCGGCAGCACCGTGCCTGCGCTGCCGTCGACAATAACGGGCTGGCCGGTGTACAGGACCTGCGTGGCCCTGCCCGTGCCCACCACAGCGGGAATGCCGTACTCGCGGGCCACGAGTGATGCGTGGGCCGCAAGGTTGCCGCCGTCTGTCACGACGGCGGCAGCCAGGGCAAAGAGCGGCGTCCAGGCAGGCGCGGTTGCTTTGGCGACCAGGACCCCACCGGGCAGGAAACCGGCGAAATCGTCCGGTCCTCCGAGAATGCGCACCTTTCCGCGGGCCCGGCCGGGGCTGGCCGGATGGCCCACCAGGGCTTCCGGCGGAACCGCATGGGTGCTGCGGGCGCTTCCGGCGATCCGGTCGAACATGTCGCCAACCAGAGGCAGCCTGCCGAGGGTGAGGGGTGCGTCCAGTTTCCGCTGGCGCAGCCATTCCCGGCGCCTGCGCTCGACGGCTGCGTGCCGGGGAGGCACGTCGGGGCGCAAATCCTCCCTCGTCAGGAAGTAGACATCGTCCGGGTCGGCAATGATCCCCGCCTCCTGCAGCAGCGTGCCGATTCCGGCGGCGCAGCGCCGGAGCAGTGGCCAGCCGAGGGTGAAGTCACGTGCCTGTTCCTCCCTCAGCACCGCATAGTGCTGGGCGGCGGCGAGGAGTGCATCGAAGCGGGCCAGGCGGAAGCTTCCCCGCAGGACCAGCCGGCAGGCTGCCTCGGCCTCCCGGCGCCGGGCTGCGGACGGGAGCGCCGCCTGCGGGTCCACGCCGTTGGCAGCGTCCTGGCCGTACAGCGGGTCCTCTCCGGCCGTCCTGAAATACCAATCCAGGCTGTACACGGCATGCGGGACCCTCTTCGGAGTGGATGGCAGCAGGCCTCCCAGCAGGACCTGGTAGCCGCCCGCGGCCGCCCCGTGGCCATCCAGCGCCGAAGCGAGATGCCGGCGCCAGAACCGGGCCAGCGCCATTTCCATCTTCCACGCGGCGCCGCCGGTGACGGAGAAGAACCAAAGGTAGTTCCCGGTATGCCGTGCCACCTCCTCCACGACCTGCAGCAGTCCGGACAGGGCCATGTCCTGGCGGGCCGGTGCGTACGCGTCCACCAGGTTCCGGTACGCCTGGAGCTGCCCGGTCCGCCATTCGTCCTCCAGCCGCCGGAGCACAGCGTGGTCGGCACCTGCCGGATCGAACATCGGACGGACGACCGCGTTGAAGACATAGGGGAGTGAACGCAGGCTGCCGCCGAACAGCAGGTGGGGGAGTGCGCGCGGCGAAGGCGGTGCGACGTAATACCAGCCGTTGACGGCAGCGTGGCCCATCGGAATGCTCACGCCGGCATCACGCTGGACAGCGGCGTTGTAGGCAGCGTCAATGGCCGGGATGATCCAATCCATGAAAAGCGGGGTCACCGGCTCCGGCAACCACTCGCCAAGCCGGAAATTTCTGACCCACACTCCCTTCCCGGGGCGCGGCCAGGTCACCGGATCCGGCAGTGCAGTCATCGGGCGGGCCTGCAGGATGTGTATCTGCCCGGAACGGTCCAGGGCCCACTCCACGTCCTGGGGGCAGCCAAAATGGCCGGCGACCCTGCCGGCGGCCTCTGCCACCGCCGTCGCGCTGTGCTCACTGAGCACCGCAAATCCGCCGGGCGACCTGCGGGGCCCGCCGACGCCCACTACCCAGTTTTCACCGTCGACCGTGCTGGCGACCAGGTTCTCGCCCAGTCCGGCCACGGCCGACACAACGGTTTCATCCCGTGCACCGGTCATGGGGTTGGCAGTGAAGGCGACGCCAGCTGCCGCAGGATCCACCATTTGCTGGACCAGCACCGCCATGGCGCTTGTTCCGGCCGCTGCACCCGGCGCCGGGAGCCTGTCTTGGTGCCCCCGGGCTGCCTCATAGGCCGCCACACGCCGGGTACGGGCCGATTCAAAGCAGCGGGCCACCATGGCCGGAAGATCCTCGGCGGCGACGCCGAGGTAGCTTTCGTAAATGCCGGCGTAGGAAGCGCCGGGAAGGTCCTCGGCGGCTGCGCTGGAACGCACCGCGTACGGGCCGGGGCCGACGCTGCGGGCTGCCGCCTTAAGCCGTTCCTCCCAGCCCGCCCGGTTGCCGCCGGGCGCGGCGGCGGTGACAACGAATCCGGGCGGCACCCGGAAACCTGAGGCCAGCAGGGCCGACAACGCCGCAGCCTTGCTCCCGGCTTCTTCACTGACCAGCGGAACAGGGCCGCCGAGGCGGGGGAAACCGACATCCTGGTATGCGTCACTGGCCATGGTTCCACCTGTGGGTGCGGGGCCGGGAAGGCCTGGATCCAAGTCTAGTAGCGTGCCGTCCGGCGGAAGCCTTCGTCCGGCTAAGTTCCGTCCACGCCGGTGCGCTAAAGTAGATTTATGCGTGCGATCCTTCTGCTTAGCTAGCCGCCGGGTGTCCGAAACGACGGACAGCTGAGCGGCAGCCCCTCCATGGAGAGGGGCTTTTGTGTGTCCGGGGTTGTGCCGCCGGGCCGGCAGCAGGAGGATCAGGCCGTTATGGCAGCACAGATGCCGTAACAGAACAGAAGAGGGCAGCAGTGGGCGTTCAGCCGGAGACAGAGACCGGAACAGCAACAGCAGTGTCGGCGGAAGTGCCTGAAGAGGGCACCTACAGTTTCGCCGCGATGGAGGCCAAGTGGCCGCAGGTGTGGGAGGACCTTAAAGTCTTCACGCCGGTGGACGACGGCTCCCGGGAACGCCGGTACGTGCTGGACATGTTCCCGTACCCCTCAGGCGACCTGCACATGGGCCACGCCGAAGCGTTCGCGATGGGCGACGTGGTGGCCCGTTACCTGCGCCAAAAGGGCTACGACGTCCTGCACCCCATCGGCTGGGACTCGTTCGGCCTGCCCGCGGAGAACGCCGCCATCAAGCGCAACGCGCACCCCAGCGAGTGGACCTACGCCAACATCGACACCCAGGCCGCCTCGTTCAAGCGGTACGCGATTTCGGCGGACTGGTCCCGCCGGCTGCACACCTCCGACCCCGAGTACTACCGCTGGACCCAGTGGCTGTTCAAGCGCTTCTACGAGCGCGGCCTGGCCTACCGGAAGAACTCCCCGGTCAACTGGTGCCCCAAGGACCAGACGGTGCTCGCCAACGAACAGGTCGTCAACGGCGCCTGCGAGCGCTGCGGCACCACCGTCACCAAAAAGTCGCTGAACCAGTGGTACTTCAAGATCACCGACTACGCCGACCGCCTCCTGGACGACATGGAGCAGCTGCGCGGCCACTGGCCCGAGCGCGTCCTGGCCATGCAGAAGAACTGGATCGGCCGTTCAGAAGGTGCCCACGTCACCTTTGTCGTGGAAGCCGACGGCGGCAAGCCCGCCAAGGACGTCACGGTCTTCACCACCCGCCCGGACACCCTGTACGGCGCCACTTTCTTCGTCGTGGCCGCTGACGCGCCGCTCGCCGTCGAACTCGTCACTGACGAGCACGCCGCGGCCCTGGACGACTACCGGGAGCAGGTCAAGGCGCTCTCGGAAATCGAACGCCAGTCCACCGAACGCGAAAAGACCGGCGTCTTCACCGGCCGCTATGCCATCAACCCGCTGAACGGTGAGAAGCTGCCCGTCTGGGCGGCGGACTACGTGCTCGCGGACTACGGCACCGGTGCGATCATGGCCGTGCCCGCCCACGACCAGCGCGACCTCGACTTCGCCCGCACGTTCGACCTGCCCGTCCGCGCCGTCCTGGACACCGGCGAAGAGGACCCCGCCGTGTCAGGCACCGCGACGGCGGGGGAGGGCACCCTGATCAACTCGGGCGAGCTTGACGGACTGCCCAAGGCCGAGGCGATCCCCGCCGCCATTGCCATCCTGGAACGCCAGGGCACCGGCGAGAAATTCGTGAACTTCCGCCTCCGCGACTGGCTGCTGAGCCGCCAGCGGTTCTGGGGTACGCCGATCCCCATCATCCACTGCCCGGCCTGCGGCGAAGTGCCGGTCCCGGACGAGCAGCTTCCCGTCACGCTGCCCTCCGACCTGCGCGGCGAAGACCTGGCACCCAAGGGAACCTCGCCGCTGGCCGCCGCGGAGTCCTGGGTCAACGTCGAGTGCCCCTCCTGCCATGGCCCCGCCAAGCGGGACACGGACACGATGGACACCTTCGTGGACTCGTCCTGGTATTTCCTGCGCTTTGTTTCCCCGCAGTACACCGAGGGTCCGTTCGATCCGCAGAAGATCAACGACTGGATGCCGGTGGGCCAGTACGTGGGCGGCGTGGAGCACGCCATCCTGCACCTGCTGTACGCCCGGTTCTTCACCAAGGTCATCAACGACCTCGCCATGATCGACGCCAACGAGCCCTTCAGCGCCCTCCTGAACCAGGGCCAGGTGCTCAACGGCGGCAAGGCCATGAGCAAGTCCCTCGGCAACGGTGTGGACCTGGGCGAACAGCTGGACAAGTACGGCGTGGACGCTGTCCGCCTGACCATGGTGTTCGCGTCCCCGCCCGAGGATGACGTCGACTGGGCGGACGTTTCCCCGTCCGGTTCCGCCAAGTTCCTGGCCCGCGCCTGGCGCCTCGCCCAGGACGTCACCAGTGCGCCGGGTGCGGACTTTGCCGCCGGTGACCGTGCGCTGCGTTCCGTCACGCACCGCACCATCGCCGACGCCGCCGAACTCCTGGACGCCAACAAGTTCAACGTGGTGGTGGCGAAGCTGATGGAGCTGGTCAACGCCACCCGCAAGGCGATCGACTCCGGTGCCGGCAGCGCCGACGCCGCGGTCCGCGAAGCCGCTGAAGCCGTTGCCGTCATCCTCAGCCTGTTCGCTCCGTACACCGCCGAGGACATGTGGAGCGTTCTGGGCCACCCGGCCTCGGTGGCCAACGCGGGCTGGCCTTCGCACGATCCGGCGCTGCTGGTACAGGACACCGTCACCGCCGTGGTCCAGGTGCAGGGCAAGGTCCGTGACCGGCTCGAGGTCTCGCCGCAGGTTTCCGAGGACGAACTGCGCGAACTGGCCCTGGCGTCGGATAACGTGCAGCGCGCCCTGGATGGCCGTGGCATCCGCACAGTGATCGTGCGGGCCCCTAAGCTGGTGAACATCGTTCCGGCCTGACGGCCGTTTCACCGCACGGACACACCGGCCACCGGACCAGCTCCGGTGGCCGGCCACCCAGGAGGCGCCTCTTGCCAGACACTAATGCCGCAGCCTGGGCCTGGTTCCGGTCCAGGATGGCCGCCCTCCGGCAAACGTCCCGCCCCGCCGTGCCGGTACGCACGGCCGTAGTGACGGACTCCGGTGCGGCCCTGCCGGCACAGTGGCTTGCCGGCCCCGTGGGCGACGGCGTGCTGACCGTAGTTCCGATGCCCGTCATGGTGGGGGCGGAAATCTACGGTGAGGGCGAAGATGACATCCTGGATACCATCGCGGTTGCCCTGGCGGCCGGGACTCCGGTGAAAACGTCCCGGCCGTCGCCCGGGCAATTCGAGCAGGCGTACCGGGCGGCCGAACGCCGCGGCTTCGACGCCGTCGTGTCCGTCCATATCTCTGGGGGACTTTCCGGAACGGCTGACGCCGCGCGCCTTGCGGCCGCCAAGGTCGGCATCCCGGTGGAAATCGTCGACTCGCAGACCGTTGGAATGGCGCAGGGCATGGCAGTCCAGGCCGCCGTGAAGGCGGCCGCAGCCGGCTTGGACGCCGCCGCCGTTGCCGCCGCGGCCCGCGCCCAGGCCGGGCAGACCCGAGTGTACTTTTTTGTTCCCAGCCTGGAGCAGTTGCGCCGCGGCGGCCGGATCGGGGCGGCTGCGTCGCTGCTGGGCACCATGTTCGCCATCAAGCCCATCCTGGCGGTCGACGGCGGCAGGATAGTCCCGCTGGAGAAGGTGCGGTCCGCAGCCAGGGCCATTGCGCGCCTTGAGGAGATCGTTGTCGCCGATGCCGCCGCCCGGGCCGGCCAGTCCGTACGCCTGGCCGTGCACCACTTCGGCAACCCGGCGGAAGCCGAGAGCCTGGCTGCCCGGCTGGCAAAGGCACTTCCCGATTGCCCGCCCGCCCAGATCAGTTCCCTGCCCGCGGTGCTGGCCGCACACGCGGGGCTGGGCGTGCTTGCCGTTATTGTGGGCGCGGATGCGCCCTCCGGCAGCAGCGCAGGGGAACGTTAGGCCCCTGCCCCATGCCGACGCGGCGCCGATACTGTCCACATAGCCCGTTCCTGCCCTGTTGCTGGCCCGGTCCATGTCCCTAGCGTGGAGGGATGTCACGCCGGGATGCTGGAGCAGCAGGTCAGCGGGCGCGCCACGCCAGCGAGCGGCTCCAGGCAACCCTGGGCGACGGGTCCCGGGGACTTTTGCGGGCCGGCGGGGGAGAAGAGCGCTTCGAATACCGGAGCCCGGAAGCCCACGCAGCCTCAGGAACCGGAGCCGCCCGTCCCGGCGATGGTGGTGCCGGTGATCCATCAGGGCAGCCTGCACGCCCCGGCCCGGCCCTGCGCTGGCGGATCGGTCTCCGGCTTGCCCTCCTGGCAGGCATCCTGGCCGTCCTCGCCTGTTCCTGGTTCTGGTGGCAGGCCGCAGCGGACCGGCCCGAGATCCTTCCCCTGAACGGCGCCACCCCGGGCGGCGCACCGGCGGAAGCGGCCGGGACTGCCCCGGGTGGGGCTGCGGAACCCGACAGCACCGGCGGTCCCGCGGTACCTCCGGGATCGCCCGGCGCGCTCGTCGTGGTCCACGTGGCCGGCGCGGTTGCGCGGCCCGGCGTCGTGCAGCTGCCGCAGGGAAGCCGTGTCCACGACGCGATAGCCGCGGCGGGCGGCGGAAGTGCGGGCGCAGACCTGGACCGGCTTAACCTTGCCCTTGTCGTGGAGGACGGCAGGAGGATCTACGTGCCGCAGGCCGGCGAGGAACTGCCGGACGCATCAGCGGGTGTGGGGCCGGAGGCGGCCGGAGAAACTGCGGGCGGCGGTGCCGGGCCAGGCCCGGCCGCCAAGGTCAACCTCAACACTGCGGACGTCGGGGAGCTGGACGCCCTGCCGAAGGTCGGTCCGGTGCTGGCGCAGCGGATCGTGGACTGGCGGAAGGAACACGGACCCTTCAAGAGCATCGAAGAGGTGGACGCCGTGGATGGTGTGGGGCCGAAGATGCTCGAAGCGCTGCTGCCCTTGGTGACGGTCTGAAGCCGCATGGCGGGGGAACGCTGGGAGCGGGGGATGGCGAACCGGTCGGCGGGGCCTCGCCGGAGCGCCTTGCCCCGGATCAGCCACGGCCGGCGCGAAGCGGCCCGGACCAGTCCGTGGAGCAGTTTCGTGGACGCCGCGGTCCGCGGGGCGGGGGAAGGCATGCCGGGATCAGCCGTGCGGGAACGCCGGCCGGGACCCGGGTCCGCGGAAGAGTCCCCCACCCGCCAAGTGGCATTGACCGCCCGGGGGCGCGGCGTCCTGCGGGGCTACCGGGTACGTTGTCTCGAGGCGCTGCGGAACCGGTTGGGAGGAGAATCCAAGGCGGGGAAGGAAGCGGGGACGGGCCGCACCGGGGCACTGCGGCGGCCCGATGTCCGCCTCATCTTTCCGGCCCTGGTGGTGTGGGGTGCATGCGCGGCCGGGGTGTGGTTGCCGCCACCGGGGCTGGCGGTGCTCTGCGGCGTTATGGCAGGACTGGCCGGGCTGCTGGTCTTCCTTACGGCCAGGGGCGCCCGCGCGGCGAGGGGGCATCCCGTGGCAGCCAATCCCCGCGGCGCCCTTAGGACCGCCTGCCGCAGCTTCCGGGCCACCGTTGCCCTCGCCCTGCTGCTCGGTGCGGCTGGCGCCGCACATTTGGCGGGCGCCGCCAGCCAGCGCTCCGACGGACCGCTTGCGGACGCGGCAGCAGCGGGCCGTACCGCCGTGGCCGTCGTCGAGGTGGCAGGCGCCCCGCACGCCCTTTCCGGGCCCGGCGGCACGGCACAGCGTTGGTCCGTTCCCGTGTGGACCCGGGAGGTGGCAACCGGCGGCCAACTGGTGCGCACACGGGCCCGGCTGGTGGTGACGGGTGCCGGTGGCTGGGGCACGGTCCTGCCGGGGCAGGTCGTGCGCGCCTCCGGCAAGCTGAAGCCGGCGGAGCCCGGGAGCCAGGAGGCCGGGGTGCTCGTGGCTTCGTCGGTTCCCGGCAGGGCCACCGGAGGGTCGGTGCTGGAGGGCTCCGCGGCGGAACTGCGCGAACGGTTCGTAGCCGCTGCGGCCTTCCTTGGACCGGACGCCCGAGGGCTCCTGCCGGGCATGGTCACGGGCGACACCAGTGCCCTTGACGAAGGGCTGGACTCGGCGATGAAGATCGTGGGCATGACGCACCTGACGGCTGTCAGCGGGGCCAATTGTTCGCTGGTCCTGGGTGCCCTGCTGCTTGTGTGCCGGAGCTGCCGTTTGGCGCGGCCAGCGGCGGCGGCAGCCGCCCTCGCGGGACTCGGCCTGTTTGTGGTCCTGGTGGGTCCGGACGCCAGTGTCCTGCGCGCTGCCCTGATGGGCGCCGTTGCCGTCGCGTCCCTGGCGGGCGGCCGGTCCGGCCGGGGCTTGAGCTTCCTGTGCCTCACCGTCATCGGGCTGCTGCTGGCCGACCCCGCGCTGGGCACGAGCTTCGGATTCCTGCTGTCCGTCCTGGCGACATTGGGGATTATCGTCCTGGGGCGGCGCATCATCGACTGGATGCCCGGGACGGTACCGCGCTGGGCAGCTGGTGCCGTTGCCGTCCCGCTCTCAGCCCAATTGTTGTGCGCCCCGGTCATCGTGCTCCTGCAACCACAATTCGCCACCTACGCCCTCGCAGCGAACGTCCTTGCATCGCCCTTGGTGGCCCCTGTTACCCTGCTCGGTACGGCCGCGGTGCCGCTGGTGGTGCTGCTGCCCTGGCTGGCCACCGCCCTGATAGCCGTGGCGGGTACTTTCAGCGCTGGTGTCGCCGCGACGGCCAGGTTCGCGGCGCAGCTGCCGGGCTCGGCCCTGCCCTGGCCGGAAGGCGTTCCAGGCCTGCTGTCCATGGCATTGCTGTCGCTGTTGACACTGACCGCGTTATGGGCAGCCACCCGTCCACGACGCTTCCTTGGTGCGGTCCGGGCTGCCCACAGGTGGATCGAGGCCCGGATCGGACGGCTGGAGGACAGGCTGGGTTCACCCCCGGCCAAAAACCGGCACGGCGTTCCCCGCAGACGGCAGGAATGATGGCTTCCTCGCGGGCGCTGCTGTTCCGGGCCACACGGGACTGCCCCGGAACAGCGCCGGCCCTGTCATGCTGCCTTTGACTGTGCCACCATTCGTCCATGCCCGAAAATCACATGACACCGGAGCAGCAGCTCGCTGCGGCGGGCCTGACGCTGCCGCCGCCACCCCCGGTGGTCGGAGCCTTTTCGCTGGTCGCCCAGCAGGGCGACGTCCTGTATGTTTCCGGCCACGGGGTGTTTGCGGATGGCGAGCCGATCCATCGTGGCAAGCTGGGCTCGGACCTTACAACGGGGGAAGGCCGTGCGGCCGCCCGGGCAGCCATGCTGGCCCTGCTCGGTACTGTGCGCGGCCACGTTGGCGGGCTGGACCGGGTCAGTCGTGTCCTGAAGGCGCTCGTCTTTGTGAACAGCACAGCCGATTTCACCGAGCACCATCTTGTCGCAAACGGTGCCACCGAGGTGCTGGCTGTCGCCTTCGGCAAGGAGCGGCTGCCGGCCCGGTCGGCCATCGGAGTCAGTTCACTTCCACTGGGCTTTGCAGTTGAAGTCGAGGCGATCATCGGGATCACCGGGATTCCCTGAAGACCCAGTGTCCGCCGGCACGGCTTGGACCGCGGCCATGGACATGGCAGGCTGGGATACTCCGCTAAAACTTCCGAAAGGACCCCCGATGGCCGCCGCGCAAAAACGAGCACCCCGCGCTCCGGTGTCGACTACCGCCTCCTGGCGCGACGCAGTGCCCGCCCCCGTGGTGCTGGTCAGCGGGCCGGAGGACTATCTGGGCATCCGCGCCATGGACAAGGTCCGCTCCCAGGTCCGGGCCACGGCACCGGACGTGGAGCTTAGCCGCATCAATGCCGCCGCGTATGAACCCGGAACCCTGGCCATGCGGGTGAGCCCCTCACTGTTTGGTGAGAGCAAGCTGATTGAAATCGAGGCTGTCGAAGGCATGAACGACGTCTTCCTTGCCGACGCCCTGGACTACCTTCAGCATCCCGAGCCTGACGCGGTGGTGGTGCTCCGGCACGCCGGGGGAACCCGTGGCAAAAAACTCCTGGACGCGGTCAGGAAGGGCGGCTGGCCGGTGGTCGACTGCCAGCCGCTGAAGAAGGATTCGGACAAAGCAGCGTTCGTCATGGCGGAATTCAAGGCCGAGGGCCGGCGCATCAACCAGGACGCCGTCCAGGCCCTGGTGAACGCGGTGGGGGCCGACTTGTCGGAGCTTGCCGCAGCCTGCAGCCAATTGATCGCCGACGCCGGCAGCACCGTCACCTCCGAGGTGGTGGACCGGTACTACGGTGGACGGGTCGAAGCCACCGCGTTCAAAGTAGCGGATGCGGCGATGGCGGGAAACGGGCCACTGGCCTTGTCCACGCTGCGCCATGCGCTGGCCACCGGAGCGGATCCCGTCCCTCTGGTGGCTGCCCTTGCGGCGAAGCTCCGGACTGTGGCCCGGGTGGCGGGCGCGTCCGGGTCCGCTGCCCAGATCGCGGCGGAACTTGGGATGCAGCCCTGGCTGGTGGAACAGGCGCAGCGGGACGTCCGCCGGTGGACTCCAGAAGGGTTGGTCCGCGCGATCCAGGCCACGGCTGAAGCGGACGCGCAGGTGAAGGGACTTTCCCGTGACCCCGTGTACGCCGTCGAACATGCTGTGACCGTGATCGCCATGTCCGTCCAGGGCCGGTAGGCCGTCTGCACTTGGCCCGGCGTGCCACGAAAGGGTAGTTAAAAGGCGTGTGGCCGGTACCCGAGGGTACCGGCCACATCCATCAGTTCGTGGGAACTGGAAACCTTACAGGGCGTTGACCTTCTTGGAGATCGCCGACTTGCGGTTCGCTGCGTTGTTCTTGTGCAGAACACCCTTGCTGACTGCCTTGTCCAGCTTGCGGCTGGCAGCAACGAGCGCAGTAGTAGCAGCTTCCTTGTCGGAGGACTCAACGGCGGTGTTGACGGCGCGGATGGCAGTCTTCAGCTCGGACTTGACTGCGTTGTTGCGCAGGCGTGCCTTTTCGTTGGTCAGGATGCGCTTCTTCTGGGACTTGATATTCGCCACGTGTGAACTCTCTTTGTAATGCGGAAATGGTCTAGAGGGCTTTCAGGCTGGCCTTGACTGAGCGGCGTGGGGATACCTATGGCGGCCAACCATCAGTGACCGTCGACCTGCACGGACACACAGCTAAAAATATTAGCAGGTCAGCGGCCTGTCCCGCCATTCTTGCTGCCGGTCCAGCCGTGTCGGCGGCGCAGGCCCGCGGCGACGGCTTCGAACCGCGCCCGGTCCAGCACCGCTCCTTCCCTGCGGATGCTGTCGGGGCGGATCTGCAGGATCCGGTCCAGCCGGGCCTCGCTGGGCCTGTCCTGCCGGTCCCAGCCGCCGGCGCCGAGGTCGATGTAGTCGCGGCTGGCCGAACCGGCGGGAACCCGGTCCCGGCTGGTGAGCATCAGCGCCAGCAGGTGGGGGCCGTTGTGGCCCACGATGAGCACCGGCCGGTCCTTGCCCTGGCTGTGGTCCTCTTCGTAGGGAACCCAGGTCCACACCACTTCGCCCGGGTCCGGGTCTCCGTCGGGCTTTGGCGCGTAGCTGATGGCGGCGCGGCCGCGGAAGTCCCCGGGATACGGGAAGGCATCCGGAGCCGGGCCGGCGCTGCGGGCTGCAGGCCGGTGTCCCGGGGCCGGTTTTCGCAGCAACCGCAGGCCTGCCCGGACGGCGTTCCCCAGGCTGCGCAGATTCATTGGCATGCCGTCACCCTACCGCCACGGCTGCCACCAGGTGGCGCCGGTCAATGATGCGGTGCAAGCGGCCGGGACGTGGGACACTGGAGGTTGAAGAAAAGCGGTTCATCCGCGGGCGCCCCCGGCGTGCGCGCTGGAGGGCCGTGGAAAAGCCAACAGTAAGGACCCTGCGTGTCTCCCATGGCCCGCACCGCACCGGTGCCCGCCGCGACAGATCCGGCCGTTATTCGGAACTTCTGCATCATCGCGCACATCGACCACGGCAAGTCCACCCTGGCCGACCGCATGTTGCAGTCCACCGGAGTGGTGCAGGCACGCGACATGAAGGCACAGTACCTGGACCGGATGGACATCGAACGCGAACGCGGCATCACCATCAAGTCCCAGGCCGTGCGCATGCCCTGGGAAGTGGACGGCGTGAACTACGCGCTTAACATGATCGACACCCCGGGCCACGTCGACTTCACCTACGAAGTCTCCAGGTCCCTGGCGGCCTGCGAGGGCGCGGTCCTGCTGGTGGACGCCGCGCAGGGCATCGAAGCGCAGACCCTTGCCAACCTCTACCTGGCCATGGAAAACGATCTCACCATCATCCCGGTGCTGAACAAGATCGACCTTCCCGCCGCGCAGCCGGAAAAATACGCAGCGGAACTCGCCAACCTGATCGGCGGCGACCCCGACGACGTCCTGCTGGTCTCCGGCAAGACCGGCGTGGGCGTCGAGGCCCTGCTGGACAAGATCGTCACCGACCTGCCCGCACCTGTCGGCGACGCCAACGCCCCGGCCCGGGCCATGATCTTCGACTCCGTTTATGACACCTACCGCGGCGTGGTGACCTACGTGCGGGTGGTGGACGGCATGCTGCACCCGCGCGAACGCATCCAGATGATGTCCACCAAGGCCTCCCACGAGCTGCTGGAAATTGGCGTCAGTTCACCGGAGCCCACCCCTTCCAAGGGGCTCGGCGTCGGCGAGGTGGGGTACCTCATCACGGGCGTGAAGGACGTCCGCCAGTCCAAGGTCGGTGACACGGTCACCAACCTTGCCAAGCCGGCGTCGGAATCGCTCAGCGGCTACGCGGATCCCAAGCCCATGGTGTTCTCCGGCCTCTACCCGCTGGACGGCACCGATTACCCCGTCCTGCGTGACGCCCTGGACAAGCTGAAGCTCAACGACGCCGCCCTGGTCTACGAGCCCGAGACCTCCGCTGCTCTGGGCTTCGGCTTCCGCGTCGGCTTCCTGGGCCTGCTGCACCTGGAAATCGTCCGCGAACGCCTGGAGCGCGAATTCAACCTGGACCTGATTTCCACGGCCCCCAACGTGGTGTACGAGGTGACCCTGGAGGACAAGAGCGTCCTCACTGTCACCAACCCCAGCGAATTCCCGGCCGGGAAAATCAAGGAAGTCCGCGAACCCATGGTGTCCGCCACCATCCTGGCGCCCAATGAGTTCGTGGGGGCCATCATGGAGCTGTGCCAGGGCCGGCGCGGCCAGATGAAGGGCATGGACTACCTTTCCGAGGACCGGGTGGAGCTGCGGTACTGGATCCCGTTGGCCGAGATCGTCTTCGACTTCTTCGACATCCTCAAGTCCAAGACGCGCGGCTACGCCTCGCTGGACTGGAAGGCCGACGGCGAACAGGTGGCCGACCTGGTCAAGGTGGACATCCTGCTCCAAGGCGAACAGGTGGACGCCTTCAGCGCCATCACGCACAAGGACAAGGCGTACGCCTACGGCGTGATGATGACCAGCAAGCTGCGCGAGCTCATCCCGCGCCAGCAGTTCGAGGTGCCCATCCAGGCGGCCATCGGCTCCCGGATCATCGCCCGCGAAAGCATCCGCGCCATCCGCAAGGACGTGCTGGCCAAGTGCTACGGCGGCGACATCTCCCGTAAGCGCAAACTGCTGGAGAAGCAAAAGGAAGGCAAGAAGCGCATGAAGATGGTGGGCCGCGTTGAGGTTCCACAGGAAGCCTTCATCGCCGCGCTGACCACCGACGAGTCCAAGGACAAGGCCAAGAAGTAGTGAACACCGCGTCCGGGTGCACCGGAGGCCCCTGCAATGCCTAGTACTCTTCCCCTCGGCGACCCGGCGCCGTCGGACGGTCTCCTCCCTGCCCAGGCGGCGGACCGTGCGGCGGAGCGGGCTTTCGGGCTCTACGTCCACATCCCGTTCTGCGCCGTCCGCTGCGGATACTGCGACTTCAACACTTACACCGCCACGGAACTTGGCGGCGGCGCGTCCCAGGACGCCTACGCCCAGACCGCTGTTTCCGAAGTCCAGCTGGCCCGCAGCGTTCTTGCAGCGTCAGGCCTGCCGGACCGCAGGCTCAGCACGGTCTTCTTCGGCGGCGGCACACCCACCCTGCTGCCCGCGGACGATCTTGCGCAGATCCTGCGCTCCGCCGTCGACCAATGGGGAATGGAACCCGGCGCCGAGGTCACCACCGAAGCCAACCCGGATTCGGTGACTCCCGAGTCGCTCGCCATCCTCAAGGACGCCGGCTTCACCCGGATCTCGTTCGGCATGCAGTCCGCTGTCCCGCACGTGCTTAAGGTACTGGACCGGACGCACACCCCGAGCCGGGTGCCGCAGGTGGTCCACTGGGCCCGGGAGGCCGGCCTCGACGTCAGCCTCGACCTCATCTACGGAACGCCCGGCGAATCCCTGGCGGACTGGCGCTTCTCGCTGGAGACCGCGTTGTCCTACGGGCCCGACCACATCAGCGCCTACGCGCTGATCGTGGAGGAGGGCACCAAGCTGGCAGCGCAGATGCGCCGGGGTGAAGTTCCGGGGATTGACGACGACGACCACGCCGACAAGTACGAGCTCGCCGACCAGCTGATCACCGAAGCAGGGCTCGGCTGGTACGAGGTCAGCAACTGGGCGCGCACACCCGAGCAGGCATGCCGGCACAATCTCGCCTACTGGCGGGGCGATGACTGGTGGGGGATCGGTCCCGGTGCGCATTCCCACGTCGGCGGGGTCCGCTGGTGGAACGTCAAGCACCCTTCCGCCTACGCCAACCGCCTGTCGCAGGGCCTGTCACCGGCGGCAGGCAGGGAAACCCTGGACCCGCAGACCCGGCAGCTGGAACGGGTGATGCTTGAGGCGCGCCTGCAGGCCGGCCTCGAGGTCTCCGCGCTCAGTGCGGCGGGACGCCACGAGATGGCCGGGCTCATCGCCGACGGGCTGGTGGAACCGGCCGCGGCGTTCCACGGCCGCCTGGTCCTGACCCTGAAGGGCCGGCTCCTGGCGGACGCGGTGGTGCGGCGGATCCTGCCGGACTGACTGGGCCCACGCCCGTAGGGTTCCCTGGCCGAGCTTGCGGTGGCCGGGTGCTGGCGGGTGGGCCCACGCCCGTAGGGTTCCCTGGCCGAGCTTGCGGGGGCCGGGTGCTGGCGGGTGGGCCCACGCCCGTAGGGTTCCCTGGCCGAGCTTGCGGGGGCCGGGTGCTGGCGGGTGGGCCCACGCCCGTAGGGTTCCCTGGCCGAGCTTGCGAGGCTAGGGAACGGGCGGGGACTACTTGATCCAGCGCAGGTTGTACGGGTAGCGGTGCGGTTGGCCGCGGTTCACGTGGATGCCGGCAGCCACCGAGAAACAGGTCAGGGCAACCCAGATCAGGGTGGCGATCACGGCGAAGATGTTGCCCACCACGGGAATGAACACCAGGATGTTGGCCAATACCGCGGCGATCGTGGGTGGCAGGCTGAAGTTCAGCGCCTCTTTGGATTCCTGTGCCGTGAAGGGGCCGCGGTCCCGGAAGATCAGGTAGATCAGCAGCGAGGGAACACATCCGAGGATGCCGCCAAAGTGCGCCAGGGTTGCCCATTGGCGGTCTTCGCTGGCCGTAAGCGGCAGGGCGTTGGCCGGCACGCCATGGTACTCGGAACGGCCCTGGCCGTCCCTGTGATCACGTGCGTTTTCTGCCACAGTCTGTTCCTTCTGACATGCATTGGTGCTGACTAAGTGCTGGTGCCTTGCTCGCGGGGACGTCGACTGGACGTTCCCCGGCAGTATCAAGAATACTGGTTCGCTGCCCCCTTGGAGGTCCTTCAGGGCACCGTGAGGAAGTCGATCACTTCCTCGACCCTGCCCAGCAGTGACGGTTCGAGGTCTGCGTAGGTGCGTACCGCGCCCAGCAGCTTTTGCCATCCCAGCCCGATGTCCTCCTTGGTTTCATGCGGCCAGCCGAAGGCCTTCAGGATCCCCGTCTTCCAGTCCTGTCCCCGCGGGATGGCAGGCCATTGCCCGATGCCGAGGACGGAGGGCCGGATCGCCTGCCACACGTCCACGTAGGGGTGGCCGACGATCAGCACGTTCCCGGCGGCGCCGGGCGAAGCCATCACGGCATCGGCGATGCGGGATTCCTTGGAATCGGGCACCAGGTGGTCCACCAGGACGCCCAGGCGCCTGCCGGGGCCGGGCCGGAAGTCGGCCACCGCGGCGGCCAGGTCGTCGATGCCGTGCAGCGGCTCGACGACGATGCCCTCCACGCGGAGGTCGTCTCCCCACACCTTCTCCACCAGTTCGGCGTCGTGCTTGCCTTCCACCCAGATCCGGCTCGCCTTGGCCACCTGCGCCCGCTGGCCCTGGACCCGGACCGACCCCGAGGCGGTCCTGCCGGGGGCTGCCCCGGCCGCCGCGGCCTTCGGTGCGGGCGGGACCAGGCGGATAGGCCGGCCCTCCAGGAGGAAGCCGAAGCCCAGGCGGAAGGAGCGGGACTTGCCGCGGCGGTCCTCGAGTGCCACCACATGCATGCCGCCGGACTTCTCCACCCGGGTCACGGCCCCCACCCAGCCGGACTGGACGTCCTCCAGCACCATTCCCCGTTCGACGGGAACTTCGGGCAGTTCCGTGCGGGCTGGCGCGGACATGTCGCGGGGGCCCCAGTTCTGGTAGTCCATGGATGTGATCCGCCTAGCGCTAGGTAGTAAACACCGGAATTTCGCCCGGAGCGGTACCAATGCTAACAACGCGCCAAGGCATAATAGACTGTTAGCACTTAGGCATGTCGAGTGCTAACCCTGGTGGAGTCAGCATGCAGGCGGGGCGGAGGCCCCGGACCATGGATGGAGGTGGAGTGTGAGCGAGCCACGCAAACTGGAAGTGCTGCGGGCCATCGTGGAGGACTACGTCCACTCCCGCGAGCCGGTCGGCTCCAAGGCCCTGGTTGAGCGGCACCATCTCGGCGTCTCCAGCGCGACCATCCGCAATGACATGGCCGCCCTGGAAGACGAGGGGCTGATCACCGCGCCGCATACCAGCGCGGGACGCATCCCCACCGACAAGGGCTACCGGCTGTTCGTGGACCAGATTTCAGCGGTGAAACCCCTCTCCGCGGCTGAGCGCCGGGCCATCCAGTCCCTGCTGGAGGGCTCGGACGATCTCGACGACGTCCTGGACCGCACCGTGCGGTTGCTGGCCCAGCTGACCAACCAGGTGGCGGTGGTCCAGTATCCGCACCTGAGCAGGGCCCTGGTCCGGCACATCGAATTCGTGCTGCTTGCCCCGCGCAAGGTGCTCGTCGTCCTGATTGCCAACAGCGGCAAGGTGGAGCAACGCGTGATCGACGTCGGGCAGGACCTCGGCGATGACGCCGTGGCAGCCCTGCGGACACGGTTCCTCGCCGCGCTGGCCGGCACCCCGTTGAGCGAGCTCGCGCAGGCGCTTCCCGCCGTCGTTGCCGCTGCCGCCCCCGCCCAGCGGCAGGCGGCGCACGCGCTGGCCCACGGCCTTGAGGCCCTGGCGCACAACAGCCGGGAGGACCGGATGGTGATGGCCGGGACCGCCAACCTTGCCCGGTCCAACGTGGACTTTCCGCTCAGCATCGGGCCGGTCCTTGAGGCGCTGGAGGAACAGGTGGTGATGCTGCGGCTGCTGAGCGAAATGGCGCAGGACCACCGCGGCGTAGCTGTCAGCATCGGGAGGGAAAACCCGTACGACGGGCTGGCCGAGGCATCAGTGGTGGCCACCGGGTACGGGCCCGGCAGCGCCGCGAAAGTGGGCATCCTCGGCCCCACCAGGATGGACTATCCAACCACCATGGCTGCGGTCAGGGCCGTGGCGCGCTACCTTTCCAGGATTCTGGGCCCCTGACCGTCCCGCGCCCGCCGGATCCTGCAGCGGGCGCGGGCGGGACAGCCCCAGTACACGCAGTACAACAAGGAAGAGATACGAACTTTGAGCAGCCACTATGACGTCCTTGGAGTCTCGCCGGAGGCAACCGGGGAAGAGATCAAAAAGGCCTACCGCAAGCTGGCCCGCACCCTTCACCCGGACGTGAACCCCGGTGAGGACGCCGCGGAGCGCTTCAAGGCAGTAACTCACGCCTATGAGGTCCTGTCCGACCCGCAAAAACGCCGGGTCTACGACACCACCGGCAACGAAAACGGAACCGACAACGGCTTCGGCGGCGCCGGCTACGCGGGCCAGGGCTTCGCGTTCCAGGACATCTTCGACACCTTCTTCGGCGCCGGCGGCACCTCCGGGCCCGCCTCCCGGGTGCGCCGCGGCCAGGACGCCCTCATCAGCGTCCGGATCGACCTCCGGGACGCCGTCTTCGGCGTGAACAAGAAGCTCGAGGTGGACACCGCGGTGGTCTGTCCCACCTGTGACGGGTCCTGCTGCCGCCCCGGGACACAGCCTGAGCGGTGCGATATCTGCGGCGGCAGTGGCCAGGTCCAGCGGGCAGTCCGGTCCATCCTGGGACAGGTCATGACGGCGGCGCCCTGCGGCACCTGCGAAGGGTTCGGCACGGTCATCAAGGACCCCTGCAACGAATGCAGCGGCCAGGGCCGCATCCGCAGCCGCCGGTCGCTGACCATCAAGGTCCCGGCCGGCGTCGCCACCGGAACCCGGATCCAGCTCTCCGGGCAGGGCGAGGCAGGTCCCGCCGGCGGCCCCGCCGGGGACCTCTACGTGGAGATCCGCGTCAACAACGACGCCACCTACGTCCGGGAAGGCGACGACCTGCACGCCACCTTGCATATCCCGATGACGGCGGCCGCGCTGGGCACGGACGTCAGCCTGGAAACGTTCGACGGAACCCAGGAGATCGACGTCAAGCCCGGAACACAGTCGGGGGAAATCATCACACTCCGCGGGCTGGGGGTCACCCATCTGCGCGGCTACGGCCGCGGCGACCTCAAGGTCCACCTCCAGGTGGACACCCCCGCCAAACTGGATTCCCAGCAGGAAGACCTTTTGCGGCAGCTCGCCAAGCTGCGCGGTGAACAGATCACCGAGGGCAAGCTCGCGGCCAGCGGCGGTGTGTTCGCCAAGCTCCGGGACCGGCTCGGTAACCTGTAGCGGTGAGCAACCCCGTCTTTTTCACCGCCGCAGGCTCGCTGGACGCCGTGTCACCGGGAGACGTCTTCGTCCTTGAGGGGACCGAGGCGAGGCATGCGGTCACCGTCAAGCGGCTGGCGCCCGACGAGGCTGTCGACATCGTCGACGGCGCCGGCACCCGCATGACCGGGAAGGTGGTGTCGGCCGCTGCCTCACTGCTGGAGGTGGAGTGCGGTTCCGTTGCAGTGGAGCAGCGCCCGGACATCCGCCTGGTAATGGTCCAGGCCCTGGCGAAGGGCGACCGGGACGAACTGGCCATCGAGACGGCCACCGAACTGGGCATCGACGCCGTCGTGCCCTGGCAGTCCGAACGCTCCATCGTGCGGTGGAAGGGTGACCGGGCGGCCCGCGCCCACGCCAAGTGGCAGTCCGCCGTCGCCGCGGCGGCGAAACAGGCGCGCCGCGCATGGATCCCGGACGTCCGGCCCGCCGTCGAGACCGCGGGGCTGTGCGCCGCTGTTGAAGCGGCGGACCTTGCCGTGGTCCTGCACGAGGACGCCGTCCGGCCGCTGCGGTCCGTACTCGAGGGGTGGCAGGGGCGGGAGGCCCAGGGCCCCCGCGAGGTGCTGCTGATCGTCGGCCCTGAGGGCGGCATCAGCCCCCGGGAAGTCACCAAACTCTGCAGCGCAGGCGCCGTGACCGCCCTGCTGGGACACCATGTCCTGCGGTCGTCGACGGCAGGACCCGCCGCCGTCGTGCTCGCCAGCGACGTCCTGGGCCGGTGGGCCGCTAGCGCACCTTAAAGGTCCGCGTGTCCTCGTTGCGGTCGGGTTCGCCGCCGGACCCGGCCTGCGCCACCCGCAGCTCGTAATCACCCGGCGGCAGGCTGAGGGCCAGCGTGAACGCGCCCGCCTGCCCCTGCTCCGAGGCCGCCGTCGTCTCGCCGGTCAGGAAGGGCGTCTTGCTGCCGCCGTCCGCCGTCTGCAGGATCTGCCAGTGCAGTTTGCCGCCGGGGGAGGTGCTGCGGCCGGTGATCTTGACGCTGCCGCCGGCGACCTCCGCGTCCTCCTGCGGATCGATGATCCACACCGGAGCCACCAGCCCTGCGGCCCGGGTCATCAACGCCCCCAGCTGGACATGCCCGAACGCCACATAGTCGGTGTGTCCATCCACCAGGATCCGGACGCGGATCTGCTGGCCCGTGTCGATGAGCCCTGAACTGGCCGCAGCTGCAGTGGCGGTGTAGATCAGCTGCTGGATGGCGCGTGCGGCCATGTCGGCGTCAAGGTTGCTGTTGAACGCATCGGAGGAGACGTCCACGGTGATGACGTCCTTGCCCGAGATCGACGTGGCGAGCTTGCCCGGGTTCTGCCACGGCGTGAAGAAATCCGGGTCGAGTGGTTTGTCCGACATCATGGCCCGCAACGCACGGGTTACCGGGTTTTCCTGCTCCGGGACGTCGCGGAATTCGCGGTACAGGAAGATGTTCCCGCCGCTGCGGCCGATCCAGTAGACCGGCGCCTTGTTCGAAGACTGGGTGGTCTCCAACGGTGCGCTGGTGGCCGGCCCGTCCGGCATGGTCCCGCCGGTGGCGGGTACGGAGGCGAGCGAGCGGGAGGGGGCCGGGCCGCCTTCAGCCGTGCACGCCGACAGCACCGGAACGAGGACAAGGACTCCAGCCAGGACGGCCGGGCGCACCCTTCCCACCATTCGTCCAGCCCATGAGGGCGCAGAGGTTTCCGGCACTTCCCTGCCCTTGTCCTTTCGTGGCGTGTCGGGCCGATCCCCTTGCGGCCTGGTGTCCCAGCAGGCGCTGGGGTTTCCAGCATTGCACAGCCGCCGGGCCGTCCAGGCGGTGTTATGGCTGCAGGCGCCCAACTGCAACGGGAACGATATGAGGACGATATGAAGTTGATACCTAAGGCCGTTTCTGACCGGCGGTGCCGGCCGCAGCCGGGACCGACGGCGTCCCGGCTGCAGGCCCCGTACCCGGTGCGCGGTACCCACCCGGTGTGCCCGCTGGCGTAAGATAAAGGGATCGCTGAACCGGCAGCGCCGTGCAACGGCCGCCGGCCAGCCACAGCAAACACATATCGGACTTCGAGGGGACCACAGGCCTGCGGGCCAGCACCATGACTGAATCAGCGAACGGCAAGCGGAGGCTCAACACGGGCGACGGCAGCCCCGGGGAATTCCCCCATTCCCTTCCCGGCATCCGCACCGAAGTGGTCCTGTTCGAGAACTCCGACCAGATGGTTCAATCCCTCGGCAGCCATGATGAGGCCCTGCGCTTCATCGAGGAGCAGTTCCCCGACGTCAACTTCCACGTGCGCGGCAACGAGCTGTCCATCAGCGGCCCCGCCACCGACGTTCCCCGGATCATGCGGCTCCTCCAGGAAGTCCGCGGCCTGGTGGCGCGTGGGACAGTGATCACTCCGGCCGTCCTGCAGCAGCTGGTGGCCCTCCTGCGCACCCAATCCCTGCAGAACCCGGTGGAGGTTCTGACCCACGACATCCTGTCCAGCCGGGGGAGGACCATCCGCCCCAAGACGCTGAACCAGAAAAACTACGTCGACGCCATTGATGCCAACACCGTCATCTTCGGCATCGGTCCAGCCGGAACCGGCAAGACCTACCTGGCCATGGCCAAGGCGGTCCAGGCGCTGCAGCAAAAAGAGGTCAGCCGCATCATCCTGACCCGTCCCGCCGTCGAGGCGGGGGAGCGCCTCGGGTTCCTGCCCGGGACGCTGAGCGACAAGATCGACCCCTACCTTCGCCCGCTCTACGACGCCCTGCACGACATGATGGATCCCGAGTCCATCCCGCGGCTGATGGCCGCCGGCACCATTGAAGTGGCACCGCTGGCCTACATGCGCGGGCGGACCTTGAACGACGCCTTCATCATTCTCGACGAGGCCCAGAACACCACGCCGGAGCAGATGAAGATGTTCCTCACCAGGCTTGGCTTCGGCTCCAAGATGGTGGTCACCGGCGACGTCACCCAGGTGGACCTGCCGTTCGGCACCCGCTCGGGGCTGCGCATCGTGGAGGAAATCCTGCAGGGCATCGAGGGTGTCAGCTTCTCCGTCCTGGACGCCGCCGACGTCGTCCGGCACAGGCTGGTGGGCGACATCGTCAACGCCTACAGCATGTGGGACGAAATCCAGCGGAACAGGGTTAAGCATTCGGCAAGCAGGGAAAAGCGGGGGGAACACGCGTGAGCATTGAGGTCAACAACGAATCCGGTGTCCAGGTCGAGGAAGCCGAACTCGTTGCCTTGTCGCGTTACATTTTCGAGCAGCTCTACATCCACCCCCAGGCCGAACTCTCCATCCTCCTGGTCGATGAACCGGCCATGGAAAAGCTGCACATCGAGCTGATGGACGAGCCAGGCGCCACCGACGTCCTGTCGGTGCCCATGGACGAACTCACCCCGGGAACCCCTGACCGGCCCACGCCCCAGGGCATGCTCGGCGACATTGCGATCTGCCCGCAGGTCGCCAAGGTCCAGGCCAAAAACGCCGGCCATTCCCTGCAGGACGAAATGCTGTTGCTGACTACCCACGGTATCCTGCACCTGCTCGGCTACGACCACGCCGAACCGGAAGAGAAGGCGGAGATGTTCGGCCTCCAGCGGGAATTGCTCTCCGGCTTCACCGGCAAAGAAGCCCCCGCCGAGACAACCCAGTGACACAACTGCTCCTGGTCGCGATGGCACTGGTGTTCCTTGCCGTCGCGGCAGTCCTCACGGCCGCCGAAGCCGCCTTCAGCTTCCTTCCCCGCCACGATGCCGAACAGGCACTGCTCCGAAGCCGCGGAACGGCCATGCGCCGGATCCTCGCCGAACCGGTCGCGCACACCCGGGCGCTGCGGTTCTGGCGGGTCTGGTTTGAAATGGCCTCAGCGGTCGCCGTTGCTGTCCTCATTTCCAGCCTGCTGGACAACGTCTGGCTTGCGGGACTGGTGGCCACCGGCGTCATGGCCCTGCTCGGTTTTGTCATCGTGGGTGTTTCACCACGCCAGCTTGGCCGGCTCCACTCCACGGCAGTGGTCCGGTTCACCGCCCCGATGGTGCGCTTCCTGACAGGTGTCCTGGGCCCCATACCAGGCTGGCTCGTGGCCCTGGGCAGCTCCGCCGCCCCGGGCGCACCTGGCGGCGATGACGCCTTCTTCAGTGAGCAGGAATTCCGTGAGCTCCTGGACCGGGCCAGTGAATCCGACATGATCGAGGACACCGAGGTGGAGATGATCCAGTCGGTCTTCGATTTCGGTGACACCCTGGTCCGCGCGGTCATGGTGCCCAGGACGGACATTGTCAGCATCGACGCCGGCTCCAGCCTCCGCCGGGCCATGTCGCTGTTCCTGCGCTCCGGCTATTCCCGGATCCCCGTGATCAGCGAAAACACGGACCACATCCTCGGCATCGTCTACCTCAAGGACGTCGCCGCAGCCATCCACCAGCTGGGTGCGGATGAAGAACCGCCCGTGGTGGAGTCCCTGGCCCGCGAGGTGCGGTATGTGCCGGAATCCAAGCCCGTCAGCGATCTGCTGCGGGAGCTGCAGAAGGAATCAACGCACGTGGCCATCGTGATCGACGAGTACGGCGGCACCGCAGGGCTGGTCACCCTCGAGGACCTGATCGAGGAAATCGTCGGCGAGATCGTCGATGAATACGACACCGAGAGCGCTGAAGCCGTCGCCCTGGGCGACGGCTCCTACCGGGTCAGTGCGCGGATGGGCATTGACGATCTTGGCGAGCTGTTCGACCTCGAGCTCGACGACGACGAGGTGGACACCGTGGGCGGCCTCCTCGCCAAGGCACTGGGCCGTGTTCCGATCGTGGGAAGCAGCGTGCAGGTACAGGGCGTGTCGCTGCGCGCCGACAGGCTGGAAGGCCGCCGGAACCGCGTCAGCCACATCATTGCGGCGCCGGCACCAAGAGTAGAGACTGACCTTGAAGGCCTCCTGGAAGAGGCCGACGCAACCCAGCAGGGAGTTCCTCGTGAGCAAGAAAAATAAGGATGCAGCCGCGGACGACTTCGGCGGCTTCCGCGCCGGGTTCTCGGTCCTCGTCGGACGGCCCAACGCGGGCAAGTCCACGCTGACCAACGCGCTGGTGGGCAAGAAGGTCGCCATCACCTCCGCGAAGCCGCAGACGACGCGCCACACCATCAGGGGCATCGTGCACCGCGAGGACGCCCAGTTGATCCTGGTTGACACCCCCGGCCTGCACCGCCCGCGCACCCTCCTCGGCAAACGCCTCAACGACCTCGTTGCGGACACGCTGGCCGAGGTTGACGCGATCGGATTCTGCCTCCCCGCCAACGAAAAGATCGGCCCCGGCGACAAATTCATCGCCGCCCAGCTGGCCGCGGTGGGGCGCAAACCCGTGGTGGCCATTGTGACGAAGGCGGACCTCGTGGACCGCCAACAGCTCACCGAGCAACTCCTGGCCGTCGCCGCGCTCGGACGCGAAGTCATGGGCGAGGACGGCTGGAAGGACATCGTCCCCGTCTCCGCAAGCGACGGCTTCCAGGTGGAAACGGTCGCCGACGTCCTCATCAGCCACATGCCGCCGTCGCCGCCGCTGTACCCCGACGGTGAACTGACAGACGAACCCGAAGCCGTCATGGTCGCCGAGCTGATCCGCGAAGCGGCACTGGAGGGGGTCCGGGACGAACTTCCCCATTCCCTTGCCGTCGTGGTCGAGGAAATCGTCCCCAGGGAGGACCGCCCGGAGGACAACCCCCTGCTGGACGTACGCGTCAACCTCTATGTGGAACGTCCCTCCCAGAAGGCCATCATTATCGGCAAGGGCGGCAGCAGGCTGCGCGAAGTGGGCACCAACGCCCGCAAGGGCATCGAAGCCCTCCTGGGCACGCGCATCTACCTCGACCTGCACGTCAAGGTAGCCAAGGACTGGCAGCGGGACCCGAAGCAGCTCGTCAAACTGGGTTTCTGATCCCGCCGCGGGGCGCCCCCGCCGGGCCAGCCCCCGACATTCACAGACTGGACCACTAAAATGGACCGGATTCGTCTTTAGAGGAAGGTTCACCACGTGGGTCGAGGCCGCGATACACGCGACAACGAGGCTGACTTGCACGCCGGGCCGGGACCGGTATCCCGCCACGCCAATGGCGCGGGCCTGGGGGCAGCCCGCCACCTGGGCCCGTTCCGGGGCATGCCGGTGTGGTTGAGGGCCATCACGGCGGTGGTGGCCGTGGTTCTCGTCGCCGGTCTGGCCTTTGCAGGATTCTGGTTCTTCCGCCTGCAGAACAACATCTCCAAGGCGCCGCTGAACGCCGGGGGTGAGAGCACCGAGTCCCCCGTGAGCGATGCCACGGGCAGGATGCAGATCCTGATCCTGGGCTCCGATACGCGGGACGGCAAGAACTCCGAGTACGGCACCTCGGACGACTCCACCGGCTACGGCAAGTCTGACGTGATGATGCTGATGGACATCTCCGAGGACAACAAGCGCGTCAACGTCATCAGTTTCCCCCGCGACCTGCTGGTCGACATTCCCGAATGCAAGGACCGGAAGACCAACAAGGTCTTCCCGGCCCGCACGGGCGTCATGATCAACGAGGCCATGAGCGAGGCCGGCATCGGCTGTGCCGTTGACACCGTCAACAAGATCACCGGCATGCAGGTGGACCACTTCATGATGGCGGACTTCAACGCGGTCAAGGAACTTTCCAACGCCGTGGGCGGCGTGGACGTCTGCATCAGCGACGCCGTTTACGATCCCGATTCCCGGCTGCGGCTCCCGGCCGGAACCTCCGCCGTCCAGGGTGAGATGGCACTTGCCTTCCTCCGCACCCGGCACGCCTTTGCCGACGGCGGCGACCTGGGCCGGATCAAGGCCCAGCAGGGCTTCCTGTCCTCGCTGACCCGCAAGATCAAGGACGAGGGGACGTTGTCCGATCCCGCGAAGATGCTGAAGATCGCCGACGTCGTCACCCAGAACCTGACGGTAGATGACGGGCTGGCTTCCATCCCCACGCTGCTGACCATCGGCAACCGGCTCAAGGACATCGACATCGGCAAGGTGGCCTTCGTGGCGGTTCCCACCACGCCCGCGCCCGTCGACCCGAACCGGCTGGTGATCGCCGAGCCTGCGGGCGCCCAGCTCTTCTCGGCCCTGCGGAAGAATGTGGACCTGACCGACCCCACCGCGCCGTCGCCCGCTCAAACGGCAACGCCTTCCGCGGAACCGACCGAGACAGCCACCCCGGCGCCGAGCTACAACAAGGCCATCCAGCCGGTGACCGTTGCCAACGGAACCGGCATCGCCGGCCGCTCCCAGGAACTGGTGCAGGCCCTGGTGGCCGGCGGCTTCACCCAAACGGGACAGTTCCTGGCCCAGCCGGTGGCCAAGACGGCGGTGTACTACGGCAACGGCTTCGCCGACGTGGCCGCCGACGTCGCGGCGATGCTCGGCATCCCGGCAACCCTGATGATCCCTGCCCCCGGCGTCACGGGCGTGCAGCTCTATGTCGGAAGCGACTTCACCACCGGCGCCACCTTCGGGGCCGGGGCCGGCGCAGGGGCGGCCGCCCTGCCGGAGGACATCGTCAACCAGACTGCCGGGGACAAGACCTGCCAGCAGGCAAATCCTGCGCTGATCGTCCGGCAGTAACTGCCGCCGCACCGGTGGTCATGCTGAAGACCCGCCGGACGCACACAGGGGCCCCGCCGCAAGGAGGGGCCCCTGTGTGCTTTCCAGCTACCAGATGCTGACGCGCTCCGCGGGCGGCATCCACATGCCGTCTTCCTCGGTGACCTCGAACGCCTCATGGAACGGATCCAGGTTCTTGGCGATGGCGTTGGTCCGGAACTCGTTGGGGGAGTGCGGATCGGTGGCAAGCCGGCGGATGGCCTCCTCCTGCCGGATGACCTGGCGCCAGCCGGCCGCCCAGGAGGCGAAAAAGCGCTGCTGGCCGGTCAGGCCGTCAATCACTTCCGGCTCCCGGCCGTCAAGGCTGATCAGGTAGGCCTTATATGCGATGGTCAGGCCTGCGAGGTCTCCGATGTTCTCGCCCAGGGTGAGGCGGCCATTCACATTGTGCCCGGGTGCCGCGCCGGGGGTGAGGGCGTCATACTGGGCCACGAGCCGGGCCGTGAGCGTCTCGAACGCCTGGCGGTCCTGCTCCGTCCACCAGTTGCGCAGCGCCCCGCCGCCGTCGAACTGTGAGCCCTGGTCGTCAAAACCGTGTCCGATTTCATGCCCGATCACCGCGCCGATGCCGCCGTAATTCACGGCGTCATCGGCCTCGGCCGTGAAGAACGGCGGCTGCAGGATCGCTGCCGGGAACACGATCTCGTTCATCATGGGGTGGTAGTAGGCATTGACCGTTTGCGGCGTCATCAGCCATTTGTTCCGGTCCACCGGTTTGCCGACCTCGTCAAGGTGCCTGTCCACGTCAGCGTTGTGCGCGCGCTCCACATTGCCCAGCAGGTCGTCAGGCTCTATCACTACGGCCGAATAGTCGATCCACTCCTCGGGGTAGCCGATCTTCGCCCGGAAGGCCTCCAGTTTGCGCAGCGCCTCTGCTTTGGTGGCCTCACCCATCCACGGGACATCCGTGATGCTGCGGCGGTAGGCCTCGATGAGGTTCGCCACCAGCGACTGCATCCGCGCTTTGTGTGTTTCCGGAAAATGCCGGGCAACATAGATCTGGCCCACGGCTTCACCCAGGGCGGCTTCCACCACTGCAACCCCGCGCTTCCAGCGGTCCTTGTTCCGGGGGGTGCCGCTGATGGTGGTGCCGTAGAACGCGAAGCCTGCATCCACGAACGCCGCAGACAAATACGGCGCCGCAGCGCTGACCACACGCATCGCCAGCCACTCCTGCCACGTGGACAGCGGCACCGAGTCGAGCAGCCCTGCAGCTCCGGCGAAGAAGTCAGGGGTGCTGACGACGAGTTCGGTGCGCTTGTCGGCTCCGATCCCGGCGGCCTCGAACCAGGTGGGCAGCAGCGGGAACAGCGCCTCTGCTTCGTCTGCCGACTTCAGGTTGTAGGTCTTTTGCGGGTCACGCAGGGTGACGTTGTCCCAATGGTGGGAGGCGAGCCTGGTTTCCAGGTCAACGACGCGGCCGGCCGCCCCGTTCGGGTCGGGCAGCCCGGCGAGCCCGAACATCTTTTCCACGTGCGCCGTGTAGGCCGCCACGATCGGCGCGAATTTCTCTTCCCGGTAGTAGGACTCGTCGGGCAGGCCAAGGCCGCCTTGTCCCGTGTACAGCAGGACCCGGTCCGGGTTACCGGCATCCGGGGCGGGATAGATGTAGAAGAGCCCGCCCACGTCCGCCCGGAACAGCCGGCCCGCGAGGGCGAGGAGTTCCGTGGGGGAGCCGGTGGCGAAGACGTCCGCGAGCCGTTCCCGGATCGGTTCCATGCCCTTCGCTTCGACCGCCGCTTCGTCCATGAAGCTGGTGTAGAGGTCGCCGATTTTGCGTTCGATGCCACTGGCCTCCGGACCCTTGGCGGCTGCTTCCTCGATGATGTCGCGCACCGCGATTTCCGACCCGTCGCGAAGGGCCGTGAAGGTTCCCTCAAGGGGGCGGTCGTCGGGAATTTCGGTCGCTTTCAGCCACGCACCGTTGACGTGCTGGTAGAGGTCGTCCTGCGGCCGGACTGTGTGATCAAAGGTGGACAGGTCGATCCCCGAAATGGGCACTGAAACTCCTTTTGCTGGGATGCCGCGGCCGGCCGAACACCGGGGGCGTCTGCATGCTGGACTTTACGGACGGTAGTGCCCTTTCATCTTACGCACCCGTGTTACCCTCAAAAGGTGCGTGCAGAGCTCCTTCTTCTTAGCTGCCGCGGCGAGGCCACAGGCGCGATCCAGCGCTAGGCCCACCCTCGCTGCGGAGTTTGTGTTGCCCGGCCACCCTTTCAAAGAAGAACCACAGAAAAGGCCCCGATAGTAATGCGAAACGCACAGAAGCCCTCAGGAATGCCGTTCCACCGCTACATCCCGTTCCAGGACCAGATCAAGGTCGAACTGCCGGACCGCACCTGGCCGGACAAGGTCATCACCAAGGCCCCGCGCTGGTGCGCCGTGGACCTGCGTGACGGCAACCAGGCTCTCATCGACCCCATGAGCCCGGCCCGCAAAATGAAGATGTTCGACCTGCTGGTCCGGATGGGCTTCAAGGAAATCGAGGTCGGTTTCCCGTCCGCGTCCCAGACCGATTTCGACTTCGTCCGCCAGCTCATCGAGGGCAACCACATCCCGGACGATGTCACCATCCAGGTCCTGACCCAGGCCCGCGAGCACCTGATTGAGCGGACCTACGAATCGCTGGTGGGCGCCAAGCAGGCCATCGTCCATCTCTACAACTCCACCTCGGTGCTGCAGCGCCGGGTGGTCTTCAACCAGGATGAAGACGGCATCCTGGACATCGCGCTGCAGGGGGCGCGCCTGTGCAAAAAATACGAAGAAACCCTGGTGGACACCAAAGTCACCTACGAGTACTCCCCGGAATCCTTCACCGGCACCGAACTGGAGTACGCCGTCCGCGTCTGCAACGCTGTCGCCGACGTCTTCGAAGCCTCCGCGGACAGCCAGGTCATCATCAACCTGCCCGCCACAGTGGAAATGGCAACCCCCAACGTCTACGCCGATTCCATCGAGTGGATGAGCCGGCACCTGCACCCCCGGGAGGGAATCATCCTCTCCCTGCACCCGCACAACGACCGCGGCACCGGGGTGGCCGCGGCCGAGCTGGGCTACATGGCCGGCGCCGACCGCATCGAAGGGTGCCTGTTCGGCAACGGTGAACGGACCGGCAACGTGGACCTGGTGACGCTGGGCCTGAACCTGTTCGTCCAGGGTATCGACCCCATGATCGACTTCTCCAACATCGACGACGTGCGCCGCACGGTGGAATACTGCAACCAGCTGCCCGTCCCGGAACGGTCGCCGTACGGCGGCGACCTCGTGTTCACCGCGTTCTCCGGATCGCACCAGGACGCCATCAAGAAGGGCTTCGAGGCGCTGGAGCGGGATGCCGCGGCCGCGGGCAAGGCGGTGGACGACTTCACGTGGCAGGTCCCGTACCTGCCGGTCGACCCGAAGGACCTGGGCCGCAGCTACGAGGCCGTGATCCGCGTGAACTCCCAGTCGGGCAAGGGCGGGGTGGCCTACCTGCTCAAGAACGAGCACAGCCTGGACCTGCCACGCCGCGCGCAGATCGAGTTTTCCGGCGTCATCCAGCGCCGCACCGACACGGTGGGCGGCGAGGTCAGCGGCGCCCAGCTGTGGCAGACCTTCCAGGACGAGTACCTGCCCTCCGGCAAGACCGACGGCCAGTGGGGCCGCTACTCCCTGGGTGCGGTCAAGACGGAAACGGACGACGACGGCGGCATGACGCTGCATGCCTCGCTCACCATCGATGGTGCCCAGGTCAGCCGCACCGGCACCGGGAACGGCCCCATCGCCGCCCTGCTGAACATCCTCCACGAGGACGGCGTGGACGTCCGCGTGCTGGACTACAGCGAGCACGCCCTGTCCGAGGGCGGAAACGCAATGGCCGCGGCCTACGTCGAGTGCGCCGTGGGGGAGCGGGTCCTGTGGGGCGTCGGCATCGACGCGAACACCAGCATGTCCTCGCTCAAGGCCGTGATTTCCGCCGTGAACCGCGCCATCCGGGATGCCCAGGCCTGATTGTCCACAGCTGTGCCGCCGGTTCCGCCGGCGGCACACCTGTGTCCGGACAACGCCGCGCCGGACATGATGGGAAGATAGAGCGTGGCCCAACACTCCTTTGCTTCCCGGGCGTACCGGGACGACGCCGTGGTGCTGCGCACCCACAAACTGGGCGAGGCAGACAGGATCATCACCCTCCTGACCAAACACCACGGTCAGGTCCGCGCCGTTGCCAAGGGGGTCCGCCGGACCAGCAGCCGGTTCGGGGCCCGGCTGGAGCCGTTCATGGTGGCCGACCTTCAACTGGTGTCCGGCCGGACACTGGACATCGTCACGCAGGCCGTGGCCAAGGGCGCGTACGGCGGCAGCATCGCGGCCGACTATGGCCGTTACACCGTTGCCGCCGCAATGACGGAGACCGCCGAAAAGCTCACGGACGTCGACGGTGAGGCCGGCACCGCGCAGTACAACCTGCTCGTCGGTGCCCTCGCCGCGCTCAGCCGCGACGAGCACGCGGCCGGTCTTATCCTGGACTCCTACCTGTTGCGGGCCCTGGCCACGGGCGGCTGGGCGCCCAGCTTCACCGACTGCGCCCGGTGCGGGCTGCCGGGTCCACACACCGCTTTTTCCGCGCCGCTGGGCGGCATGGTGTGCAGTGGCTGCCGGCCGCCCGGGTCACCGGCACCTGCGCCGGAGACGGTCGTCCTCCTGGCGGCCCTGCTGACCGGCGACTGGGGAACGGCCGATGCGTCGCTTCCCCAGCACCGCAAGGAGGCGGCGGGCCTGGTGGCCGCCTACCTGCAATGGCATCTCGAACGAGTCCTGAAATCCCTCAAGCATGTGGAGCGTACCTGACAGTGGTCCTGGGGAAAAAGAACAGTCCTGCCCGAAAGCGTACCCATCCTGTGGTGCCGCCCTACCCGCACCCGTCAGGGGCGGTGGCGCCCTCCATCCCGGCTGAATTCATCCCCCGGCACGTGGCCATCGTCATGGACGGCAACGGGCGGTGGGCCAACCAGCGGGGCCTGCCCCGGATCGAGGGGCACAAGGCGGGGGAGCCCGCCCTGCTGGACGTCATGGCCGGCGCGATCGAGTTGGGGATCGAATACGTCAGCGTGTACGCGTTCTCCACCGAAAACTGGCGCAGGTCCCCCGAGGAAGTGCGCTTCCTGATGGGATTTAACAAGGATGTGCTGCGTCGGCAGCGGAACCAACTCGACGACTGGGGTGTCCGGGTGCGGTGGGCCGGGCGCCGTCCCCGGCTCTGGGGGTCGGTTATCCGCGAGCTGGAGGAGGCGGAGGAGTTCACGGCGGGCAACACCACCTGTAACTTGACCATGTGTGTTAATTACGGCGGCCGCGCGGAGATCACCGATGCAGTCTCCGCCATCGCCGCCGACGTGGCCGCCGGTAAACTGAAGCCAGGCGCCATCACCGAGCGCACTATCCAGAAATACCTCGATGAACCCGACCTGCCGGACGTGGACCTCTTCCTGCGCAGCTCGGGCGAGCAAAGGCTGTCGAACTTCCTGCTCTGGCAGTCCGCCTACGCGGAGTTCGTCTTCATGGACACCCTCTGGCCGGACGTGGACCGGCGCACCCTGTGGGCCGCCGTCGAGGAATATGCCCGCCGGGACCGGCGGTACGGCGGCGCCGTCGATGCCGCCGCGCCCGCAATCCCAGGCCAAATCCTTCCGCCGCAGTAGCGTCACCCGTACGCCCGCAGCCAGCGGGACAGCCGCGAGTAGGCATCGGACCGGATGGGCTCGGGGGAAAGGAAGACGTCGTGCAGGGCCCCGTCGATCCGTTCCACGGTGACGGTGCGGCCCAGCGTCAGCGCGCGGATGCCAATGATGTTGACGTCCAGGACGGCGTCACTCCGCCGCATCGTTTCGGACCAGAAGAGGCCGTTGGCGCTGGCCCGGGACAGCAGGACCAGGATGGGGACATCGATGTTAAGACCGCGCGCCACCCGCGCGTGGCCAGCCAGGACTGCCCGCAGCCAGCCGGCCCGCACCGGAAAGGCCATGGGCGGCCGGTACCGCTCATCAAGCCGCCACTCGCCGTCGGCCGTGCTGCTGATGGTGCGCCAGTAGAAGCCCCGTTCAGGCAGGCGCAGCCGGGCCTCCGGCCGGAACCGGGCCACGGGGCGGACCATGCCGGAGGCGGCGCGGCGCACCAGGGAGCTTCCGTGCATCTCCAGCCAGGGGCTGTTGAGCACCAGCTGGGACACTGTCTCCGGGCGGCGGCTCGTCCAGAGGGCAGCCACCAGCCCGCCAGTGGAATGGCCCATCATGGTCACCGGGCCCGGGCCGGTTTCCTGCCCGATCAGGCGGCAGGCTTCCTCGATCTCGGCGTCGTAGGCTGCGAGGTCGGCAACGTACCCGCCGCGTGATTCGGGGCGGAGGCTGCGGCCGTGGTTGTGCATGTCCAGTGCGTAGAAGTCGTATCCGGCCGCGGCCCAGAACCGGGCCAGGTCGACGTTGAAGAAATAGTCGCTCCAGCCGTGAAGGAACAGCACGGCGTGGTGTCCCTGGTCTGCCGGCGCCTGGCTCCGGTCCGGTCGGAACCGGACCAGGGTGGCCGTCCGTTCCACCGCGTCCGGGCCTGTGGCGACAAAGGCGTGGGATTGGAATTCTTCGCCCAGGATGTCCTGCTGCCACTCCATGCCCTCATGCTAATCCTGCTGCAGGAAACCGGCTGCGCCGGCTGGACAGGCGCCTTCCGCCGCTGCGCCGTTTTGGTTTGCGGCCCCTAAGACGGAAAACTAGTGCCATGCGCGTTTATCCCACTTTCTTCAGGCTTGCCTTCTCATGGATGGACGCAGAACGCGCCCACAAGATCGGATTCAAGGGCATCCGGCTGGCGCATGCTTCGGGGGCCGGAAGGCTCCTGCAGAAGCTCACCGCCCCGGCACCGTCATTGCAGACCACAGCGTTCGGTGTGACGTTCCCGTCGCCGTTCGGGCTGGCCGCCGGGTTTGACAAGGAAGGGCACGGGATCGAGGCCCTGACGGAGCTGGGGTTCGGCCACGTGGAGGTGGGCACGATCACCGGCCAGGCGCAGCCGGGCAACGAAAAGCCGCGGCTCTTCCGCCTGGTCCAGGACCGTGCCGTCATCAACCGGATGGGTTTCAACAACGACGGCGCCTCCGCCGTTGCGCCGCGCCTGAAGGCAGCGCGCGCAGCACTCCAGCGCAGGTATCCCGGGGTGCGCCCGGTCATCGGCGTCAACATCGGCAAGACCAAGGTGGTGGAGCTGACGGACGCGGTGTCCGACTACCTCATCAGTGCCCGCAGCCTGGCGCCTGCCGCCGACTACCTGGTGGTCAACGTCAGCTCGCCCAACACCCCGGGCCTCCGGCTGCTGCAGGACGTGGAAACCCTCCGGCCGCTGCTCACGGCCGTCGGTGAAGAGGCTGACCGGGCCGCCGGACGGCATGTGCCCCTGCTGGTGAAGATCGCGCCGGACCTCAGCGACGAGGACATCGACGACGTCGCCCGGCTCGCGCTGGACCTGAAACTCGACGGCATCATCGCCACGAACACCACCATCGCCAGGACCGGGTTGAACTCGCCCGCCGCGGACGTGGAGAAATGCGGCGCCGGCGGCCTGTCGGGTGCCCCGCTGAAGCAGCGGTCCCTTGACGTCCTGCGCCGGCTGAAGAATGCCACGGGCGACCAGCTGGCCCTCGTGGCAGTCGGTGGCGTTGAAACCGCGGAGGATGTCCAGGACAGGTTGGACGCCGGGGCCACGCTGGTCCAGGGTTATACGGCCTTCCTGTATGAAGGGCCCTTCTGGGCTGCCCGGATCAACCGCCGGCTGGCGAAGAACCGGCGTTCCTGAACGACGCAAAAGACCCCGGCGGACATTCCGCCGGGGTCTTTCTTGCTGGTGCCGGGAGTCGGTCTCCCGGGTCGGGTCAGGCCGGGTACTGTCCGCGCTTGACCTGCGGCTTGGGCAGCCGCAGCTTGCGGAACTGCAGGGAGCGCATGGCCCCGTACCAGACGGTGCCCCGCTCAACCTCGCCGAACTTTTCCGCCAGCCGCTTGCGGAGCTTGCGGGACAGGATGAAGGCATCAACGAAGACTGCCAGGAACATGACCCAGAAGGCACCGAGGACGTAAATCATCATGTCGCTGGAGGCCGGGACCACCAGGGACACCAGGACAAAGACCAGGGCGCCGAACATCAGGTACTCACCGAGGTTGAAACGCGCATCCACGTAATCACGGGCAAACCGCTTCTGCGGGCCCTTGTCCCGCAACGGCAGGAACTTCTCGTCGCCGGTGTCCAGCGCCCTGCGCATCTTCAGGCGCTGGTCCTGGACGGCCTGGCGCTCGGCAGCCTTGGACGCCTTGCGGTCCTCCGGTACCAGCGGGCGCTTGCGGGCAGCCTCCTGGGCCTTGCGCGTGGGAGTGGGGGCGCCCTTGCCTGCGACGCCGCCCTGCCGGGCCGCCGCCTCTGCAGCTTGCTGGTCTACTGTTGCCTGCGCCGTGGGCGCCTCTTTTTTACGTCCGAACACCTGAACAGAATACCTTGCGGAGGGCCCCCGCCCGGCTGCGCCCGGCCCGTCGTCACCTGCGGCGCGATGTGACGCAGGTAATGTTTTGGCCATGACTTCTTCATCACCGGCGGCGACCCCGCACAGCACCACGGACCCGTCAGGGCCCCCCACTGACGGAACAGCCCGCGCGGACGACCTCCGCTCGGCCGTGGACCGCTCCTTCGACCGGACCTTGGCGCAGCTGAAGGAACTGGTCGCCATCCCCGGCATCGCCTGGCCGAGCTTTGACCGCGCCCCGCTGGAGCAGAGCGCCGAGGCTGTCGCCGCCCTGCTCCGCGCGGCCGGACTCGGCGACGTGCAGATCCTGGCCTGCAACAAGCCTGACGGCACACCGGGCGGGCCCGCCGTCGTCGCCCGCCGCCCTGCAGCCACGGGCAAGCCCACCATCCTCTTGTACGCGCACCATGACGTCCAGCCTGTGGGCGACGAAGCCCTCTGGAACTCGGAGCCGTTCACCGCCGTCGAAAAGGACGGCCGGCTCTACGGGCGCGGCGCGGCGGATGACAAGGCCGGCATCATGACCCACGTGGCCGCCTTCTCGGCAGTCTCCGAAGTCCTGGCCGGCTCCCTGGGGCTGGGAGTGACGTTCTTCATCGAGGGGGAGGAGGAAGCGGGCTCGCCGACCTTCAGGCCGTTCCTGGAAGCCAACCGCGAACTGCTGCGCGCCGACGTCATCGTCGTGGCCGACTCCAGCAACTGGAAGGTGGGGGTGCCGGCCCTGACCACCAGCCTGCGCGGGCTGGTGGACGGCGTCGTCGAGGTGCAGGTGCTGGAACATGCGGTCCACTCGGGCATGTACGGCGGCCCGGTGCTGGACGCGCCAACCCTGCTGTCCCGCCTGATCGCCACCTTCCATGACGACCAGGGGAACGTGGCCATCGAGGGCCTGGTAGCGACCGACTCGGCCGCCGTCGACATGCCGGAGGCCGACTACCGCGCCGACGCGTCCGTGCTGGACGGGGTCCGCCTGGCCGGGTCGGGCAGTATCGCGTCGCGGCTGTGGACAAAGCCTGCCTTGTCGATCATCGGATTCGACGCTCCTGCCGTGGGGGTTGCTTCCAACACCCTGCTGCCGCGCGCCCGGGCCAAGTTCAGCCTCCGTCTTGCCCCCGGCCAGGTGCCCGCCGAGGCCATGGACGCGGTCCGCCGGCACGTCGAAGCCAACGCACCGTTCGGTGCACGGGTGGTCTTCACGCCGGGGGAGGCCGGGAATCCGTTCCAGACGGACACTTCCTCGGCCGCTGCCGTGCTGGCGATGCGGGCGTTGGGCGAGGCGTGGGGCGTCCCGGCCGTGGAAACCGGCATCGGCGGTTCCATCCCCTTCATCGCCGACCTGACGGAACTGTATCCGGACGTCCAGATCCTGGTGACCGGCGTGGAGGACCCCGACTCGCGGGCCCACAGCGCCAACGAGTCCCTGCACATCGGCGATTTCCGCAACGCCATCGTGGCGGAGGCGCTGGTGCTGGCCGGGCTGAACGACGAAGGGATCTAGGCGGAGCCCCGGAATGTGCGTTCCCAGGGAACAACCGGGACGCTCCGGGGGTTACGTCAGCAGTTAGAGCTACAGGACTGCCGCGCGTAGCATGTAGCTATAGCCCATACCGTAACCGTAGGGGCAGGCGCCGCCAGGGTGGCGCCGCCAGACCGTCCTAAGAAGGTAGGCCAATGAGCACCGCAACCAACGAAAACAGCACCGCCGCAGCAGCGGCCAGTGAGGAACTGCCCGTTCACGAGGTCAACCTGACCGATGTGGCTGCAGGCAAAGTACGCAGCCTCCTCGAACAGGAAGGCCGCACGGACCTGCGCCTCCGCGTTGCCGTGCAGCCCGGCGGCTGCTCGGGGCTGATCTACCAGCTCTACTTCGACGAACGGCTCCTTGACGGTGACGCCGTACGCGATTTCGACGGCGTCGAGGTGGTCGTGGACAAGATGAGCGTGCCGTACCTCAGCGGTGCCAGCATCGACTTCGAGGACACCATCTCGAAGCAGGGCTTCACCATCGACAACCCGAACGCCGGGGGCTCCTGTGCCTGCGGCGATTCGTTCCACTAAGCCGGTTATTTCGCCCGATGCCCGCGCCGGGCTTCCTGCCGTCCAAAACGGCATGGAGGCTCGGCGCCGACATGTGGGCGAAACGCCCGGCGGAGCGGTAAGCTCTACACCGAGTAGTAAAACTTTTAGTGTGCCCGGGGCCGCCGATGGCTGCCCGGACAACAGCAACAAGTAGGAAGGGCCGTCTGTGAGTTCGCAGAACCGAACCGGCAGCCGACGCAAAACGATCACCACGATCTCAAGCTTGGCAATTGCCGGCGCGTTGGTTTTGACCGGATGTTCGCCAGAGGTAGAGAAGGGCTGGCTGCCCACTGAGCGCGGCACCACCAGCAACACCGACCGCATCATGGACCTCTGGGTCAACTCATGGATTGCCGCCCTGGTTGTGGGCATCATTACCTGGGGCCTGATCGTCTGGTGCCTGGTCGCGTACCGCCGCCGCAAGGGCACCGTCGGGTTCCCCCGGCAGACCAGCTTCAACCTCCCGCTCGAGGTCTTCTACCTGACCATCCCGCTGTTCATGGTGCTGGTGTTCTTCTACTTCACCGACCGCGACCAGCAGGCGATCGACGACCGCTCCCAGCCCGCCGACGTCGTCGTCGACGTCCGCGGCAAGCAGTGGGCGTGGGACTTCAACTACAAGTCCGGCGATGTCATCAAGGAAGACCTGCACGAGGCAGGCGTCCAGGCGCACCTCACCGGCAACACCATCGACAAGGACAAGCTCCCCACGCTGTACCTGCCGGTCAACAAGTCCGTCGACCTTGAACTCAACGCCCGCGACGTCATCCACTCCTTCTGGGTGCCGGCGTTCCTGCAGAAGCGCGACATGATCCCGGGCAAGCCCAACTACATCCGGTTCACCCCCACTAAAGAGGGAACCTACGACGGCAAGTGTGCCGAACTCTGCGGCGAGTACCACTCCGAAATGCTGTTCCGCGTCAAGGTCGTGTCGGAATCCGAATTCCAGGCGCACATGGACCAGCTCAAGGCCGAAGGCAACACCGGCCTGCTTGGCGTGGAGTACGACCGCAACCCGAACCTGAACGAAACCAAGTAAGGGGAGCGACGTGGCTACGTACACCCAATCCGCACCCGCGGGAGCCCTGGCGGCTCCTGTGGTGCCAAAATCCAAGGGGCGCATCGTCGTCAACTGGATCACCTCCACCGACCACAAGACCATCGGGTACATGTACCTGATCGCGTCCTTCGTGTTCTTCTGCCTGGGCGGCGTCATGGCGCTGCTGATCCGTGCCGAACTGTTCGAGCCCGGCATGCAGATCCTGCAGACCAAGGAGCAGTACAACCAGCTGTTCACCATGCACGGCA